>JACZJU010000047.1 GCA_014860395.1 Burkholderiales bacterium | reverse complement strand
ATCGTGGCGCCATTCCGCCATTTCAGCATGCATTTGCAGGATTTTCTCTAAAGCCGCCATTTTTTGCCTTTCTTAGAGACAGGAAGTGCCCACTTACTCATTTCAAAAGCGAGGGCGTGCCGCCCCTCTGTTTGCCTGTGCTGGCTTGCTGCAAAATGAATTCTGCAATGGTGTTCCATTGTGAACGCCCGTGCACGGCGGCATCTATCGGGGAACGCCTGGCTACGCTCGGCAATAGTCGCCAAGGCAATTATAATGGCGCGTCCGCAGAACAAGAGAACAACTGTGAGAAAACATATCAAGGGCATAGACCACGTCGTCATCGCCGTGCGCGATCTGGATTCGGCCCAGGATACGTTCAGGCGCATGGGCTTTACCCTAACGCCCCGCGGGCATCATACGCTGGGATCGCAGAACCATTGCGTCATGTTCGGCCGGGATTATTTCGAGTTGCTGATGGTGCCGCAGCGTCTGCCGGGCCGCGAATACTATTATGACTTCGCCCGTGTCGGTGACGGTCTGGCGGCGGTCGCGCTGAAAACCGACAACGCGCGTGGCGCGTTTGGCGAACTTACGGCGGCGGCGCTCGCTCCTTCCGAACCAGTCGATTTTTCGCGCCCGGTGCAGTTGGCCCAGGGACCGAAAACCGCGTCATTTCGCATCACCCAGCTGGGCCTGGAGCAGACCCCGGGCGGCCAGGTCTTTCTGTGCCAGCATTTCACGCGCGACGTGGTATGGCGACCCGAGTACCAGACGCACGCCAATACGGCGACGGGTCTGGCGGCACTCGCAATTGTCAGCGCCGACGTAAGCGCGACCGCCGCGGCCTACGAACGCCTGTTCGACGTCAAAGCCAGGGCCATAGACGAGGGATTGCTGGTCAATACCGGCGACACCCCCATTGCCATCGCCAGCGAGCCCGCACTGGCCAAAAGACTGCCTGGCGTATGGATCAGCGCGCGCCACCAGCCTTGCATGGCGGCGCTGTTCATCCGGGTTGGCGATCGCGAGCTCGCAGAGCGCACCTTGCGCGCCGGTGGCTTGCATCCCACGCGCATGCCCGACGGCTCGGTCGCGGTGGGAGCGGCCGAGGCGCACGGCGTGGCGATTATTTTCGGCTAGGGAAAGCGACCGAACCAAGGCTGCGCCTTTCGCCCCGGCTGTCACGCCCGAGGGGCTTCAAACCTCCTTAAGCCACTGGGCGGCATCGAGCGCGTAGTAGGTCAGCACACCGTCGGCGCCGGCGCGCTTGAACGCAAGCAGCGCTTCCATGGCGCAGATCTTCTCGTTGATCCAGCCGTTCATGCTCGCCGCCTTCAGCATCGCATACTCGCCGCTCACCTGATAGACGAAAGTCGGCGCCTTGAATTCGTCCTTGACCCGTCGCAGGATGTCGAGATAGGGCATGCCCGGTTTCACCATCACCATGTCGGCACCTTCCTGCAGATCCAGCCCCACTTCCCACAGCGCCTCATCGCTGTTGGCGGGGTCCATCTGGTAGGTGAACTTGTTTCCCTTGCCCAAGTTGGCGGCGGAACCGACGGCGTCGCGAAACGGGCCGTAATAACCAGACGCGTATTTGGCCGAATAAGCCATGATCCGTGTGTGGATAAATTGCTTCTTGTCGAGCGCGGAACGAATGCGGCCTATGCGCCCGTCCATCATGTCCGAGGGGGCGACAATGTCTACGCCGGCTGCGGCCTGAGTAAGCGCCTGCTTTTCGAGAATCGCAAGCGTGGTGTCGTTGAGGATGTAGCCGCTGGCGTCGATTACGCCATCTTGGCCATGGCTGGTGTAGGGGTCCAGAGCGACGTCGCACATCACGCCCAGTTCCGGAAATTCTTTCTTGAGACGGGCGACCACGCGCGGGATCAGGCCCTTTGGATTGGTTGCTTCCCTGCCATCCAGTGTCTTGAGTTTGGCGTCGATCACAGGGAACAGGGCCAGCACCGGGACCTTCAGTTTCAGGCAGCGTTCGGCGACCGGCAGCAGCTTGTCCAGGGTCACGCGTTCCACCCCCGGCATGGAAGGGACCGCCTGGGTCTTCTTGGACCCCTCCATCACGAACACGGGGTATATCAGGTCATTGGCAGTGAGCACATGCTCTCGCATCATCCTGCGCGTAAAGTCGTCACGGCGCATGCGACGCATGCGCACCGTCGGGAAGTTGCCATAGATGTTCATGGTTGACTTTCTATATTTATCAAGGTGTTAAAAATAATTCGACGACGGAAGCTTTTTTTGTCGAAACTTTTTTGCGAATTGCAAATCTTACCAACAGATGGCAATAGCTGTCTCCCGCTTCTCCTCCCTGAGCGGGTGCCTTAATACAGTTTAAGGCGTTCTAGCCCCCGGCTTTAATCCCCTTTGGCCGGGGGCTTTCTTTTGTGTTTTCGGGTTTGATACCCAACCAGCCTCCGATTACTTCCTCGGCTTCTTCCATGCCTTGTTTCTTCAGGCTGGAAAAAAGCTGCGCGGTGTAATTGTCTGCATATTCGCGCAGCCTGTCCCGCACTGTACGCAGTGTCTTCTGCGCCTCCTGGCGTGTGAGTTTGTCCGACTTGGACAACAGCACATGCACAGGCTTGCCTGTGGCCGCGAACCAGCCGAGCATCTGCGCATCCAGCGGCGTGAGGGGGTGGCGTGCATCCATGATCAGCACCATGCCGAACAGCGAGCCGCGCGTCTGCAAATAGGTAGACAGCAACTGTTCCCAGTGGGCGCGCAACTCGCGCTGCACCTTGGCGTAGCCGTAGCCGGGCAGGTCGACCAGGAAGGCTCCGCCCGGCAGGCTGAAGAAATTGATCTGCTGCGTACGCCCTGGTGTTTTGCTGACGAAAGCCAGGCGATTATGGTCTACCAGCGTGTTGATTGCGCTGGATTTCCCCGCGTTTGACCGCCCTGCAAACGCGATTTCCGGTCCCAGCGGCGGTGGCAGGTCGGAGAGATGGTGTGCGGTAATATAAAACGTGGCGCCGCGAAACAACGACATGGCAGGGGGGTCCAAATTGCGGAAACTCGGATAGAATATCAGCCTTCCGAATATACCCTGCTTCGAGGAGCCCAAGTATGAAATCTGTCCTGGCGCTCGCCGCTATGCTCGCCGCGATGACGGTGGTCGCTGCCGAGCCGCCGTTCAAAGGGGATGCCGCCAAAGCGCAAGGCATCGTCAACCAGATCTGCGCGGCCTGTCACGCGATCGACGGCAACAGCCAGATAGCGATCAATCCTAAACTGGCCGGCCAGATTCCCGAATACTTGTATAAGCAGCTAATGAACTTCAAGGCAGCGGCGGGCAAGAAAGCGGAACGCGACAATCCGGTGATGGCAGGCATGGTCGCTAACCTGTCGCCCGAGGACATGCGCAATCTTGCTGCTTACTTCGCCGGCCAGACGGCAAAGCCGGGCGCGGCGCAAAGCAAGGATCTGGTAGCGCTGGGCCAGAGGATTTACCGCGGGGGCATCGCCAGCGAGGGTGTGGCGGCCTGTGCATCCTGTCATGGCCCGAACGGGGCCGGAATGCCGGCGCAGTATCCCCGCCTTTCCGGTCAGCACGCTGAATATATTGGGGCGCAGCTGAAGGCTTTCCGTTCCGGCGCGCGCGCCAACGACTCCAACGAAAGCATGCGCGGCGTTGCTGGTCGGCTATCCGACCGCGAAATCGACGCAGTTGCGGACTATATCGCCGGGCTGCGCTGAGCCTGACAGGGCTTGGCAGGGCAGTGACGGGCGCGGCCTTCGTCCTGCGGCCTATCCCCTATTTCCCGAAAATCGCCCTGTTCGCTCCAAAGCTTAAGCGTTTTGTGCGCTGACAGGCATGGGTTTCTTGCGCCGTATAGCCTCCAGCGCGCCGCCGAGGATGCCCTTGGGCATGAAGATAATAAACAGGATCAGCATCAATCCGTAGATAGTGCTGTCTAGCGCGTGCAGGCTGTTGCCGAACATGAGGCGCAGGCTTTCGGCGAGCAACAGCGTGAACGCGGCCCCTACCGTCGGTCCGAGACGCACATACATGCCGCCGGCGATCACGCCGAACACCATTTGGAGGCTGATGCCGATGCCGGCGACGCTGTCCGGATTGACGTAAGCCTGGTACTGCGCATAGAGGGCGCCGCCAACGCAGGTCATCAGCGCAGAAATCAGCGTAATCCCGAGCTTGAGCCGCGTGACATTGATGCCGATGGAACCGGCGGCATCCTCTTCCTGGCTGATCGCCTCGAGCGCGAGCCGCGCCATGCTTTGGTCGACTTTCTTCCACACCCACAGCCCGGCGAGCCAAACGGCGAGCACGATATAGAACCAGACAAGCTTGTTGGAGAACTGCATCGCAACAAGCGAATAGCTGGATTCGGTCAAATCCGTTTTTGGCGTGACCCCGAGCGAGCCGCCCGTATGGTCGCGCAGCGCGACGATCAACAGACGCGCTATCTCGGACAGCGCGAGCGTCACCAGAGCAAAGTAATGACCTACGATCTTGAAGCGGAAACACGGATAGCCGATCAGAAGGGCAACGACCGCAGCTAGCACGAGTGCGATCGGTAGCCCGATCCAGGGCGAAATCCCGTAGCTGTTCCAAAGCATCACGACAACGTAGGCGCCGATCCCGAGGAACGCGCCGTGGCCGAAACTCACTAGGCCCAGCCTTCCCATGACGGACCAGCCGGTGTAGACGAAACCCCACAGCAGTACCTGGATCAGCATATGCAACGGATAGTTGCCCATGCCCATCAGAGGCGCCAAAGCGAGAGCTGCGAGTAAAATCCAGGGCAGGGCGCGCATCACCTACTTTCCTCCCCAGATGCCTTGCGGACGCCAGAACATCATCGCAATGAAAAACACGAAAGCGATTACGTAGCCCCATTCAACCGCAAGGAAGAAACCGCCCACGGAGATGAACTGGGCAAATATGAATGCGGCCACAAAACCGCCGACCATGTTGCCCAGCCCTCCGAGCACACAGATGAGAAAGGTGATCGGGCCGAACGAGAGTCCGATCGCAGGGTGGATGTCGTACTGTAGCACCAGCAGGCACGCGGCCAAGCCGGCCAGGCCTCCGCCCAGGGCCGATGTGAAGATGAATATGCGGTTCGGATTCACGCCCATCAGTGGCATGATGCCGCGATCCTGGCTGATAGCGCGGATCGCGGTGCCGAGGTACGTTCGCTTGAGGAACACGTACATGGCGAGCATGCCGGCGAGCGCAACGCCGAAAGCGATCAGACGCGGCATCGAAAACGAGATATCGCCGACGACTATGGGCGGGAGCCTTACGCCGATATTCTTGAATTCGATGCCGAACGCGAGCGTGGCCGCAGCCTGCAGGAAGAACAGCACGCCGCCCGTGACCAGCAGTTGGTTGATCGGCTCGGCGCCAAGCACCGGGCGAATGACGAACTGGTGCAAGGCTGCGCCGGCCACCGCGACCAGCAGCACGCCGGCTGCCATCGCGAGCAGCAGCGGCCAGCCGAAGACCACGTAAAAATAGTAAATCGCGTACATGCCGATCATGATCAGCTCGGCGTAGCAAATCCAAACGACATCGATTACGCCGAACACGAGATTGAGCCCTAGGGACAGGAGCGCCAACAGCCCGCCGAGCAGCAGTCCGTTGAGTACGGCTTCAAGCAGGAAGATATCGAATATTTGCATCAGATCCCCAAATAGGCTCTGCGGATTTCGTCCGAGGCGAGCAGCTCGGCGGATGCGCCACTCGATTTGATGCGCCCGGTTTCAAGCAGATAGGCGCGGTCCACTACTTTGAGCACCTGGCGAATGTTCTGTTCCACGATGAGCACCGTGTAGCCTTCCGCGCAGATGCGCCGCACCAGGTCGAAAATCGATTGGACGACCACCGGCGCGAGGCCGGCCGAGGGTTCGTCGAGCAACAGCAGCTTGGGCCCGGACATCAGCGCGCGGCCAATGGCACACATCTGCTGCTCGCCGCCCGACAGCGTGCCGGCAATCTGCGCGCTGCGCTCCTGCAGGCGCGGAAACAAGGAATAGACGAATTTCAGGCGTTCGGAATGGCGCGGGCGCGCGGCGGGAAGGAACGCGCCCATTTTGAGGTTCTCTTCCACGCTCAGACGCGCGAACAGCCGCCGTCCTTCGGGAACCTGCGCAATTCCGAGCGCGATCACTTCGTGCGCCGGCACGTCCTTGAGTGAACGGCCCTCCATCAGGATGTCCCCTGAGGTGACACCTATCAGTTTGGAAATCGTGCGCAACAGCGTCGTCTTTCCCGCGCCATTGGGCCCGATCACAGCGATCGATTCGCCTGGTCTGATTTCGAGGCTGACATTGAACAGTGCCTGAAAGCCGGCGTAGCCTGCGGATACGTCTTCTAGCCTGAGCATGGCGCCAGAAGATTTGGCTGCGACAGCGTTCATGTGGCGTCGCCCTGCCGCTGCGCGATGCCTTTTTGCACTTCCTCGGCGTCGGTACCGAGATAGACTTCGATCACCTTTGGATCGTTGGCGACGGCGTGCGGCTTGCCTGTGGCGATCACTTCACCATGGTCGAGCACAACGCAGCGATCGACTACCCGCATAAGTACGCCCATGATGTGTTCGACCCAGATGATGGTGACGCCGCGCCGGTCGCGGATCATCGCCAGCATGTCCGCTGCTGCGCCCATCTCCGATTCGTCCAGCCCGCCCAGGCTCTCGTCGGCGAGCAGCAGTTTGGGCTGCGTCGCAAGCGCGCGCGCGAGTTCGAGTTTTTTCAGGCCGGCCGCGCCCAGGCCGTCGACGCGGGCGTGCTCGCTGCTCGGCAAGCTTACCAGCCCCAGCGCATCCTGCGCCTGCGCGTACGCCTTTTCGCGCGAAGGCTGCTCGCTTTGTCCGTAGTACGCCGCTAGCGCGACATTATCCAGCAGTGACAGCTTTCTGAACGGGCGTGGAATCTGGTAGGTGCGGCCGATGCCGAACCGCGCCACGTGGCTGGCCGGCGATCCGGCAATATCGCGGCCCAAAAACTCGATCGACCCGCCGCTAGGCGCGAGCGCGCCCGCGATCAGATTGAAGGTCGTGCTTTTTCCGGACCCATTCGGTCCGATCAGCCCGAGGATTTCGCCCTCGGCGACGTCGAACGAAACGCGATCCACCGCCTTGAAGCCACCAAACACCTTGGTAATTTCTCTGACGCTCAGCATAGGGCTCGAATCGGAAGCGCGCGTTCTAGCGCAGTGCCTGCGGAACTAAATGCAAGACCAATCGCCTGCCGGGGCGCCGCTCCGGGCTGCCGATTTCGGCAGCCCGGGTGCGCTAAACGAACTCACACCGGCGCGCTTGTACTGCGTTATTGAGGTGCGTAGGTGTAGCCCTTGGGCAGCGGCATTATTGGGTCCGCAGTCTTGATCGCCGTCGGGTACACAATCTTGGTGTTGTTGTCGATGTACTGCATCACCACCATGCTGGAGCGCTCGTTTTGGCCGGACATCGGCGTTCCCGGCGGGAAAAATTTGACGCCGTAGCCCTGGATCGTGCCGCCCACCGGAATGTCGGTGTCGAGGGCAGCCTTGCGCAGCGCGTCGGTACTGACGCCGCCGTATTTCTTGATCGCGCGCGGCAGCACATCGGTCAGGAAGACGTAGGTGTGATTGAAGCCCATCGATACGTGCGGCGGGACTTCATCCACTTTCTTGTCTTTAACCTGAGCAGTGTAGCGCTTGATCATTTCCTTGGTTATGTCGCCCAATCCGGGTTTCAGCGTCTTGGGGTCGAGCAATTGCGCAGCGGCCGGGTCCACATTGAAAATCAGATTGGCATCCTTGCCGAACGCGGAGTGCAACTTGTCATACTGTGCATAGCCCGCGCCGTGGCCGATCAGCGCCGACCACTTCAGCCCCTGCTCCCGCGCCTGGCGCCAGAACAGCGTGATGTCCGGGTTATAGCCGGTGTGCAGAATCACGTCTGCGCCCGCCCGGCGCAGCTTGGTGATCAGGCTGGACAGGTCCGGCGCCGTGGCGGAGTAGCCTTCCTTCAGCACGACTTGCATGCCCAGCGCCTTGCAGTTGGTTTCGTTGCTGCCGCCGATCCCCGCTCCGTAGGGGCCGTCCTCGTAGATGATTGCGACCTTGAGGTCCTTCGGGTCCTTGCCTAGCTTCGCTTTGGACATTTCGTTGAGGAACTTGCACGAAGTTTCGCCGTATTGATCGGAATGGACCTGGACGCGGAAGAAATGGGTCAGGTTCTTGTTCTTGACCACGCTGGAGGCGACGCAGATGGTGGCCCACATCACCTTCTTCTTCGCGTCGGCCATTTGTGCCATCGGCACGCACTGCCCGCTGGAGAATACGCCGAGGATAAGATCTACGTTTTCCTGCTCGATCAGGCGCGTCATTTCGTTGATTGCGATGTCCGGCTTGGACTGGGCATCGGCGTAGATCGCGTTGATCTTGTAACCCTCGACGCCACCGCGCTCGTTGATCATGTCAATGGCGGCCTTGGTGCCCATCGCACCCGGCAGCGATCCCCCGGCCGCGAGCGGCCCGGTGTAGTCGTAGATCACCCCAATCTTGACTTCCTTCTGTTGCGCATATGCCGTGACGGCAAGGCCTGACATGGCTAGCGCAAACCCAAAGCTTACGCACAAACGCCGTATGTTCATGGAATTCTCCTCAGGTAATGGATGCGACGCGGGGACTGTATTTTTTCGCCAGTGTGTCAAACCCGCAATGGCGTGTCAACTTTAAACTGGTTCGAAAAGAAGAAGGCGCATGTCTTGGCATTGACCAGGGCGGCGCTGCAGATCCCACCCAGATCGGGCTGCTGAGGGAAGCAATGCTCCAGTAGCGCTAAGGCGCAGCGTCCTCCAACACAAGATCGGCGCCTTTCTCAGCCACTGCGATTACTGCGGCGTTGATGTTGCCCGACACCACCGTCGGCATAATCGAGGCGTCCACGACGCGCACGCCGGATATGCCGCGAACGCGCAACCGCGGGTCGGTTACCGCGCGCGCATCCGTACCCATGCGGCAGGTCGCGACCGGGTGATAAACAGTACCGCCCGCCTCCTTGCAAAACGCCAGCCAGTCGGCGTCGCTTTGCACGTGCTCGCCGGGCAGCTCCTCTGCCGCAACGTAATGCCGCATTGCGGTGGAGCGCACCAGTCGGCGCAGCAGTTTCAATCCGGCTACGGCGGTGCTGCGATCGTCCTCGGTAGAAAGGAAGTTGTAGCGGATGGCCGGCGCCTCGCCTGGATCGGCCGAGCGGATGCGCACCGAGCCCCGTGCCTGCGGCCGCAGCGGGCACATGGAGCAGGTGAAGGCGGAGAACGGGTGCAGTCGTTCACCTGCCTTGGACGCGCTGAAATTGATGAAATAGAACTGCACGTCGGGCCGCGTCAATTCGGGTCGCGTGCGCGCGAACGCGCCGGCGTAACCTGCGCTTACCGTCAGCGGGCCGCGGCGAGCGAGCAGGTATTTCAATCCGACCGCCAGCTTGCGCTGCCAGCTCGCCATGTCGTCGTTGAAAGTGATCGGCCGGGTGCAGCGCCAGACGGTGCGCACATAAAAGTGATCCTGCAGGTCGTCGCCGACTCCAGGCAGCTCGGCGACGATGGGCAGGCCATGAGCCGCGAGCAGCTCGCGCGAGGCCACGCCGGAGAGCTGCAGCAGTTGCGGCGAATTGAAGGCACCCGCGGCGAGCAGCACTTCGCGCGCCGCCCGCGCCTGCCTCAGCGTGTCGCCTTGGCGATATTCCACCCCAACGCCGCGTGTTCCCTCGAACAGCACGCGCGTGGCGAGCGCCCCGGTTATGACCGTCAGGTTCGGGCGGCGCTCGGCCGGGCGCAGATACCCGGTCGCCGTGCTCGAGCGTCGGCCGTTGCGGGTCGTCGCCTGGTAGTAGCCCGCGCCTTCCTGGGTCGAGCCGTTGAAATCGTCGTTGCGCGGAATGCCGATTTCGCCGGCCGCGGCGATGAACGCATCGCACAGCTCATGCCGGTCGGGCAGATCGCTGACCGCTTGCGGCCCGCCGACGCCATGCCAGGCGTCCGCGCCGCGGCTCTGGTCCTCGCTGCGCTTGAAATACGGCAGCAGATCATCGAATCCCCAGCCGGGGAGGCCCCAGGCATCGAAGTCTTCGCGCTGACCGCGAATATAGACGAGTCCGTTGATCGAGGAGGAGCCGCCGAGCACTTTGCCGCGCGGCGAGTACACCTGCCGCCCGTTGAGTTCCGGTTCGGGCTCCGAGTTGTAGCGCCAGTTGACGGAAGATTTCGTGAACAATTTGCCGTAGCCGAGCGGCACGTGTATCCACGGGTCGCGATCGCGTGGCCCGGCCTCGAGCAGCAGCACGCTATGGCGCCCGCTGGCCGTCAGGCGGTTGGCAAGGACGCAGCCTGCGGAACCCGCCCCAACGATGATGTAATCGTAAGCTGTCTCTGGCGACATGGGAGCCGAAGTGGGAATTGACCGCCGCTCCCCGCCTGCGGGAGCCCTGATTCAGCGCGAGTGTATAGGAGTTAGCGACGAAGTAACAACTTGGGCAGACCTTGTGCCGGCGGCCGAATTTTCTCAACGCTGGAATAAACCCTGCTTCCTCGCTGTTCAACCATGCGCGACAGGTGTTATCCAGCGGGGGAATGACATGAGGAATTTATTCGCGGTGAACAAGGTCTGGCACACGGCAACGCGAGAGCGCTGACATTGCTATGATGCTCTAATGGATAGTGCGGAGATCGCGGCGCATATCCCCCGTCTGCGGCGCTATGCGCGCGCTTTGACCGGAGACAGCCACCGGGCCGATGACCTGGTGCAGGATACGCTCGAGCGCGCACTGGCCAAGTTTCACTTGTGGCGCCGCGGCAGCGATATGCGCGCCTGGATGTTCGCCATCATGCACAACGTGTTCATCAATCAACTGAAGGCGCGGCGTGAATTGGCGTTGGACGAGGTAGCCGAGGCAAGGCTGGAGGGCGTGCCGCGTTCCGACCCGATGGAAATGCATGATCTGGAAGCGGCGCTGGCGCGGCTGCCGGCGGAGCAGCGTGAAGTGCTGCTGCTGGTGGGCCTGGAGCAGCTGAGTTATGCCGAAGCGAGCCACGCGCTGGATGTTCCGGTCGGCACGGTGATGTCGCGCCTGTCGCGCGGGCGCGAGCGGCTGCGCACCCTGCTGTCTGGCGCGAGTGTTACTACGGCAACGAACCTCAAAGTGGTGAGATGAGCGCCATCACCGAAACAGACCTGCATGCTTATGCCGACGGACAGCTGGATGAAGCACGCCGCCTGCGGGTGGAAGCCCATCTTGCGGACAATGCGCAAGCGGCCAAGAACGTGCGCATCTGGCGCGAACAGAATGCGGCGCTGCGTACACTCTATAATCCGGTGCTCAATGAAGCCGTGCCGCAGCGTCTGCTTGCTGCGCAAGCGCAGCGGCAGCGCTGGCCTTACTACGCGCTCGCCGCGGGGGCGATGGGGCTGAGCTTCGGCTTGGGCTGGATGGTTCACGGCTTCCAAGCCGGCCGATTGGTCGAGACGGCGGGTCTGCCGCATCGGGCCGCTGTGGCTTACGCCGTGTATGCACCGGAAGTGCGCCATCCGGTGGAGGTCGGCGCGGAACAGCAGGACCACCTGGTTAAATGGCTGTCCAAGCGCCTGGGCCACGAACTGAAGGTGCCGGTGCTGACGCAGCAGGGGTTCGACCTGGTGGGCGGGCGGCTGTTGCCCGGCGGCAGCGGGCCCGTGGCGCAGTTCATGTATCAGGATTCCAGGGGACAGCGCGTCACGCTGTATGTTTCGCGCCGCGACGCCGAGCCGCGCGACACCGCATTTCGCTTCAGCCAGGAAGACAAGGTTGCCGTGTTCTACTGGATTGACGGCAAACTCGGCTACGCGCTGTCCGCGGAGATGGACCGCGCGCACCTACTCGCAGTTGCCACCGTCGTTTACCGGCAGCTTAATCCTTAATAGAGTCGGGCAAAGCACGGAGACCGCGGCTCCGATTGGCGGAAAGCCTTATTTCACGAACAAGGGGGGATGCATCCCCCCTTGTAGATCCCCCCGCAGAATCCCCTTGCGTTTCCAGTCCGTCGGTTACTCCGCCGCGCCTAGGCCGGTCTCTGCCGGCGCGCCGCGCCGCCGCGTCATCCATTCCTGCAGACGCTCGAAATAGATGTAGATCACCGGCGTGATGTACAGCGTCAGCACCTGCGACACCGCCAGGCCGCCAACCACCGCCAGGCCCAATGGTTTCCTCGCATCGCCGCCGGCGCCGATCGCCAAGGCAATAGGCAGGCTGCCCATGAGGGCCGCCATGGTGGTCATCATGATCGGCCGAAAGCGCACGATGCAGGCTTCGTAGATCGCATCGGCAGGCTCTTTGCCCTGTTTCCTTTGCGCCTCGATGGCGAAGTCGATCATCATGATGGCGTTCTTCTTGACGATGCCGATCAGCATGACCATGCCGACGAACGCGTACATATTGAGTTCGACATCGAATGCGAGCAGCGTCAGCAGCGCGCCGAGCGCCGCCGTCGGCAGGCCCGACAGGATGGTGAGGGGATGGATGAAGCTTTCGTAAAGGATGCCGAGCACCAGGTAGATCACCACGACGGCGAGCAGCAGCAGCAGGCCCATGCCCTGGAGCGAGGACTGGAACGCCTGCGCGGTTCCCTGGAAGGTGGTGTTAAGTGTTGCCGGCACCTGCAACTCCTGCGTTGCCCGGTCGATTTCCGCGATGGCCTGGGACAGCGCTACTCCCGCGCGCAGATCGAAAGAGAAAGTGACAGAGGGCAGCTGGCCGAGATGGCTCACCGAAAGCGGCCCTACGTCATAGGTGAGCCTGGCCAGCGCGTCCAGCGGCACCAGCGCGCCGCTTGAGGATCTGACGTGGAGCCTGGACAGCAGCGATGGATCCGTTTGGAAGCGCGGCTCGACCTCCAGCATCACCCAGTACTGGTTGGTCGCGGTGTAGATGGTGGATACCTGGCGCTCGCCGTAAGCATTGTTGAGCGCAAGCTCGATCTGCTGCACGCTGACCCCGAGCGCAGCGGCTTTTTCGCGGTCGATTTCCACCGTTACTTCCGGACGCGTGATCTGCAGATCGCTGCTTACGTCGATCAGCGTCGGCAAGGTCTTCAGTTTCGCCTCGATGATAGGCACCCAGTGGTAGAGCTCCTCGGTGTTCGCCCCCTGCAGCACGTATTGGTATGGACTCTTGGTAAGGCGTCCGCCGATGCGGATTGCGGGCACGTTCTGGATAAAGGCCTTGATGCCGAGCACCGTGTTTATCTTTGGCCGCAATTCGCGGATGATTTCATCGGCGGATTTGCGCTGGTTGCGCGGTTTGAGGGTGATGGTGATGCGGCCGAGATTGAGCGAAGTGCTTGAGCCGCTGGCGCCGATAAAGGACATGACCGCTTCGACGTTGGGATCCTGACGGATGATCTCCGCCACCTGGGTCTGCAGCGCGGCCATGGCGTCGAAGGAAATGTCCTCGGGGGCCTCGGTAAAGCAAAACAGCTGCCCCGAGTCCTCGCTCGGCAGGAAGCCCTTGGGCATCTTGGCGAACAGGAATCCGGTGGCGACGATGATGCAGAGGAACACCGCCACGGTGAAGCGCCGGTGCCCTAGGGTCCAGCGTAGCGTAACCGAGTAGGCGTGTTTGAGCGCCTCGAAGGCGCGCTCGCTCTGCATGAACAGGTAACCGTGCTTTTCCGCCGAATGGGGTTTCAGGATGCGGCTGCACATCATCGGCGTGAGCGTGAGCGAGACAAAGCCCGAGATCAGCACGGCGACCATGATAACGACCGCAAACTCGTGCAGCAGCCGCCCGAGGATGCCGCCCATGAACAGCACCGGAATGAACACCGCGACCAGCGAAATCGTCATCGACACGATGGTAAAGCCGATTTCCTTGGAGCCGTCCAGCGTCGCCTGCCAGCGGCTCTTGCCCATCTCCATATGGCGCGTGATGTTTTCCAGCATTACGATGGCGTCGTCGACGACGAAACCGACCGATAGCGTCAGCGCCATCAGCGATATGTTGTCCAGGCTGTGGCCGAACAGATACATCGCGGCAAACGTCCCGACGATGGACAGGGGCAAGGCAATGCTCGGGATGATGGTCGCCGGGATGTTTCGCAGGAATATGAATATCACCATCACCACCAGCGCCAGTGCGAGCAGCAGCGTGAACTCCACCTCTTCCACCGAAGCGCGGATGGTGACCGAGCGGTCGAACAAGACCTCGATATTGATGCCCGCCGGGACCTCGGCGCGGAAGGTGGGCAGCAGCTTCTTGACCGAGTTCACCACTTCGATAGTGTTGGTGCCGGGCTGGCGCTGAATCGCGAGCACGATACCGCGCGTGCCCTTGAACCATGCCGCGACCTTGTCGCTCTGCACCGAATCGATCACGCGCCCGAGTTCATTCAGGCGTACCGGCGCGCCATTGCGATAGCTGACGATGATCGGCCGGAACGCGGCCGCGTCGTAGAGCTGCCCGTTGGCCTGCACCGCGAACTGGCGATCCTTGCCGTAAAGCGTGCCGGTAGGCAGGTTGACGTTGGCCTGGGCGATGGCCTGCTCGACTTCGTTGATGCCGATGCCGCGCGCGGCGAGCTTGCTTGGATCTACCTGGACGCGTACTGCATATTTTTGCTGTCCGTACACCAGCACCTGGGCCACGCCGCTAATGGTGGATATGCGCTGCGCGAGAAAGGTCTCGGCATATTCGTTGACCTCCGACAGCGGCATCACCTCGGAGGTGAGAGCGAGGTAATAGACCGGGAAATCCGCGGGGTTGACCTTGCGGAAGGACGGCGGCGTGGACATGGTCGCCGGCAATTGCCGCGCCGCCGAGGCGATCGCCGAACTGACGTCCTGCGCAGCGGCATCGATGTCACGGTCTAGCGCAAACTGGATGGTGATCTGCGTCGATCCCTGGCCGCTGATCGAGGTCATGGAGTCGATGCCGGCGATGGTGGAGAACTGCTTTTCCAGCGGCGTGGCCACTGCCGAGGCCATGGTTTCCGGGCTGGCCCCAGGCAGCGACGCCGAAACCTGTATCGTCGGGAAGTCGACGTTGGGCAGTTGGCTTACCGGCAGCTGACGGAAGCCCGCGACGCCGAAAATCACGATCGCGGCCATGACCAGGATAGTCATGACCGGCCGGCGGACAAACAGCTCGGAAATGTTCACGGTTTCGCGGTCGTCGGCTCTGCGATCACGACCTTGGCGCCCGGGGCCAGGCGCAGTTGACCCTTGACCACAACCGTTTCCCCTTTATTTAGGCCGCTTGCGACGATGGCGTTGTCACCGTCGATCCGGTCGAGCTCGATCTTGCGGACTTCGGCGCGCATGTCGGCGTTGATCACATAGACGTACTGGCCCTTAGGCCCGGCCTGCACCGCCTGCGCAGGGACGACCAGCGCGTCTTTCTGTTCATAGAGTCTGAGGCTGATATTGACGAACTGGCCGGGCCACAGCGCGCTGTCCTTATTTGGGAACACCGCTTTCAGCCTGATCGTGCCGGTAGCGGCGTCGACGGCGTTGTCGACGAAACTCAGCGTACCGACCGCCGCCGGCTGGTCAGAGTCCGGCGCTCGCGCATCGACTGTCAGTCGATCTTTCGCCATGTGGTCGCGGATCGTCGCGAGAAGCTTTTCGGGCACGGCGAAATTGACATAGATCGGCTGCATCTGATTGATCACCACCAAGGGGTTGCTGTCGTTGGCCTTGGCGAGGTTACCCTTTTGCAACATGACCTTGCCGACGAAGCCGTCCAGCGGCGAGCGTATGCTGCAGTATCCGAGCTGCAGCCTGGCGTTGTCGACTGCCGCCTTACTGGCCTGGACAACGGCTGCGGCGGTTTCTGCATTGGTGCGGATTTGCGCGTAGGCTTCCCTGGAAACGAAGTTCTTTTGCAGCAGCTCCTGGTAGCGCCGCTCCTGCGAGCGCGTCTGTTCCATTTGGGCTGTGTCGCGCATCAGGTTGGCTTCAGCCTGGCGCATGGCGACCTCGAACGGACGCGGGTCGATTCTGAACAGCACCGCGCCCCGCCTTACCTTCTGACCTTCCTTGAAGTTGACCTCGACGATTTGTCCGTCCACTCGCGCCTTGAGCGCTACAGTGGCGTACGCCTCGACGTTGCCTATTGCCTGGACCCGGACCGCCACGGTCTGTTGAACCACCGTAGCGACCGAGACCTGGGCGGCCGGGGCAGCTTTGGCGGGTTTCGCATTCTGCGCACGGAGTTCATTCCCCTCATGCGTGAACAGTACTCCAGCGAGGACCGCGGCGCAGGCAACACCGAAAAGAGTCAGCTTGTTTGGCTTGGCCACCGTCGTCTCGAAGAACTTCAGATTGACCTAAAGAGCGATCGGCTTGGGCAAATGCAGGCGCGCCGGTCAGATTGGGGCCGGGGCAGGCCGCAGATTGCTGCTTGCGCGACCAGCCTTATTGTTCTTCGGGGGTGGCGCACGATCTGCTTGGCAGGCGGCACAGTGGGCTCGGGGCGTGAAAAAGATTGCGCAATCTAGCGCAAAAGGTGTTCCAACGCAAAAAATGTCTGGGGATGGTCGCGTTCCCGGATCAGATGCGTCATTTCCCCGTCCACCTTGAACGCGCGCGCGACGGCCTAGAGCAGAACCGACCCAGCGTGCAGCGAGCCGTTTGGAAACTTGAACATGGCGCCTAGTTTTGTTTGTTATTATTGGATTTGTGCGCGCCGCTTTCTTCTGGCGGCAGAACGAGCGCGCCCTTGGACCCGCAGGCCTGAAGCAGCACACAAAGCAGGATGGCGGTGGCAATGACGCGCATCGACAAATTCTAGCATGAGAGCAGCGAATACGAGATCGATGGACGAGAGCGAATTCATTCGGCTGACCGAGCAAACGCTGCAGGAACTCGACCGGCGCATCGAGGCGAGCGGCATCGATGCGGACTGCGAATTCAAGGGCACGGGTGTGCTCGAAGTCGAGTTTGGCGACGGCAGCAAGATCATAGTCAACAGTCAGGCGGCGGCGCGGGAAATCTGGGTGGCGGCGAAGTCAGGCGGCTATCATTTCCGCAGCGACGGTCAGCGTTGGGTCAATACTCGCGACGGCAGTGAGTTGTTCGCTGCGCTGTCGGCCTTTGTCAGCCAGCAGTCGGGGGAGGCGGTGAATTTGGCAAAGGTTGACGGGTAATCAGCCACGTTTCGCAAACTACCTATCCGGTCCTAGAACTGAAAAGCCCTGCTCTGCACGGGGGCGCGCGTGCCGGGTTCGGGCGCATCGGGTTTCGGAGCCGGCGGAATGTTCTCGCGATAGAAGTAGTCGCTTAGCGTGCCGTCGCTGGCCGGCTGGCCGGTCTCGGGGTTGACCCTGACACTGACCACCCCTGGCGGAACCGACTGGAACATTTCGTCCACGCCCCTGAGCGCTTTGCTCATGTAATCCATCCAGATGGGTAGCGCGGCCGCCGCGCCGGTTTCGTGGTTGCCCAGCTTGCGCGGCTGGTCGAAACCTACCCAGGTGATCGCGACCAGCGTCGGCTGATAACCGGTGAACCAGGCATCGACGAGGTCGTTGGTGGTGCCGGTCTTGCCGGCCAGGTCCCTGCGTCCCAGCGACATCGCGCGCGCGGCCGTGCCGTAACGCACCACGTCGTGCAGCATGCTGTCCATGATGAAGGCGTTGCGCGCGTCGATCACCCGCAGGCTTTCGTCGCCGGCGCGCGGCGGTTGCGCCTGGGCGAGGATATTGCCGTGGTCGTCGACTATGCGTTGCACCACATAAGGTTCAATGCGATAGCCGCCGTTGGCGAATACCGCATACCCGCGCGCCATCTGCCAGGGCGTGACCGAGCCGGCACCCAGCGCCATCGTGAGGTAAGGCGGGTGCTTGTCCGCGTCAAAGCCGAAGCGTGTGATGTAGTCCTGCGCATATTGCGGGTCGATCGCCTGCAGCACGCGGATCGAGACCATGTTCTTCGACTTCGCCAAGCCCTCACGCAGGCGCATCGGCCCATCGTACTTGTCGTCGTAATTGTGCGGCTCCCAAGCCTGTCCGCCGGTCTGGGCGGCGTCGACCAGCACCGGCGCGTCGTCGACGATGGTGGCGGGATTGAAACCTTTCTCCAGTGCCGCCGAGTAGATAAAAGGTTTGAAGCTGGAGCCGGGCTGACGCCAAGCCTGGGTCACGTGGTTGAATTTGCTGCGGTTGAAGTCGAATCCGCCCACCAGCGCGCGCACCCTGCCGTCGCTTGGACTGATGGCGATCAGCGCGGCCTCTGCCTCCGGCAGCTGCAAAATCCGCCAATGGCGCTTTTCATCCTTCTGTATACGAATCAAGGCGCCGCGCCTGATCCTTTTATTCGGGACAGCCTTGTCGTCGAGCATCTTCTGCGCGAATTTGAGGCCTTCGCCTGTTATGGTCGCTACCTCCCCGCCGCGCAGATAGGCCCGCACCCGTTTGGCGCTGGCTTCCAGCACCACTGCGGCGAGGAGATCGTCGCTGTCGGATACGTCCGCCAGCGCCTCCTCGATGGTCTCGTCCGGCAGGCCCTCCGGGGGTAGCTCGATATAGCCCTCGGGGCCGCGGTAGCCGTGGCGTTTGTCATAGTCCAGCACACCGCGGCGCAGCGCCGCGTAGGCTTCGTCCTGGTCAGCCTTGGTGATGGTCGTATAGATGCGATAGCCCTTGGTGTATACGTCGTTCGCAAAGCGCTCGTACAGCATCTGCCGGACCATTTCCGCTACGTATTCGGCGTGCATGCCGTATTCGTTCGCTTGGTGCTTGACCACGATCGGCGCCTTCTGCGCTTCGGCGTACTGGGCGTCGGTGATTTCGCCCAGTTCGTGCATGCGCCGCAGCACGTACAGCTGCCGTTGCTTGGCGCGTTTGGGGTTGACCACCGGATTGTAGCTGGAAGGGGCTTTGGGCAAGCCGGCGAGCATTGCCGCCTCGGCCACGTTGACGTCCTTGAGCGCCTTGCCAAAGTAAGTCTGCGCCGCCGCGGCGAAGCCGTAAGCGCGCTGTCCCAGATAGATCTGGTTGATGTAGAGCTGCAGGATCTCATCCTTGGAGAGGCTCGCCTCGATCTTGAAGGCAAGCAGCGCTTCGTAGAGTTTGCGCGTAAGCGTTTTTTCCTTGGACAGGAAAAAGTTCCTTGCCACCTGCATGGTGATGGTGGATGCTCCCTGACGCTTCCCGCCCGAACTCAGGTTGGAATAGGCTGCCCTGATGACGCCCTGGTAGTCCACGCCGGTGTGCTGGTAAAAGCGCTCGTCTTCGGCAGCGAGGATCGCCTGTTTCATCACCTCCGGGACTTCGCCGATGGTGACGATGGAACGACGCTCCTCGCCGAATTCGCCGATCAGGATGCCCTCCGCGCTGTACACCCGCAGCGGAACCTTCGGACGGTAATCCGTGAGCACTTCGAGCGAGGGCAGATTGGGATATGCGAGCAGAACCATCAGGCCGAGGAGCGCGCCGGCGATGACGCCCAGTCCGGCAAGGAGTAGCAGCGGAAAGCTGATAAGACGTAGCCACATGAAAGATCTGGATCTCATTGAAAAATGGCAGGGTACATTCCCTTAATGTACCTTAGGTTAGAGACCGCACGGTTGGTTCTGAAGCGGACCCTCAATGATCAAGAATTGGTTTCGCCGCGCCAAGCGCGGGGTCAATTTCGAGGTTCCAAGCCGGGCAAGGCAGCCCCTCGGTGCAATCGCGGCCAAGGTCGCGCCGGCGAAAACCCTTGAAAGGCAGGCATTATAAGGTATCCACGGTCAAAGGACGCACGGGTTATCCGAGTAAGAGGGCAAATCCACCCCTATTAATTGCTTTACATCGTCTGGACTTGTTGCTAGCATTTAACGTAAATTATATGTATCGCGCCTAACCTGGGATAGTTCAAAGGGAAATTCTACTTGGACCTTGATATTTTCAAGCCTAAAGCGCCACCGCTTTTCGGGATGGACATCAGTTCGTCCGCCGTGAAAATGGTCGAAATTGTCGATGCGGGCAAAGGGGCGCTGCGCGTGGAGCGTTATGTGATTGAACCCCTGCCCAAGGATGCGGTGGTGGACGGCAATATCACCAACCTCGAGGCCGTGGTGGAAACGGTCAAGCGCGGATGGAAGAAACTGGCGACGCGCACCAAGAACGTAGCCATGGCGCTACCTACAGCGGCGGTAATCACCAAAAAGATCGTGGTGCAGGCCGGTTTGCACGACGACGAGTTGGGTATCCAGGTCGAGACCGAGGCGAATCAGTACATTCCCTTTGCCCTGGAAGAGGTCAATCTGGACTATCAAATGATCGGCCCCGCGCCATCCAACGCCGAGGAGGTGGAGGTGCTGATCGCCGCCTCGCGCAAGGAAAAGGTCGAGGATCGCGTGGCAGTGGCCGAGGCCGCCGGTCTGAAATCACTGGTCATGGACGTGGAATCCTACGCGATGCAGTCCGCCTTCGACCTGACCAAGACGCAGTTCCCAGACGACGGCAAGGAACAGAACATCGCTTTGGTCGATATCGGCGCCAACGTCATGAACGTCACCGTACTTCGAAACGATCAGACGGTGTACACGCGCGAGCAGGCCTTCGGCGGCGGCCAGCTTACCCAGGACATCATGCGCCAGTATGGCATGAGCCAGGAGGAGGCCGAGAACGCCAAGCGCACCGGCGGCTTGCCCGATTCGTACGAAGCCGAAATCCTGCGCCCGTTCCTGGAAAATCTGGCGCTCGAAGTACAGCGCGCGATGCAATTTTTCTTTACCTCTACCCAGTACACCAGCATCGAACACATTTTGCTCACCGGCGGCTCGGCCGTTATCCCAGGGCTGGACGACATCGTTGGCGCCCGCTCCCAGGTCAATACCAGGCTCGCCAATCCGTTCGCGAGCATGCAGCTGTCGCCGCGCATCCAGCCGAAGAAATTGCTGGTCGATGCCCCCTCGCTGATGGTCGCATGCGGCTTGGCGATGCGGAGATTCGATTCGTGATCCGCATAAACCTGCTGCCTTGGCGCGAGGCGCGGCGCAAAGCCCACAATACGCAGTTCTTCATTCTTATGGCGATGGTCGCCGCCTTGGCTGGCTCGATCGTCCTGCTGGTGCACGGGTATTACGCCACGCGCATTTCGATCCAGACGGAGCGCAATCGCTTCCTCAAGGACGAGAACACCAAGCTCGACAAGGAAATCGCCGAAATAACGAAACTGAAGGAAGAGATTCAGGCGTTGTTGTCGCGTAAGCGGGTGATCGAAACCCTGCAGGGTGACCGTGCCCAGACGGTGATCCTGCTCGAGCAGCTGGTGCGGCAGACTCCGGATGGGGTATATCTGAAATCGATCAGGCAGACCGGGTCCAAGGTCAACCTGACGGGCTACGCGCAATCCAATGCCAGGGTGTCGACCCTGATGCGCAACCTCGAGGCTTCGCATTTCATGGAGAATCCGGTGCTGATCGAGATCAAGGCGGCCAGCGTCAACAATAGGCGCCTGTCGGAATTCAACATGAACGTCAGCATCAAGCGGCAGCAACCTGAGAGCGACGCAAAGAAGTAGGGATGGCCGATGAATAAGCTGCTCGATCAATTCAAATTTCTCAACCCCAAGGATCCGGGGATGTGGCCGGCCTTGCCCAAGCTGCTCGCCTTGCTGGCGACCTTGGCAGCCTTGGTTGCCGCCGGCTATGTGGCTGATTGGCAGGGCCAAATCGACGAGATCGCGGCCGGGGCCGAGCAGGAAATCAAGCTCAAGGACGAATACAAGAACAAAAAGCAGCTGGCGGTGAATCTCGATTTGTACCGCCAGCAGTTGCGTGAAATCGACACCTCTTTCGGCGCGCTGCTGAAGCAGCTGCCAAATAAATCGCAGATGGACGCTTTGCTGGTGGACATCAACCAGGCGGGTCTGGGGCGGGGCCTGCAGTTCGAACTGTTCAGGCCGGCGGCGCAGGAGACGATAAAGGATTTCTACGCCGAACTCCCGGTCAGCGTCCGGGTAACGGGTAGCTACCACGACATGGGACAGTTCGCGAGTGACATTGCGCAGTTATCGCGCATCGTTACGCTCAACGATATCCATGTCAGCCCGACATCCAAGGGGCCAAATGTGCTTGCGATGGACACCAGTGCCAAGACGTTCCGCTATCTCGATGAAGAAGAGCTGGCGAAAAAGAGGAAGGCCGCCAGGAAACCGGCACCCCGCAAACAATGAGAAACCTGGCGATCTTCACAGTAGTGTTGTTGCTTGCCGCGTGCGGCGCCGACGAGCATCAGGACCTGAAGGCGGAGCTGAAAGATATCACCAAGAATCTGCGCAGCGGCATACCTCCGCTGCCGGTGGTGAAGCCTTACGAACCGGTGCCGTATGAGGCATTCGATTTGCCCGATCCCTTCGGCCCGGCCAAGATCGAGCTTGCGATCGGGGCGGCAAAGAGTAAAGGCGGCGCTAACGCGCCCGACACCACGCGGCCAAGAGAGCCGCTGGAGGCATATCCGCTGGAATCGTTGAAGATGGTCGGTACGCTCTCGCAGAAAGGCGTCAATTATGCGCTGGTGCGCGCGGACAGCAGCCTGTACCGGGTGAAGGCAGGTAATTACTTGGGGCAGAATTTCGGAATTGTTACCGAGATCACCGACAGTCAGATCGACATCAAAGAGTTGGTGCAGGATGCATCTGGCGACTGGACTGAGCGCAAAGTCGCGCTGCAGATACTCGAGGCGGAAGCGGCAAAAGGAAGGTGAGGATCTCTATGGCTAAAATTTTCGGTTTACTCGGCTACTTAACCGCTTTCCTTTGGGCTGTCGCGGCGCTGGCGCAGACGCCGCCAAACAGCGTCGAAGCCTTCAACGTGTCACAGCAAAGCGGCAAGGTCATCATCAGCCTGACGCTGAAGGAGGCGCTCAAAGCGCAGCCTGGGAGCTTCACCATAGCCAACCCGGCGCGCATTGCGTTCGATCTTCCCAACACCGTGAACGGCCTCGGGCGCAACAGTCAGAACATCGGCGAAGGTGAACTTGTGAGCATGAACATGGTGCAGGCGGGAGAGCGCACGCGGATGGTGCTGAAATTGCGCCAGCTGGTCAGCTATGACAGCCAGATCGAGGGCAAGAACCTCATTGTTACTCTCGCCGGCGCGCCGCCGACGAGCGGCAGCGGGGCCGCGGTCACCCATTTTGTCGAAGCCAAACAAGTCGATACGCACACGGTACGCGATATCGATTTTCGTCGCGGCAAAACCGGAGAAGGGCGAATCGTGGTCGACCTCTCCGACAGTTCGACCGGCATTGACATCCGTGCGCAGGGACAGAGCCTGGTGATTGATTTCTTCAAGACCTCGTTGCCGGACAAGCTGCGCCGGCGCCTGGACGTGACCGATTTCGGCACCCCGGTGCAGTCGATCAACACCTTCGGCCAGGGCGAGAATGTGCGTATGGTGATCACGCCCAAGGGTCTGTGGGAACACAGCGCCTATCAGACCGACACCCAGTTCGTGGTCGAGGTGAAGCCGATCGTCGCCGATCCGAACAAGCTGACGCAGAGTAGTAAAGTCGGCTTTAGCGGCGAGAAATTGTCGCTCAATTTTCAGGATGTCGAGGTGCGCAGCGTCCTCAACGTGATCGCTGATTTTACCGACCTCAACATCATCACCAGCGACGCGGTCCGCGGCAACCTGACCTTGCGTTTGAAGGACGTGCCCTGGGACCAGGCGCTGCAGATCATACTCGACACGCGCGGTCTGGACATGCGCAAGAACGGCAACGTGATATGGATCGCACCGCGCGACGAGCTGGCGACGAAAGAAAAACTGGCCCTGGAGTCGCAGCAGCAGATCGGCGAACTGGAGGCGCTGCGTACAGAGAGTTTCGTGCTCAATTACCAGAAAGCGGCGGAAGTTCAGGCGCTGCTGTCCTCCACCACGCAGAAGATTCTGTCCAAGCGCGGCAGTGCGGTGGTCGACGCGCGCACCAACACCGTGTTCGTGCAGGACATACCCTCCCGACTCGAGGAAGTGCGCAAACTGATCGCCCAGATCGATGTGGCGGTACGCCAGGTAATGATAGAGGCGCGCATCGTCGTCGCGACCGACAACTTCAGCAAGAACCTTGGGGCGAAGCTTGGCTACAACGAGAGGGTGCCGGGCGGCGATTGGGCGGTGGGGCAAGGGCTGCGCACCTCGTTTGGGCCGAGCCTGGCGAACACCGCGTCAAATACGATAGACGTCACGGGTAGCGGGGCGCCTTCGGATTTGTCCGGCGCAGGTGCGCTGAACGTCAACCTGCCCGCGGCGGTCGGCGGCGCCGGCGTGTTTTCCACGATTCTTTTCAACCGGAATTTCACCCGGTTCATCAGTCTGGAATTGAGCGCACTGGAAGCCGACAGCAAAGGGAAGGTCATCTCCAGTCCGCGGGTGCTGACCGGTGACAAGGTCGAAGCCTTGATCGAGCAGGGCGTAGAGCTGCCGTATCAGCAGGCGACTTCGAGCGGGGCGACGAGCATATCATTTCGCAAAGCCAACTTAAGCCTGAAGGTGAAACCGCAGATCACGCCTGACGGCAACATCATCATGCTGCTGGACATCAACAAGGATTCGGTGGGCGACCAGACGCCTTCGGGTTACGCCATCAATACCAACCACGTCAAGACCGAGGTCCTGGTTGAAAACGGCGGCACGGTGGTGATCGGCGGTATCTATTCGCAGGAAGAGAACCAGTCGGTCAACAAGATACCGTTCTTCGGCGACATACCGGTACTGGGCAACCTGTTCAAAAACACCGCCAAGCTCGACAACAAGACGGAGCTGATGGTCTTCATCACGCCACGCATTGTGGACGATCGCCTTACCGTACGCTGAGAAACTTCTTTGCGGGAATAGAGCCGGGCTTCCGGCTCTTGTATTCCTGGTTTCGGCGTAAGGCGCCCCACCCATGCGCCAGCTCCGGCAACCGCGTGACCGACACCGCGCCGCGCGCGTACTGCTAAAATGGCCGCGTGAAAACCTCGCACAATATATTTCTTGTCGGTTTGATGGGAGCGGGAAAAACTACGGCGGGCAGGCAGCTCGCCACCGAGCTTGGCAAGACCTTCCATGATACCGACCATGAGATCGAGCGCCGCACCGGCGTAAAGATATCCCTGATATTCGAGATCGAGGGCGAGGCCGGCTTTCGCATGCGTGAAAAGCAGGTGGTCGACCAGCTGACGCAGCTCGCAAATGTGGTTTTGGCCACCGGCGGTGGCGCGGTGCTCGATGCCGATAACCGCAGGCACCTCGCCGAACGCGGCCTGGTGGTGTATTTGCACGGACAGCCCAGGGATCTGTGGCACCGCACCCGGCACGACAAGTCGCGGCCCTTGCTGCAGGGCACCGATCCGCTGGAAAAGCTGCGATCCCTGTACCAACAGCGCGATCCCCTGTACCGCGAAATCGCCGACATCGTGATCGATACCGCGCGCCAAAGCGCGCGCTCCCTGCTTAACCAACTGCTGCCGCAACTTCGGGAACGATGCAAACTCTCCGCGTAGAACTGGGTGAGCGCGCCTACCCTATCCACATCGGCGAGGGTTTGCTCGCCGATGCTGGGTTGATTCTGCCGCACCTGGATCAACCTCGCGTCGCCATCGTGACCAACACCACGGTGGCGCCCTTGTATCTGCCGCAACTGCGCGAGGCGTTGCGGGCTCAGGGAGTGGAGAGCATCAGCATCGTGCTCGCAGACGGCGAGCAATACAAGGACGGGGTTACCCTCAACAGCATCTACGACGCTCTCGTCGAGGGGCGCTGCGATCGCAAGACCACGCTCATCGCCCTGGGCGGCGGCGTCGTGGGCGACCTCGCCGGTTTCGCCGCGGCGACCTACATGCGTGGCATACCCTTTATCCAGGTTCCGACGACGCTGCTTGCCCAGGTCGACTCTTCGATCGGCGGCAAGACCGGGATCAATCACCCGTTGGGCAAGAACATGATAGGCGCGTTTTACCAGCCGCGTCTGGTGCTGGCGGACACGGCGGCGCTGAAATCCCTGCCGCCGCGCGAACTCTCGGCGGGTCTGGCGGAGGTAATCAAGCATGGCCTCGTCCGCGACGAAGCGTTCGTCGCCTGGCTGGAGCAGAATGTGGAGAAGCTACTCGACTGCAATGCGCAGGCGCTGGCGTACGCGGTGCGCCGCTGCTGCGAAATCAAGGCTGCCGTGGTGGCGGAAGACGAGCGCGAGGCCGGGGTGCGCGCCTTGCTCAATTTCGGTCATACCTTCGGGCATGCGATCGAATCCGGCCTGGGTTACGGCAAATGGCTGCATGGCGAGGCGGTAGCCGCGGGCATGGCGATGGCCGCCGATCTGTCGCGCCGCTTGGGCTACGTCGTGCAGGCCGACGTCGACCGCATCATTGCGCTGCTCAAACGCGCCAAGCTGCCGACTGCCCAGCCGGGCATCGCGCCCGGGCGCATGCTGGAACTGATGGCAGCGGACAAGAAGGCCGAGGCCGGCAAGCTGCACTTCATTTTGCTGGATCAAATCGGAGCGGCATCGATTCGCGCCGAGGTGTCTTCCGGCGCGCTGCAGCAGGTATTAATTGGTGCCCCCTAGCCCCGCCTAACACCGCTACGCCGCACTGTAATGGGGCGCGCGGACCGACCTAAGCGCTTGAAGGAACATGGGTCCGCGAGTAAAATCACGCGTTCCGCCGGAGAAATCCGATGCCCAGGCACGGCCTTTGCCTGTGTACGGTCTTCCAGCCAATTTGCAGCTAAAGGTGCGAGCGTGAGCCATCCAGCCCTACCATTAAATTGCTCAGCGACCCAGTACGACCAGGGGCTGTACGATCCCGCCTACGAACATGACGCCTGCGGCGTGGGCTTTGTCGCCAACATCAAGGGGGCGAGAAGCCACAGCATCATCGACCAGGGCCTGCTGATCCTGAAGAATCTCGCCCACCGCGGCGCGGTCGGGGCGGATCCTTTGGCCAGCGACGGTTCCGGCATCCTGATCCAGATCCCGGACAAGTTCTTGCGAGAAGAGATGGCCGCGCAGGGCGTGCGCCTTCCGCCGGTGGGCCAATACGGCGTGGGCATGGTATTTCTGCCGCAGGAGCCGGCTTCGCGACTTGCGTGCGAATACGAGATCGAGCGCGCGATCAAGGACGAGGGGCAGGTGCTGCTGGGCTGGCGCGACGTGCCGCGCGACAATTCCGGGCTGGGGGAATCCGGGAAGAAGATTGAACCCGTGATCCGCCAGGTGTTCATCGGCCGCGGCGCTGGCGTGACCGTGACCGACGCGTTGGAGCGCAAGCTCTATATCATCCGCAAAGTTTCCGGCCACGCCATTCAGACGCTACGGCTCAAGCACGGCAAGGAATTCTACGTCGCGTCGATGTCGGCGCGCACGCTGGTCTACAAGGGGTTGCTGCTTGCCGACCAGGTGGGCGCGTACTTCAAGGACCTGCAGGATCCGCGTCTGGTGTCGGCGCTGGCGCTGGTGCACCAGCGTTTCTCTACCAACACCTTCCCCACGTGGGACCTGGCGCACCCGTTCCGCATGATCGCCCACAACGGTGAGATCAATACCTTGCGCGGCAATGTCAACTGGATCCGCGCCCGCCAGCAGGCGATCTCCAGCCCGATACTGGAGGCGGACCTGAACAAGATCTGGCCGCTGATCTACCCCGGTCAGTCGGACTCGGCCTCCTTCGACAACGCGCTCGAACTCCTGGTGATGTCAGGCTATTCGCTCGCGCACGCCATGATGATGCTCATCCCCGAGGCCTGGGAAAAGCACAACACCATGGACGACAGCCGGCGCGCGTTCTACGAGTACCACGCCGCGATGATGGAGCCGTGGGACGGACCGGCGGCGGTCGCCTTCAGCGACGGCCGCCAGATCGGCGCCACGCTGGACCGCAACGGCCTGCGGCCGGCGCGCTACATCGTCACCAGCGACGACCTGGTAATCATGGCTTCCGAAGCGGGCGTGCTGCCGATACCCGAGGAAAAGATCGTCAAGAAATGGCGTCTGCAGCCGGGCAAGATGTTCCTCATCGACGTCGAGCGCGGGCGCATCATCGACGACAAGGAACTGAAGGACACGCTGGCCGCGGCCAAGCCCTATCGCGAGTGGATAGAGCGCATCCGCATCAGGCTGGACGAAGTGGAAAGCGACAAACAGCAGCCGCCGCGCTCGGAGGTGTCGCTGCTCGACCGCCAGCAGGCGTTCGGCTATACGCAGGAAGAGGTCAAGTTCCTGATGCTGCCTATGGCCACTGCCGGCGAGGAACCCATCGGCTCCATGGGCAACGATTCGCCGCTGGCGGTGCTCTCGGGCAAGAACAAAACCCTGTACCACTACTTCAAGCAGCTGTTCGCCCAGGTGACCAATCCGCCGATCGACCCGATCCGCGAAGACCTGGTGATGAGCCTGGTGAGCTTCATCGGCCCCAAGCCGAACCTGCTCGGCATCGACGAGATCAATCCGCCGATTCGGCTCGAAGTCAGCCAGCCGGTGCTGGATTTCTACGAGATGGACAAGATCCGGCACATCGACCGCAACACCGAGGGCAAGTTCAAGTCCTTCGAGCTCGACGTCACCTATCCCGTGGCCTGGGGCAACGAGGCGATCGAGGCGCGCCTGGCGAGTCTTGCCGCCCAGGCCGAAGACGCGGTTCGCGCCGGCTACAGCATCATCATCATTTCCGACCGCCACGTCGACCGCGACAATGTCGCCATATCGACGCTGCTCGCGCTTTCGGCCATTCATCAGCACCTGGTGACCAAGGGCCTGCGTACCAGCGCGGGCCTGGTCGTGGAAACCGGCTCGGCGCGCGAAGTGCACCATTTCGCGCTGCTCGCGGGTTACGGCGCGGAAGCGGTCCACCCCTACCTCGCGCTGGAAACGCTGCTGCACATGCAGGACCTTCTGCCCGCCGGAATCGACGGCGGCAAGGCGATCAGGAACTACGTCAAGGCCATCGGCAAGGGCCTGCTCAAAGTGATGTCCAAGATGGGCATTTCCACCTACATGTCCTACACCGGCGCGCAGATCTTCGAGGCCGTAGGCCTGTCGCGCGAACTGGTCGACAAATATTTCACCGGCACGGCATCCAATGTCGAGGGCATAGGCCTGTTCGAGGTGGCCGAAGAGAAGATACGCCTGCACCGGCAGGCATTCGGCGCCGACCCGGTGTTGGCCCACGCGCTCGATGCGGGCGGCGAATACGCGTTCCGTATTCGCGGCGAAGAGCATATGTGGTCGCCGGAGGCGATCGCCAAGCTGCAACACGCAACCAGGCAATCGAGCTTCGACACCTACAAGGAATACGCGCGCATCATCAACGACCAGTCCAAGCGTCACATGACCTTCCGCGGTCTGTTCGAGTTCAAATTCGGGCAGATGCAGCCGGTTCCGCTCGATGAGGTCGAGCCGGCGAAGGAAATCGTCAAGCGCTTTGCTACCGGTGCCATGTCGCTGGGTTCGATCTCGACCGAGGCGCATACGACGCTCGCCATCGCGATGAACCGCATCGGCGGGAAGTCGAACACCGGCGAGGGTGGCGAGGACCAAAACCGTTATGCACCCGCGAAAGCCGGTGAAACGCTGGCATCGCGCCTGGGTCGGCACAACGTCGAGCGCGACCTAGAGCTCAAGGAAGGCGATTCGCTGCGCTCCAAGATCAAGCAGGTCGCATCGGGCCGTTTTGGCGTCACCGCCGAGTATCTGGCGAACGCCGACCAGATACAGATCAAGATGGCCCAGGGAGCCAAGCCCGGCGAGGGCGGCCAGCTGCCAGGACACAAGGTGTCCGAATACATCGCGCAAATCCGCTTCTCGGTGCCGGGTGTGGGCCTGATTTCGCCGCCGCCGCATCACGACATCTATTCGATCGAGGACCTGGCGCAGCTGATTCACGATCTGAAGAACGCCAACCCCAAGGCCTCGATCAGCACCAAACTCGTATCCGAGATCGGCGTGGGCACGGTGGCAGCGGGCGTGGCCAAGGCCAAGTCCGACCATGTCACCATTTCGGGCTACGACGGCGGCACTGGCGCTTCGCCCTGGTCTTCGATCAAGCATGCCGGCACGCCATGGGAACTGGGCCTGGCCGAAACACAGCAAACGCTGGTACTGAACCGGCTGCGCGGCCGCATCGCGGTGCAGGTCGACGGCCAGATCAAGACCGGGCGCGACGTGGTCATCGGCGCCATGCTCGGCGCCGATGAATTCGGATTCGCCACCGCGCCGCTGGTGGTCGAAGGCTGCATCATGATGCGCAAATGCCATCTCAACACCTGTCCCGTGGGCGTGGCGACGCAGGATCCGGTATTGCGCAGGAAGTTCCAGGGCAAGCCCGAGCACGTGGTTAACTTCTTCTTCTATGTTGCCGAAGAAGCGCGCGAAATCATGGCCAGCCTCGGCGTGCGCAGCATGAACGAACTGATCGGCCGCTCCGACCTGCT
>JACZJU010000299.1 GCA_014860395.1 Burkholderiales bacterium | reverse complement strand
CATCGAGCGCTTTGCCGACGTGCCCGGTGTCGGGCGCGAGGTCAGCGTGGCGAGCGCGGGCTACAAGCTCGACGGCGAGGCGCCGCGCGTGAACGCGCCGCCGCCGCGGCTGGGCGAACACACGGCGAAGATCCTCGCCGAGTTCGGGATCGACCCCGCATCGATAGAAAGGAAAAACCATGACTGAAGCCGAAACGGCGAAGGCGGCGCGATGAGTTGGTTTCCCACGCCCAAGGACATTCCCACCCGCGTCTGGGCGCGCCTGCCCGACGCCCTGCGCGCACCGCGCGTCTGCGCCTGGTCGCGCACGAACAAAGCCGGCGCCGCGATCGACAGCTTCCTCGAGGGGCCGTGCTTCGACGCGCAGGGCCGGCTCGTCGTCACCGACATTCCCAACGGCCGCATTTTTCGCATTGCGGAACAGGGCGGCGAAGCCTGGGAGCAGGTCGCGCACTACGCGGGCTGGCCCAACGGACTGAAGATGCGCGCCGACGGCACCTATCTGGTGACCGACTACCGGCGCGGGCTGGTGCAGGTCGATCCGCTCGACGGTTCCGTGACCGAAGTGCTGGGCACGGTGAGGAGCGAGAGCTTCAAGGGCCTGAACGACCTGTGCCTGGCATCCGACGGCGCGGTCTATTTCACCGACCAGGGGCAGACCGGGTTGCAGGATGCGGCCGGACGCGTCTATCGCCTGACACCGACGGGCAGCCTGCACTGCCTGATCGACACCTGCCCGAGCCCGAACGGCATCGCGCTGGACGCATCCGGGCGGTTCCTTTTCGTCGCGCTCACGCGCGCCTGTCAGGTGTGGCGGCTGCCGTTGACGCAGGACGCGGGCGTATCGAAGGCGCAGGTCTTCTGCCAGCTCCCCGGCGGCGTCAGCGGACCCGACGGCCTCGCGCTCGACCGCGAGAATGGCGTGCTGGTGGCGAACCCCGGGCACGGCTGCATCTGGCGCCTGGACCGCTACGGCATACCCACGCACCGCATCGTCTCGTGCGCTGGCCGCTCCATTACCAATCTTTGTTTCGGCGGCCCCGACCGATCGCAAGTGTTCATCACCGATTCCGAGACCGGCCAGATCTTGGTCGCTGACGCACCGTTCGCTGGTTAGCCGGCGCGCCGCTTCAACCGCGCAACGCCGCGCTCACGATGTGCTGCGCTTCGCGCACGATCTGCGCCAGGTGTCCGGTGCTTTTAAAGCTTTCGGCGTAGAGCTTGTAGATGTCCTCGGTTCCGGATGGCCGCGCGGCGAACCAGCCTGCGGCCGTGGTCACCTTGAGCCCGCCTATGGGAGCGTCATTGCCGGGTGCGCGCGTGAGCTTGGCGAGGATGGCATCGCCGGCGAGCTCGGTGGCCTGGACGCTGTCGGCGTTGAGCTGCTTGAACGCGGCTTTCTGCGCCGGCGTCGCCGGTGCGTCCACGCGCACATAGTGCGCTGTGCCGTACTGCGCCGCCAGATCGAGGTAATAGCGCCCCGGGTCCTTGCCTGTGGTGGCGGTGATTTCTGCCGCCAAGAGGCCGAGGATGATGCCGTCCTTGTCGGTGGTCCAGGCCGAGCCGTCGCGGCGCAGAAAACTTGCGCCCGCGCTCTCTTCGCCGCCGAAGCAGAAGCTGCCGTCCGCCAGCCCCGGCGCGAACCATTTGAAACCCACCGGCGTCTCGACGAGGCGGCGATCGAGTCCGGCGACCACGCGATCGATCAGCGCGCTCGACACCAGGGTCTTGCCCACCGCGGCCGTCGCCGGCCATTGCGGCCGGTGCGTCAGCAGGTAATGGATCGCGACGGCGAGGTAGTGGTTCGGGTTCATCAGCCCCGCCGAGGGCGTGACGATGCCGTGGCGGTCGACGTCGGCGTCGTTGCCCCAGGCGATGTCGAAGCGCTGTTTGAGCGCGACCAGGCTGGCCATGGCATAAGGACTGGAGCAATCCATGCGGATCTTGCCGTCGTGGTCCAGGGTCATGAAGCCGAAGGCCGGATCGACTTTTGGGTTGACCACGTCGATGTCGAGGCCGTAATGCGCGGCTATCGGTTTCCAGTAGTTCACCGCCGCGCCGCCCAGCGGGTCGACGCCGATTTTGAGTTTCGCGGCGCGTATCGCTTCCATGTCGATCACGTTCGCCAGGTCTTCGATATACGGCGCGGCGAAATCCTCCTCGCGCGTGGTCGCGGCGGCCAGTGCCTGCGCGTAGGCCATGCGTTTGACTTCGCGGTTGCCTTGCGCGAGCAGCGCGTTGGCGCGCTCTTCGATCCAGCCGGTGACGTCGGTATCCGCCGGACCGCCGTTGGGCGGGTTGTACTTGATGCCGCCGTCGGCGGGCGGATTGTGCGAGGGCGTGATCACCAGCCCGTCGGCGCGCGCGGCGCCGCGCTCGCCGACGCTCTTGCTATTGTGCACGAGGATGGCGCGCGAGATCACCGGCGTAGGCGTGTAGCCCTGGTCGCGCTGGATGCAGGTCTGCACGCCGTTGGCGGCGAGCACTTCCAGCGCGCTGGCCTGCGCCGGGGCGGACAGCGCATGCGTGTCCATGCCGAGGTAGAGCGGGCCCGAAATGCCTACACGGCTGCGGTATTCACATACCGCCTGCACAATGGCGAGGATATGCGCTTCGTTGAAGCTGCGCTTGAACGCGCTGCCGCGATGGCCGCTGGTGCCGAAAGCCACGCGCTGCTGCGGGTCGTTTGCATCCGGCGCGTCGCGGTAGGCGTCGAGCAGCGCGGCCACGTCCACCAATACAGAAGCGGGGGCCGGTTTGCCAGCCAATGCGTGAACCATGATTGTTCCTATGCCGGGAAAAGAAGGGTTGAAGCCCGGTCTATTGTCGCCAATTGCGCGGCGCGGCGCCAGTGGTGCGCCCGCACCGTTGATTTGGATCAAACGCGCGGCAGCGGGGCGGGCTAGCATTTGCACTGATAAAATCGGGGGTAAGCCGCTTCGCAGCATTTTGCATCTCTAGTCCGGCCGCAATTTCCAGCGTTGTCGCTTTTATTCAAGGCCCGCCGCAGCGCGCAGGGCATAACCAGGAGCTAAGCATGAGCGCCATCAGCCGTTTCCCCGTACCCAAGCTCGAAGACCTGCCGCAGGACGTCCGCGAGCGCATCGTCGCCGTGCAGGAGAAGTCCGGCTTCGTGCCCAATGTGTTCCTTACGCTTGCGCATCGCCCGGACGAGTTCCGCGCGTTCTTCGCGTATCACGACGCGCTGATGGAAAAGCAAAGCGGCCTCACCAAGGCCGAGCGCGAAATGATCGTGGTCGCGACCTCCGGCGCCAACCAATGCCAGTACTGCGTGGTCGCGCACGGCGCGATCCTGCGCATCCGCGCGAAGAATTCGCTGATCGCCGACCAGGTGGCGGTGAATTACCGCAAGGCCGACATCACGCCGAAGCAGCGCGCCATGCTCGATTTCGCGATGAAAACCTCGCTCGAGCCCTGGACCATAGGCGATGCCGACTACGAAACGCTGCGCGGCCACGGCTTCACCGACGAGGACATCTGGGACATCGGCGGCGTCGCCGCGTTCTTCGCGCTGTCCAACCGCATGGCCAATCTGATCAGCATGCGGCCCAACGACGAGTTCTATATGCTGGGCCGCGAGAAGCGTTAGCCACGTCCATGCGCATTCTGCTCCTCTGGCTGATCAACGCGCTGTCGCTGCTCGCGGTGCCCTATGTGCTGCCGTCGGTCAGCGTCGATACCTTTTACGCCGCGCTGGTGACGGCGCTCCTGCTGGGTCTGATCAATACCCTGATCCGGCCGCTGCTGGTGCTCGTCACCCTGCCGATCACCATCCTCACCCTGGGGCTGTTCACCCTGGTGATCAACGGCTTCCTGTTCTGGTTCGTGGCTTCGTTCGTGGAAGGTTTTCGCGTCGGCGGCTTCTGGTCGGCGTTCTGGGGCGCCATCGTCTACAGCCTGCTTTCGTCCGTGGCGAGCTGGCTGCTGATGCCGCGCCGGCCACCTCCGCCGCCTCCGCCACAGTGGCCGCCGGGGCCGCAGGCACCGCCGCCCGAGGATTATATCGATTCGACCGCGCGCCGCTTGTAGCTCGCTCCTACATTTATATATGGGGCAGGCGGGACCTACAAGAGCACGATGTCGTACTGCTCCTGGCCATAGCTCGATTCGGCCTGTATCGACACCGGCTTGCCGATGAAGTCCTCGAGCATCGCCAGCGACTGCGATTCGTCCTCCAGGAACAGATCGATCACCACCTGCGCGGCAAGGACACGGAACTCGCGCGCGCTGAACTGGCGCGATTCGCGCAGGATCTCGCGCAGGATCTCGTAGCACACGGTGCGCGCCGCCTTGACCTGACCCCGGCCGCCGCAGGTCGGGCAGACCACGCACAGTATGTGCGCCAGCGATTCGCGCGTGCGCTTGCGCGTCATCTCCACCAGGCCGAGCTGGGTGAAACCGCTCACCGTCATGCGCGTGCGGTCGCGCGCGAGCGTCTTGTTGAGTTCGGCCAGCACCGCGTTGCGGTGCTCCACGGTGTCCATGTCGATGAAGTCGAGGATGATGATGCCGCCGAGATTGCGCAGGCGCAGCTGGCGCGCGATCACCTGCGCCGCTTCCAGATTGGTCTTGAAAATGGTGTCGTCGAAATTGCGCACGCCGACGAAGCCGCCGGTGTTGACGTCGATAGTGGTCATCGCCTCGGTCTGGTCGATGATCAGGTAGCCGCCCGACTTCAGGTCGACGCGGCGCGCCAGCGCCTTTTCGATTTCGTCCTCCACGCCGTACAGGTCGAACAGCGGCCGCTCGCCGGTGTAGTGGTCGATGCGCGCCAGCACGTTTTGCATGTAGTCGCGCGCGAACGCCTGCAGTTTCAGGAAATTCTCGCGCGAGTCGATCAGGATGCGGTCGGTGTTTTCGTTGACGAAATCGCGCAGCACGCGCTGCGCCAGCGACAGGTCCTGATACAACAGCGACGGCGCGGGGGACGACAGGCTTCTTTCGCGCAGGTCCTGCCACAGCTTGCGCAGGAACTGCAGGTCGTTCGTGAGCTCGGCGTCGGTGGCGGTTTCGGCCATGGTGCGGATGATGAATCCGCCTTTTTCGTCGGCCGGCAGGATCTGCTTCACCCGATCGAGCAGAAGTTGGCGCGCGCCTTCATCCTCGATGCGCTGGGAAATGCCGATGTGCGAGTCCTGCGGCAGATACACCAGCATCCTGCCGGCTATGCTGATCTGGGTCGACAGGCGCGCGCCTTTGCTGCCGATCGGATCCTTCACCACCTGCACCAGCAGCGGCTGGCCTTCGGCGAGGATTTTTTCGATCGGTTTTTGCGCGGCCTTAACCGGCTCCGCGCCGGCCGGGGCAATCTGGCGCTCTTCCCAGATGTCGCCCACGTGCAGGAAAGCGGCGCGCTCCAGGCCGATCTCGACGAAGGCCGACTGCATCCCCGGGAGCACGCGCGCCACCTTGCCCATGTAGATGTTGCCCACGAGGCCGCGGTTGGCGGAGCGCTCGATGTGCAGCTCCTGCGCGACGCCGCTGTGCATTACGGCGACCCGCGTTTCCTGCGGCGTCACGTTGATCAGTATGTCTTCGTCCATGCGGTCATTCTACCGGATGGCACTGCAAGCGCGTCTGCGGCCCATCGTGGCGGGGCAACTCCCGCCGCCGCATTCGCCAAAGATTGCCGCTGGATTCCCCCCTTTGAAAAAGGGGGGCAGGGGGGATTTGTCGGGAGCCAGACTCCTGCCGCAGCGAAATCCCCCTTGTTCCCCCTTTTGCAAAGGGGGAGACCCAAAGCTACGTCCGCAGTGCTGTTTTGGGTTTCAACCGGCCGGGGCGAGACCGAAGCGGCGCAACAGCAGCACGGTTTCGTACAGCGGCAGACCCATCACGCCGGAGTAGCTTCCGCGGATCTCGGCGATGAACGCCCCGGCCCGGCCCTGGATGCCGTAGGCGCCGGCCTTGTCCATGGGTTCGCCGCTGGCCACATAGCGCGCGATCTCGGTGTGGCTGAGTTCGCGAAAGCGCACCGCGGTCACCGACAGCTCGGTCTCCACGCGCTCGACCAATTTGAACGCAACCGCGGTCAGCACCTCGTGCTCGCGCCCCGACAGCCGCGTGAGGAAATCCACGGCCTGGACCGCGCTGGTCGGGATGCCGAGGATTTCGTCGCCCAGGCACACCGAGGTGTCCGCTGCGAGCACGCCGCGTAGCGGCAACTTCCTCTGGATCACGCGCATCCAGCCGCTCTCCACCTTGTCGCGGCATACGCGCATGACGTACTCGCGCGGCTTTTCCCCGGGCAGCGGATCCTCGTTCACGTCGGGGCTGCGCTCGGCGGTGATGCGCCGGGTCAGCACTTCGTGCGCGACGCCGATCTGGTTCAGCAGTTCGCGCCGGCGCGGGCTGCGCGAGGCGAGGTAGATGGAGGAATTGCCGGCCAAGATATTTACTCCCGGTGGTAGGGGTG
>JACZJU010000298.1 GCA_014860395.1 Burkholderiales bacterium | reverse complement strand
GGCATGCATATCGCCTATCACGGGCGCAAGCCGCAGGCGGGGGTCGCGCACAAGTACTACGCCAGCCTTACTGAGATGGCGCGCGACTGCGACGTGCTGATGGTGATTTGCCCGGGCGGACCCGCGACGCACCACATCGTCAACGCCGAAGTGCTCAAGGCCCTGGGGCCCAAAGGAACCCTGATCAACGTCGCGCGCGGTTCCGTGGTGGACGAACCGGCCCTGGTTAAAGCGCTCGCCGACGGCACGCTGGGCGCCGCCGGACTGGATGTGTTCGAAGCCGAGCCGAAGGTGCCCGAGGCGCTGTTCGCGATGGACCAGGTGGTGCTGCAGCCGCACGTCGGCAGTTCTACGCACGAGACGCGCAAGGCCATGGGCGATCTCACCGTGGATAACCTGCGCGCGCACTTTTCCGGCAAGCCGGTGCTAACGCCGGTGGGCTGAATTCAACCGGCCGCGGGACAAACTCCTTCATCGCATTCTTGTAGTACTATCCGCACGCTTGGCGGCCCCGATCCGGCCGTAAACCAGATTTTTCCACGAGGAGAAGAGCATGCAATCACAGTCAATTGTTAAATTTTCGCTATCCGCTACAGCGCTTGCTGCGGCTCTGCTAGTACCCGTCACGGTCATGGCGCAGCAGGTAACCATGATGACCGGCCCCCAGGGCGGGTCATGGATACCCCTGGGCGGCGCGCTCAAGGGCATGTGGGAGAAGGAGATTCCCGGGCTGCAGATCCAGATGACCCCCGGCGCTGGCATTGCCAATGTGCGCGGAGTCGACGAAGGCAAGGCGCAGATCGGCTTCGCCAACTCGGCCACTACCGTGGACGGCCTCGCGGGCCGCCCACCCTATCCGAAGAAAGTGACCAAGGTCTGCCAACTGGCCAACCTCTATCCGCAGTATTTCCAGGTTGTCGCGCTTGCCGACGCCAAGATCAATTCTTTTGCCGACCTGAAAGGCAAATCGCTGGTCACCCAGCCCAAGGGCAACAGCGCGGAGATTCTTACCGCCATGGTGCTTAAGCTCAATGGCATGAGCTACGAGTCGCTGGCCAAGGCGAATTTCCAGGCCGGCTATACCGATGCGGTGTCGTTGATGAAGGACGGCCACGCGCAGGTGTTCACGCTCGGCACCACCGCTCCGGCCTCTGCGGTGATGGACCTTGCCAGCGCGCGCGACGTGCACCTGGTGCCGGTGGACGACAAGACCATGGCTGCGCTCAGCAGCGCGAACCCCGGCTATCACAAACTGATGATCAAGGCGGGCACCTACCCGAAGCAGGACAAGGACGTTCCGGTGATCGGCTACTCGACCCATCTCATCGTCGCCTGCGACCTGCCGGAGGACACGGTGTACAAATTAGCCAAGGTCATGGCAGCCCACATCGACACACTGGCGTCCGTGGTCAAACCGATCACTGGCACTACGCCGAAAGACATGGCCGTGGACATCGGCGTGCCGTTCCACAAGGGCGCCGCCAAGTTCTACAAGGAAGTAGGCGCGATGTAGTCCCGGTCGGAAGGCAACGAAGGAAGGGGTTCTCTCCCTTTCCTTCCCACCGACCCGAGTGAATTCGATGAAGTTGGAGAAAACCCTGAATGCGCTTCGGAAATCGCCCGAGCCTGCGTGGCACCGATCGCCACCTGCACGAAGGGGAATTCGGAGGTCGGCTTACTTTGATTGCATGAACCCGAAGGGGTGGCTCTGGCCACCCCTTTTTTTTGATTCGGAGTCCTCACCTTGACTACACCACTACCGCTTTCCGACGAGAATATTGCACACGCACCGGCATGGAAGGCGCTGCGCTGGGCGATCACGGCAATAGCCGCCGCGATGTCCTTGTATCACATGTACGTCGCTGGTTTCGGCCCGCCCGAAGCCGTTATTTTCCGCGGCATCCATCTCCTGTTCGCACTTACGCTCGTGTTCCTGCTGTTTCCGACACGCCGCACGGGAAGCGCAGCCTGGCGCATCGTCGACGTCGCGCTGATGGTCGTCTCATGGGGATTCGTGCTGCACATCTTTCTCAACTACGAATACTTCATCAACCGCATCATTTACATCGACGATCTGACCACTTGGGACATGATCTATGCGGTCGCCGCGGTGGCCATCGTGCTCGAAGCGACCCGGCGCGTAATCGGCCTGGCGCTGCCGCTTACAGCCATGGCTTTTCTGGTGTATGCGGCGCTGTTCACGCAGGTCAAGGGCGAAGTGCTGCTGGAGCAGCTTTACCTCTCGACCGAGGGCATCTTCGGCTCGACCCTGGGCGTTTCCGCGTCTTACGTCATGCTGTTCGTGCTGTTCGGCGCATTCATGGAGCGCAGCGGAACGGGGCAGCTGTTCATGGATTTCGCCCTGTCTCTTACAGGGCACACCGCCGGCGGCCCGGGCAAGGTGGCTGTGGTCAGTTCCAGCCTGTTCGGCACCGTGTCCGGCAGCGCCGTCGCCAACGTGATGGTCGACGGCCCGATGACCATTCCGCTGATGAAGCGCACCGGCTTCAAACCGCACGTCGCCGCCGCGATCGAGGCGGTAGCATCAACCGGCGGCCAATTGATGCCGCCGGTGATGGGCGCCGCCGCCTTCGTCATGGCGGAATTTCTCGCCGTCTCGTATTTTCAGGTCACGCTGTGGGCGGCGATCCCGGCCCTGCTCTACTACACTGCGGTGTTTTTCGCCGTCCATTTCGTCGCCAAGCGCGACGGCTTGCACGGCGTACCCAAGGCGGAATTGCCGCGACTCGGGCGGGTGATGGTGGAGCGCGGCCATTTGTTCATCCCCATCCTGATAGTATTCTTCGGCTTGTTGATGGGCTACTCAGCGCCGCTGTGCGCGCTGATCGCGGCGCTCGCCTGCCTGCCGGTGGCGCTGCTGCGCGCGACCACTCGAGTCGGAATTACCTGGGGCTCGGTTGTCGGAGCGCTCGAGGACGGTGCCCGCAATACGCTTTCGGTGGCAATGGCCTGCGCCTGCGCCGGCATCGTGATCGCCTGCGTCACCATCACCGGCCTGGGCATCACTTTCACCCAAGTAGTCATCGCCTTGTCCAAGGATTACCTGTTGCTGGCGCTGATACTCACCGCACTGGCCGGCATCGTGCTCGGCATGGGCATGCCCACGACGCCGGCGTATATCGTGATGGTCGCGCTGCTGGTCCCCGCCCTGATCAAGCTCGGCGCGGTGGTGCCCGCCGCGCACATGTTCGCCCTGTACTTCGCCATCCTCTCGGCAATCACCCCACCCGTGGCACTCGCCGTATTCGCGGCAGCCGGTCTGGCGAAGGCGAACATGTGGAAAGCGGGCTTTGCCGCGATGCGCGCTGCCGCGCCCGCCTATATCGTGCCGTTCATGTTCGTCTACGAGCCGGCGCTGCTCATGATCGGCGATCCGCTGCTGGTTGTGGGCACGTTGGTAACTGCGGTCATCGGGGTGATCCTGCTCTCGGGCAGCCTGTTCGGTTATCTCCTCGGACCGTGCACGCGCTGGCACCAGGTGTTTCTGTTCGGAGCGGCGATGTGCCTGATCAAGCCCGGCTGGGAGAGCGACATGCTTGGCATGGTCCTGTTGGTGCCGGTGCTCGCTACCCAGTATTTTGTCAAACGCAAAGGAATCCGTCATGAGCCAGCTTGAGGTCCTCGTCATCGGCTCCGGCGTCATGGGCCGCGGCATCGCCAAGAGCTTTGCCGCCACCGGCATTTCCAGCGCCATCTATTCGCGCAACGCCGCCAATGTTAGCGGCGTCGATCCGCGCGTCGCCCTGCTCGACAAGTTGCCGCAAGCAGCCCCTGCCCTCATCATTGAGTCGGTGCCGGAGGAGATGGAACTCAAATTCGCCTGCTACGCCGCGATCGAATCCGCCTACGCGGGCGCGCCGGTGCTGGCGTCAAATACTTCCGGCATCGACCTCGAGGCGCTGGCACAGTCGCTCAAGTATCCGCAGCGTTTTATCGGCATGCACTACTTCATGCCGGCGGAGGTAAACACGATGGTCGAAGTAGCACCTATCCGCGCGAGCGACCCCGCGGCCGTGGACACGGCGGTGCGCTTGCTCGAGGCGGCCGGCAGAAACTTCGTGCGGCTCAAGCGCGCCGTGCCCGGACTGCTGATCAACCGGCTGCAACATGCGATCCTGCACGAAGCCTATTACCTGATCGACGAAGGCGTCGCGACTGCGGAGGAAATCGACCGCTGCGCGCGCGAAATGCTGGCGCCGCGCATGTGCATCACCGGGCTGATAGAACAAAAAGATATCAGCGGCCTCGACACCCACGCGCTGGCGCAGCGGGCGCTGGTGCCGGTGCTGCACCACGGCGACAAGCCGCGGCGCGCACTGCAGGATCTGTACGAAGCAGGGCACCTGGGCATCAAGACCGGCAAGGGCTTCTACGACTGGAGCGGCAAGAAGCCTGACCAAGTCAAGGCCGATGCCGGACGCAAACTAAACGAATTGCTCGCCTATCTGAAGCAGCAGCGCTAGGCGGCACGCACGGCAGCGCTGGTGCGCGCTGCGATGTTCATCGCGAATTGCATTCATCCTGGCCTCAGCGATCCTCTCGATCGCCACCGCGGCGCGCGCGCGAAGAAGACGACAGTCTGATCGAACCCCAGTGGCGCGAGAGCCACAAAGCGGGCCGTCTTAGATTACGCAACGTCGCTTTGATGCAGTGCAATGCATTCGCAATCTGCCTGCAGGTCCTTTACGGCCCCGGGGAATCACGCTAGACTGGGGTCGCTAGTCTCCCACGTGCGAGCCCTGTGCTCCGCAATTTTGCTCCGCAATTTCCGCGCAACAAAATATCGAATTACCAACTGTAGGAGAACTCCATGAAACGAACCATAACGATCCTTTCTGTCGCCGCTGCCCTGCTGCTTGCCGCGCCAATGGCAAGCGCAGCTGATACCTTCGTGCGCATGGTCACCGGACCGGCCGGCGGCAGCTGGTACCCGCTGGGCGCGAAGATGATGCAGGTCATGCAAGCTGAGATTCCCGGCATTTCCACCTCGAGCGGCCCCGGCGGCGGCGTGGGCAACGTCAAGGACGTCAGCGACGGCAACGCCGAGATCGGCTGGAGCTACGGTCATACGGCCTACAACGGCTACGTAGGGCGCGGCAAGTTCGACCGCCCGTACAAGAACATTGCCTTCTTCGCCACGCTGTATCCCGGCATCGTGCAAATCGCCGTGCCGAAGAGTTCGGACATACACTCTATCAAGGAGTTCGCCGGCAAGAACATCAGCCCGGGAAAGACCGGCTGGACCGGGACCGCGTTCGCCGAGACGGTGCTGAAGGGCTATGACCTCGACTTCGACAAGATCCGGAAGGCTGGCGGCACGGTGCACCATGTCGACTACAACGATTCCGTCGCGCTGATGAAGGACGGTCACATCGACGTCTTCATCGCCGTCACCTCAATGCCCCAGGCATCTTACATAGACCTGAACTTCAAGCCGGGCCTGCGTTTCATCGGCATCGATCAGGACGTCATGAAAAAGGTCATAGCGAATAATCCAGGCACCTATGCCACCAGTATTCCGAAGGGAACCTATGAAGGCATGGACGCGGACGTCCCGACGCTGGCTACAGCAACGGTAATGGTCGTGCGTGCCGACCTGCCCGAGGACCTGGTCTACAATATGTGCAAAGTGTTCTGGAAAGAGCATGCCACCTTCGCCGCCGTCAAGAAGGTCTGGAACGACGTGAAATTGGCTGATGCTCTGAAGGCTGCCGCCATTCCGATTCACCCCGGGGCCGCGCGCTGCTACAAGGAGCTCGGCGTCACACAATAAGCGCGACAGAGGAACGGTCCCAGGTCCTGGGGCCGCTCCCTGCGTCAACGAAGAGGCCATTTCATAATTGACGAAATGGCCTCCGTTTTAGGGGAGTATGAGGGGATGTGTCCCCTCATTTTGAAATAGGCTCTAGGCACGTTCATGTCTGAAACTACCCAGGCGGAAAAGCGTCTCGAATACCACGAGAAGAAGGAAATCTCGCTGCTCGAGTCAGTGCTGCGCGACCGCCAGTTCCGGCTGCCGGTCGTCATCGCGACCGTTGCGGCGATACTGGCGATCGCGCTGGCGCTATTTCATCTGTACGCGGCCGTCTTCGGCACCCCGGAGACGCGCTCGTTCCGCGGCACGCACCTCACGGTCATGCTGCTGCTGACCCTGCTGCTCAACCCCTTGTTCCGAAAATCGTATCGCAGCCCGCTCGTGGTGCCGGGCGACACGAGCAACGGATTGCGGCTGGCGGGCTTCGGCATCGACTTGCTGCTGATCGGCTTCGGCCTGTTCGTGCAGGTCTACACGCTTTATGATTCCGACGCGTTCAACATGCGCGGCGGCAGCATCACGCAAACGGACCTATGGGTCGGAATTGCCTATATCATGCTCGTGATGGAGGCGACCCGCCGTGCGGTTGGCTGGGCGATGGTATGCGTAACTTCGTTCTTCGTGCTGCACAGCCTGTTTTCGAACCACTTCTTCGGTTTTCTGTACGGACCGCCGACCTCGCTGCGCAAGTACGTCGACGTCATTTTTATGCGCGCCGACGGCATTTTCGGCATCCCGCTGATGGTGGTGGCTACTTACATCGTGCTGTTCATCATCTTCGGGGCCTTGCTGATTCGTTCCGGTGCCGGACGCTTTTTCATCGACCTGGCGATCTCGCTCACCGGCCACAGAACCGGCGGGCCTGCCAAAGCCGCGGTCGTCGCCAGCGCAATGATGGGAACAGTCTCCGGCTCCGCGGTGGCCAACGTGGTCACCACGGGCTCGTTCACCATCCCCCTGATGAAGCAGCTTGGTTACCGGCCGCGGTTCGCGGCCGCTGTGGAGGCCTGCGCCTCCTCTGGCGGCCAGATCACGCCGCCGATCATGGGCGCAGCCGCGTTCATCATCGCGGAATTCCTGCACGTAAACCTGCTCACCGTCATCGTCGCGGCGAGCATTCCGGCCTTCCTGTATTACGCGACCATTTACTTCATGGTCCACCTGGAGGCGGAGAAGCACGGATTGCACAAGATTCCCAGGGAAAAACTTCCCGGCTTCGGCGAGGTCCTCAAACGCGGCTGGCCGCTGCTGCTGCCGCTGGTAGTCCTGATCGTGCTGCTATCCATCGGCTTCAGCGCGATGATGTCGGGATTCTGGGCGATCATCACCACCGTGACACTGAGCTTCCTCAACAGGAACACGCGCTTGAGTCCTGTGGACCTGTTTTCCGCGCTGGAAGAAGGCGTGCGCAGCACGATACCGGTGACCATCGCCTGCGCCTGCGCCGGCATCATCATCGGATCGGTATTCGTCTCCGGCCTCGGTCTGAAGTTCACCCAATCGGTGATCGACCTGTCCGGCGGCTACCTGCTGGCCCTGCTGGCCCTTACAGCCATCGCTTCTATCGTGCTGGGCATGGGCCTCACCACCACGGCAGTTTATATCACCCTGGCCGCACTGATCATCCCTGCGCTCGAGCAAATGCACGTGGCGCCGATGGCGGCGCACCTGTTCGCGTTCTATTACGGTGTGGTGTCGTCGATCACGCCGCCCGTGGCGCTCGCGGCCTTCGCCGCAGCGGCGATCGCGGGCAGCCCGCCCATGGTCACGGCCTTCGAAGCATCGAAAGTCGGCATTACCAAGTTTCTGGTGCCGTTCATCTTCGTCTACAACCCGTCGCTTCTGTTCGTGGGTCCGCTCTGGATGACCGCTTTCTCGACGGTCACGGCCCTGGCGGGCGTGTGGGCGCTGTCTGCAGCCATCGAAGGCTGGCTCCATGGCCGGCTCGGGTTGGTGACGCGCAGTGCGATGTTCGTATCGGCGGTTCTATTGCTCTACCCGCCGCAGCATCTGTTCTTTGGGCTTTCGGGCTGGGGGGTAACAATCGCCGGCGCCGCCTGCGTGGCGGCAGTCTACCTGATGCGCCTGCGGTTTCGCGCAGGCCTCGCGCCAGCGGTGAGTGAACGATGAAGCTCAGGGAGATATTTATCGGCAAGCCGGTTCATTGGGCCCCCTGGGTGATCATCGCCGCGCTGATGCTCTGGATGAATTCGACGCATTTCCACGTCCTGCACTTCAACTTCTTCGCCCTTGCGCTCATCGGCATGGCCGCCGGCACGGTGGCGCTCTTCCTGCTCAGTTCGCGCCCTGGAGAGTTGGTCACACGCGAACCCTTCGCGGAAAGCCAGGACGTCGCGGGTACCGGCAGCGAAGACTAGCGTTGTTCGCGCGCCGGCAGCGGTACGCCTCAGCGCTGCGGCCACGCCGCCGGGTCGTGGCCTAGCGGCACCGGCGGGCGCGCCCAGTACGCAGGCGTCTCCGACAATTGGACCACCGGCTTGAGGTGGCGGATGCGCCCCTGCGGCGCATCGGTCTCCATCGTGATTCGCGCGATTTCGTCGGCAGGCAATTCCGCCGGCACGCCTGTGAGCGCAGGCGCATCGAACCTGCCGCGGTCGACGATCCACTGTCCCGTGCGTGCCAGCGATACGCGCACTGCCCAGCTGCCGCCTTCGCGTGCGCGCCGCGCCAGCGCGACCATCGCGCCCAAGGCCATCAGGTAGCCGCTGACGTAATCGATCGCCGACACCGGCAGCAGGCGCGGCTTCGCGCCGTCGCCCGACGCATGCGCCATGCCGCTCACAGTCTGCACGATGCTGTCGAATCCGCGCCGCGCGCGCCACGGCCCGCTTTCGCCCCAGGCGCTCAGGCTTACGCACACGATCCCGGGCCGCAGTTGCGCCAGCGCCTCCGGCGAGAAACCGCGTTGCGCCAGGCTTCCGGGCCGATACGACTGCGAAAACACGTCGGCTTCGGCTGCCAGGCCGCGCAGGGTTTCGACTCCCGCGGACGTGCGCAGATCGATATGTGCCGCGAGCTTGCCCAGCCCGGTGTCGATCTCGGCTGCGCCGGAATCGGGCAAATGCGGGCCGTTGATCTTTAGCACGTCGGCGCCGTGCTCGGCGAGCGTGCGCGCGCAAGTCGGGCCGGCGAGCACGCGCGTCAGGTCGAGCACGCGCACCCCTGCAAGAGGTCGCGTCGCCGCAGGCAGAGGTTGCGGCGGCGCATCGCCGATGCGCAGGATCTCCAGCAGCGGCTGGGTCGCGACCGCAGCTGATTGCGGATGTCGAGCCCAATCGTCGGCGCTGCGCGCGAGCCCGGCGCAGCCGCCGGCTGCATGAATTGCATCTTCCAGATCAAGACCATCCCAGCCCGCGGTCGCCGCCTCGGCCGCACCCTTGTCCGCGTCGGTGCCCAGAACAGCGAGCATGGCGTCGCGATGATTCTGAAAATTGCAATGGATGCTGACCCAGCGGCCGTCGCGCACGGGATAGTAGCCGCTCAAAGGGTCCCAGATGCCCGGGGGCGGCTTGCCGTCTATCAGCAGGTAGCGCGCGCTGCGCAGCGACGCGGTCGCCGCACGCAGGTCTACGGAAACGTTTTGCTCGCGCCCGCCGCGCAATCGCCATAGTTCGGCCGCGGCAAGCCCGACGGCGGCGAGCGCGGCCGCGCCCGCGGTACCGACCTTGTAGGGCGTAGCCAGAACCGGATCGGCACCGTGGATTTCGAGCCGGCCCGGCGCGGGCGCGGGAAGGCCGGCGAGGCCTAGCAATTCGAACAGCGCTGCATGGGGCATGAGCTTATGCCGATTCCGTTTCGATACCTTTTATTTTAGTATACGGCCGGCCGTGGGTGGCGAAGACTCCTCGCTCCAGGTACCGCAAGGCGATTTCCCGAGCGACCGTCCGCAGTTGTCCCGTTCTTCGGCTGTCCCGCCCTATTTGACCGGAGCCAAGTCTGCGGCACGCGCCGGCGCAGGGTCTTTGGCCGGTGCACGCAGCTTCTTCAGCCCCGCACGTATCGCGCTCTCGACGCTTTCCAGGCTGTTGTTGAGGGCGAGGCTCTTCGCGTACACCTTCTTTTCCTCGACATTGGCCAGGCGGCTGATGAGCACGCGCTGCGCCTGCGGCGAGCCTGCGCCGTGCATGGACTCGGTGAGGTAGGCCACGGCGCCGCGCCCCATGGTGAGGTTCTCGATCAGCCGCAGCAGACGCACGCGTTCGTAGGTGCTCATGCCTTCGGCGCCGGCGAGGTATTTCTTCAGCACCTCGCTCGTTTCCGGATTGAGCCAGTCCTTGGCCGAAGGCAGCGTGACCATCAGGCCGCCGGCGATGTCCTGCAGGATGCGCGCAATCTCGTAGGGCAGCCGCGTCACGTTCTGCTTGCATACGTTGGCGAGCAGCGCGTCGACGAAGAAGTTCCCGGCGGGCAGCTTTTTGCCGTTGGCGGAGCAGGCGATGCCGCACGCGAACAGCGTCTCGTTGAGATGGTTCATCTCGACGATCTTGTCCTTGACGTGCGAAGCCTTGGCGACGCCGTTCGATTCGGCAATGGAGGCGGCGGCGCCGATGGCGACGTCGCCGTTGCCCACCTTGCAGCCGCCGTAGCTCTGGCGATGGTAGCTCGCGAAAATATCCACCAGCGGGCCGGCGAACTCGGTTTCGCCGTTCATGAATATCATGTCCTCGGGCACGAACACGTCGTCGAAAATCATCAGCGCTTCCTGGCCGCCATAGGTCGGGCTGCCGGCATCGATGTCGGAGGCCTCGCCGCCACCGAGCTTGCGCTCATCGCAGGACTGGCGGCCGTAGATGTAGGTGATGCCCTCGGCGTCCGAGGGCAGCGCGCAGGTGATGGCATAGTCCTTCTCGTCCGGTTTCAATGAGACCGTAGGCATGACCAGCACCATGTGCGAATTGATCGATCCGGTCTGGTGTGCCTTGGCGCCGCGGATGACGACGCCGCCGGCGCGCCGCTCGACCACGCGCAAGTACATGTCCTTGTCGCGCTGCTCGGCCGGTCGCTTGCTGCGGTCGCCCTTGACGTCGGTCATGGCGCCGTCGACGATCCAGTCGTTCTGTTCCATGGCGATGGCGAATTTTCGGAAGCGCGCGTGGTAGCTCGTGCCTAGTTTCTTGTCCATGTCGAAAGTGGTGGCGAACACGGCGTTCAGCGCATCCAGGCCGACGCAGCGCTGGAAGCAGGTGCCGCAGCGCTGACCGAGCAGGCGCTGCATGCGCACCTTGTTGATCAGATCATCGGTGCTCTGGTGCAGATGGCAGAAGCGGTTGATGGTCTCACCGGTGAGCGCGGACTTGGCGGTCATGAGCTGCCTGTGCTCGGCGTCATGCGCCATTTCGTAGGTAAGGGCTACGGTATTCATCGAGGTGCGGATGTAGGGATGCGCCAGCGGATCGGCCAGCAGCTTTCCGTCCAGGTAGACCTTCAGCGGCTTGCGCTTTGCGAGGCTTTCGCGGTATTGCTGTGCGTTCATCATGGCCATGGCAATGCCTCCAGTAGACAAATATTGATATGATCGGGCCGAGGAAATGCTCTCGTAGCAGCGCCTCGCAGAAGTGTACGCTCCGCAAAATTCGGGCAATTTGACCTGCGACAATAAATCCGTGCTGACACGAACCCACTGGCCGGCAGTCTGGGCCGTGATTGCCGCCGGCATAGTCGCCGCCGCCTGCGTCGGCAAACTGCCGCCGGCGATTCCCCTGCTGCGCCAGGAATTCGGCTTATCGCTGGTCGCGGCCGGCTGGGTCAACTCGACCTTCAATACGCTGGCGGTCACGACCGCGATATTCTTCGGTGCGCTCGCCGGCCGCTACGGCGCGCTGCGCTTCTGCGGCGCCGGACTCGTCGCCATGATGCTGGGCGGGCTGCTCGGCGCGGCCGCAGCCGGCGAGACGATGCTGTTCGCATCGCGCATCCTCGAAGGCGCGGGTTTCATCGCCATCGCCGTGTCGGCGCCGACGCTGATCACCGCGGCCAGCGCGCCACGTGAGCGCAATCTTACCCTAGGCTTGTGGAGCACCTATCTGCCTTTCGGCGCCAGCCTGACGATGCTGGCGAGCCCGCTCGTGTTGGCCACTCTGGGCTGGCGCGGCTTGTGGCTGGTGGTCGTTCTGATGACGCTCGCATGCACGGCAGCGTTGTGGCGGTCGCGGCGCGCGTATGGCAAGGCGCGACGAGGCACCGCGATCACACTCGCGAGCATGGCGCAGGCGCTGCGACAACCCGGTCCCTGGTGGCTGGCGCTCGGTTTCGGCTGCTACACCCTGATTTTCTACGCGATCATGGTCTGGCTGCCGACGTTTCTGGTACAGGAGCGCGGTGCCTCGGTCAGCGCTGCCGCACTCCTCACCGCTTTCGTCGTCGCGGTCAACGTAGGCGGCAATCTGTTCGGCACATGGCTGGTACACCGCGCCGCGCCGCGCGGCCATGTGATCAGCCTCGCCTTCCTCGTCGCCGCGGCGTGCGCCTGCGCCATTTTCTCTTCGGCCTTGCCCGACTGGCTGCGCTCCCTGTCCTGCGTGCTCCTAATGTTCGCCGGCGGGACCATCCCCGCCGCGGTGCTCTCGGGATCGCAGATCTACGCGCGCGACGCGAGCGAGATCAGCGGCATCCAGGGCCTGATTGTCCAGGTAGCGCAACTTGGTCCATTCTTCGGCCCGCCGCTGATCGCGATGGTGGTCGCACACGCCGGCAACTGGGAGGCGGCGCGCTGGGTGTTGCTCGCCGCGGCCGCCCTGGGCACACTCTTCGGCCAGCTTGCGGTTCGCACCGAACGCGCACTCGTGCGCCCCGCCGCCGACTGAAACGCGGCAGTTGGCGTGTTAGTGCTGGTTCAGGCCGGCTTGGCCGGAGTTGTCTTGGCGCGCTCGAGCATGGTCATGGCCGTAGTGATCATCGTGGCCATGTCGCCCATATTGCCGGGGACGAGTTTGGCGATGACCAGCGCGAATCCGGCGGCAAGCCAGAGCAGATAGGTTTCCATGATTTTCCCGAATAGCCAGCTGTTTGCAGCATAGCTCAATCTCCCGCCTGCCAACGCCGCATCGCGACAGCCGCGCAGCTACGCTATCATGCGCAAAAACGCATTCAAGCGCTGCAGCGAAACGGCTGAACGACAGGAGGCAGGGATGAAGCCCGACAGCAAGGTCCACCAGGAGGCCGGCGCGCTTGCCGGTATCGTCCCCAGCGTCAACCTCGCGGCCGAACCCGGGCGCATGGATTTTTACGAGCGCGCGCGCAGCCGCAAGCTCGCGCCGCTGTGGCGTGTGCTGCACGGACTGGTCACCGACCAGCCGGCGCCGCGCTGTGTGCCCGCCCTGTGGCGCTACGCCGAGATACGTCCGTACCTGATGGAGGCGTGCAAGCTGATCAGCGCCGAGGAAGCCGAGCGCCGCGTGATGGTGCTGGAAAACCCGGGTCTGCAGGGGGAGTCGCGCATTACGCAAAGCCTGTTTGCCGGATTGCAGATCATCCTTCCGGGCGAGATCGCGCCGGCGCACAAGCACACGGCCTCGGCACTGCGCTTCATCATCGAAGGCCACAATGCCTACACCGCAGTCGCGGGCGAGCGCACCATGATGGAGCCCGGCGATTTCGTGATCACTCCGTCGATGACCTGGCACGACCACGGCAACGAGAGCGACGCGCCCATGGTCTGGCTAGACGGCCTGGACATGCACATCGTCAACCTGATGTGCGCGAGCTTTCGCGAGGGCTATCCGGGCAAGGCGCAGCCGCTGGACCGCCCGCAGGGCGCGGCCGCCGCCGAAGCCGGCCACAATCTGCTGCCGGTCGACGAGAAATACATTACGCAGACGTCACCGATATTCAACTACCCGTACCGCCGCACGCGCGAGGCGCTGGATGCGCTCGCGCGCTTTCGCGCCGCCGACCCCTGGCACGCCTACAAGATGAAATACATCAACCCGGTCAACGGCGGCTGGGCCATGCCGACGATGTCCACCTGGATGCAACTCATTCCGAAGGGCTTCGGCACCGCCCCCTACCGCTCCACCGACAGCGCGGTGTTCACCGTAGTCGAGGGCAGCGGATCGAGCAGGATAGGCGGGGAGACCTTCGACTGGGGACCGCATGACATTTTCGTCGCGCCGAGCTGGGTGGCGCACCAGCACCGAGCCTCGAACGACGCGCTCATCTTCATCTACTCGGACCGCGTGGTGCAGGAGAAACTGGACTTCTGGCGAGAGGACAAGGCGCAGGCCTGAGCACCCCTCGCCGGGAAGCGACGGCGGGTCGCGCTATAATTGCCGTGTTGTAACGACAAAAAAAACCGCTGCAAACTGAATTTTGCAGCGAACCAATGTGAGGCGCCTCATGGGGAGGCAGCCTCTTCTTCGAAACAGCCAAACACAGACACAGTCCGCTGGCGGCAAAGGGAAAGGCGTGCACTCGAAACCCACTGAAATACTGAGCATCGAGCAGGAGGAGTTGCGCGGAGTCTCGCGCACGGTCGCCGAAATCGAGTGGCTGCTTCTGATTCTGGTGCTGCTGTACCAGGTGTTCGAAGGCCCTCTCGCCGCCGACCAGGCGGCGATTTCCGCCGGGTTGTTCTTCTACGCCGCGTTCGTACTGAGCTTTCGCTACACCAATTTCTACAAGTCCGAAACGCGCTGGAAGATCGCCTTGGAAACCTTTGGCATGGTGCTGTTCATCACCTGGGTGCTGTGGTACACGGGAAAACTCGCAAGCCCCCTGGTCAACACCTACCTGCTGGTCATCATCACCAGCGCGCTCACGCTGGGCAAGTTCACGACCATGCTCGAAATGGCGCTGATCGCCGCCTGCTTCATGCTGCTAGGGGAAGACGTCGCTACCGGTCGGCCGTTCTCGCTCGCCTACCTTAGCGGCATGGTGGCGCAACTCGCGCCGATGCTGCTGGTCGCCTACATCACCACCATGTTTTCCGCGGACATCCGTTCCGGCCTGAACCGCGCCCGCCTTCTGTCCGAAACCGATGATCTCACCGGCCTGTACAACATGCGCGGCTTTTCCATCGTCGCCGCTCGCCTGTTCGACCAGGCGATACGCTACAACCGCCCCGTCAGCCTGTTGATGATCGACGCGGACAATCTCAAGTCGGTCAACGACCGGCATGGGCATGAGGCCGGGAACCGTCTGCTCAGACTGATGGCGACGTGCATCCAGACCGAGTTGCGCCACACCGACGTGCTGGCGCGCTATGGCGGCGATGAATTCGTGGCGCTGCTGCCGGAAGCGAGCGCGACCAGGGCGCTGGAGGTGGCGCAGCGGATCATCAAAGCGGTGGACACGACGCCGCTGGAGTTCGAAGGCAAGCGCATAGACAGCAGCGTCAGCATCGGTCTTGCATGCTACCCGGACGACGGCCGCAGCATCGACGCCATACAGGGGCGCGCCGATCGCGCCATGTACCGCGCCAAGGAACAGGGCCGCAATCGCGCGGTGAGGTTCAGCGTCTAGTGTCCTGTTGCGTAAGTTCCGACGATAAAGGAGCGAGCGCAGTTGGCCGTCAGGCAAGGCGCGAGGCTGAGACAGTAGCTGGGCCTACGGCGAAGCCGAGCAACGCCGCCTGGCGGCCAACTGCGCTGCGAACTATCGAGCGAATTTGCGGAACAGGACACTAGCCCAGCGCACCCGCTTCCTCTGCCAGCCTGCGGATAGTGCTGATGGTATCGATATCCGCCTCGATGTAAGCCTGTTTGGCAAAACTGCTGTAGAACGCTTCCACTGGCGCCGTCTCGTCCCCGCGCAAAGTCTCATAGTCGAAACGCACGAACAGCTGATCGGGCTCGGGTTCCTCGATGCTCATCACCAGGGTGGCGGCAGGCGAATCGCCCGCGGCGTCTACTTCGTAGCGCACCTGCTTCATCGGGCTGAAGCTGACGCGGTCGCGCAGCTGCAGGCTGCCGAAATGCAGCACGCGCATCAGCGTGTTTTCCCCGCGCTCGACGATTTCGAAGCGGTCCAGCGCCATGACGAACAACAAGGGGTTTTCGGCGCGCAGCACCAGACCGCGCCACAACTGCTCGCGCGTCAGAGGATCGATCAGCGGATTGAGCAGATCGTTGATCTGGATCAGATGGCTGAATTTCATTGGTCATTTATATCATTTCACGCGAAGGCGCAAGGCGAACCGGCGATGCCATCGGGCTTAGCGCGCCGACTTTGGTTTCTGGGCCCATGGAAAGCCTGTAAAATTACGACTTTCCCAGCATCGACATACCGTGCCCACCTTCCAGGAAATCATCCTCAAGCTGCAGTCCTATTGGGACCGGCAGGGCTGCGCGCTATTGCAGCCCTACGACATGGAAGTCGGCGCGGGCACTTCGCATACCGCGACGTTCCTGCGCGCCCTGGGGCCCGAGCCCTGGCGCGCCGCCTATGTCCAGCCCTCGCGCCGCCCCAAGGACGGCCGCTACGGCGACAACCCCAACCGGCTGCAGCACTATTATCAATACCAGGTGGTGCTCAAGCCTTCGCCCCCGGACATACTCGAGCTGTACATCGGCTCGCTCGAGGCATTGGGGATCGATCCCAAAGCGCACGACGTCCGCTTCGTCGAGGATGACTGGGAGAATCCGACGCTGGGCGCCTGGGGCCTGGGATGGGAGGTGTGGCTGAACGGGATGGAAGTGACGCAGTTCACCTACTTCCAGCAGGTCGGCGGCATCAACTGCAAACCGATCACCGGGGAAATCACCTACGGCATCGAGCGCCTCGCCATGTACCTGCAGGACGTGAAGAATGTGTTCGACCTGGTATGGACGCCGGGCGTGACTTACCGCGACGTGTACCACCAGAACGAGGTCGAGCAATCGCGCTACAACTTCGAGCGGTCGGACGTGGAGATGCTGTTCCGGCATTTCGCCGATCATGAAGCCGACGCCAAGCGCTTGATGCAAGCCAGGCTCGCCCTGCCCGCCTACGAAAAAGTCCTCAAGGCGGCGCACACTTTCAACCTGCTCGACGCGCGCGGCGCGATTTCCGTCACCGAGCGCGCCGCCTACATCGGCCGCATCCGCAACCTTGCGCGCAGCGTGTCGCAGTCCTATTACGACTCCCGGCTGCGCCAGGGTTTCCCGATGTGCCCGCCCGATGCCCTGCAGCGCCTGGGCATAGACCTTGCGGCCCTGCGCGAGGACCTGGCCAACCGGGAAAAAGCCGCATGAGCGCGAGCCTGCTGGTCGAGCTGTTTACCGAAGAGCTGCCGCCCAAGGCGCTGAAGGCACTGGGCCAGGCTTTCGCCCAGGGAGTCGCGTCCGGACTGGCCGAGCGCGGCCTGCTCGGCCAGGGCCATCAGAGCAGGGCCTATTGCACGCCGCGACGGCTGGCCGTACATATTTCGGCTGTGCTGGCAAGCTCGCTCGAGCGTGAGCAGACGAAGAAACTCATGCCCGCGAAAGTCGCTTTCGATTCCGCCGGCAATCCCGCGCCGGCGCTTCTGAAGCGCCTGCAAAAAGAGGGCTATCTCGCGGACACCGACACGACGGGGCTGATTGAGCGTCGCCTCGAAGGCGGCGCGGAATACGCATTCCTGCACCAGATCGTTCCGGGCGTCCAGCTTGCGGACGCCTTGCAATCGACGCTGGAGGAGGCGATCACCCGGCTGCCGATTCCGAAGGTGATGAGTTATCAGCTCGCGGACGGAACGACGACGGTGCAGTTCGTGCGCCCCGTTCACGGGCTCCTCGCCCTGCACGGCGCCGACGTGGTGCCGGTGGCTATTCTCGGCCTCGATGCCGGGCGCATCACCCACGGCCATCGCTTTCAGGGCGTGAAGGACATTCCTGTCGATGCCGCCGATGCCTACGAAGAAGCGCTGGCGGCGCACGGACAGGTCATCGCCTCGTTCGAAGCACGCCGCGCCGAAACGGAGAGGCTGCTGCGCGAGCAGGCCGCCGCATTGGGCGCATCGCTGGGACCGGAGGAGGACGTCGCGCCCTTGCTCGACGAAGTCACCGCGTTGATCGAATTTCCGTCGGTCTACAGCGGCGAATTCGAGGCGGAATTTCTCGTGGTGCCGCAGGAATGTTTGGTGCTGACGATGCGCACCAACCAGAAATATTTCCCGCTGTTCGATGCCGCCGGGAAGCTGACCAACCGCTTCCTCATAGTCAGCAACATGCGGCTTGCCGATCCGAAGAACATCGTCGAGGGCAACAATCGCGTCGTGCGGCCGCGCCTCGCCGATGCGCGCTTCTTCTTCGACACCGACAAGAAGAAGCGGCTGGAAGAGCGCGTGCCGCAGCTGGGAACCATCGTCTATCACAACAAGCTCGGCAGCCAGTTGGAGCGCGTGGAGCGCGTGCAGTTGCTCGCGGGAAAAATAGCCCGCGGCATCGGCGCCGACTCGGTGCTCGCAGAACGCGCCGCCTGGCTGGCCAAGGCCGACCTCGTCACCAGCATGGTCGGCGAGTTTCCCGAGCTGCAGGGCATCATGGGCCGCTATTACGCGCTTGCTGACGGCGAGCCTCCCCTGGTGGCCGCCGCGATCGAGCAGCACTACCGTCCGCGTTTTGCCGGCGATGCATTGCCTGAGAACAAGGTTGCGCTCGCCGTTGCCTTGGCCGACAAATTGGAAACGCTGGCAGGCATGTTCGGCATCGGTCAGCAACCGACCGGCGACAAGGATCCGTTCGCGCTCAGGCGCCACGCCCTAGGCGTGATCCGGATACTGGTCGAAGGCGGATTGAAGACACCGCTCGGTGATCTCATCAACGAGGCATTCGCGGTGTTTGCGCCGGGCAAGCTCGGCGACGCCCATAGAGATCTTGAAATCTTCGTCTTTGAACGTCTGCGCAGCTATCTGCGCGAGGCGGGCTTCAGCGCAAACGAGATCGAATCGGTGCTGTGCA
>JACZJU010000297.1 GCA_014860395.1 Burkholderiales bacterium | reverse complement strand
AGACGCAGCAAACCGATGAAGCGGCCGCACCAGGGATATTCGTGCCTGCCCAGACCGAGGGCGCGTTTGATACCCCAAAGGCTCAGCGGGTTGAAGCCGGAGATCACGATCTGGCCATCGGGCATGAGCACGCGCGCGGCCTCGCGCAGTATCCGGTGCGGATGCTGGCTGAACTCGAGCACATGCGGCAACACCACCAGATCGATGCTGCCGCTGGCCAGAGGCAGGGCACCGCTGTCGGCAACCAGGTCGCTGGAGCAATCGGGACCCAGGCGCGTGTGCAGGGCAATGCGGCTTTGTCGCAGCAGATCGAATTGCGGCAGGCATATCTGGACGGCATTGAATCCGAAGACGTCCTCCACCGCACTATCGATTTGGGCCCGCTCCCAACGCAGCACGTATTCGCCCTTCGGCGTGGCGAACCAGTCCGACAGGGTTGACTTTTTCTGCGCTTCCACCAAAACTAGGCCCAAGCTGGGCAAGTAGAAATCCGGCAAAGTGCCTCCGGCGGGAGAAAAGCCCTTATCCCACGAACAAGGGGGGGTGCACCCCCCCTTGTATATCCCCCCGCGGATGCATGCGCGCCATTTGTCGAAATCTTTGCCATTTCTGTCAACCCTGACTGATTGGAAACCTATGCCCGATAAGAATAATTTCGAAGTCGTCCCGCTGCGCGCGTTCGAGGACAATTACATCTGGACGCTACGCAACGACCGTTACGCCGCAGTCGTCGATCCGGGTGACGAACAACCCGTGCTCGATTATCTGCAGCGCGAGCGGCTGGAACTGTGCGCGATACTCGCCACCCACCATCATCCCGACCATGTCGGCGGCATCGCCGATCTGCTCGCGCATCGCGCCGTCCCGGTCTACGGTCCGCGCGGCGAGCCCATACCCACGCTCACCCGCGCGGTCGGCGAAGGCGACGAGGTCGAGATTCCTCAATTGGGATTGCACTTCAGCGTACTCGACATACCCGGACATACCCGGGCGCACATTGCTTATTATGGCGCAAATTCCCTGTTCTGCGGCGATACACTGTTCGCCTGCGGCTGCGGACGGTTGTTCGAGGGCACGGCGCAGCAAATGGCGGCATCGCTAGCCAAGCTCGCAGCCCTGCCCGACGAAACGCTGGTGTACAGCGGTCATGAGTACACGCTGGCCAATATCGCATTCGCCCGCGCGGTCGAACCGGACAACGAGGAACTCAAGGCGCGCGCCGCGAGTGATGCGCAAAAGCGCAAAAGCGATCGCCCCACCCTGCCGTCAACCATCGGCCGCGAAAAGAAGACCAATCCTTTCCTGCGCTGCGTCGAGCCCGCAGTGATCGCTTCGGCCAACAAGTATCTAGGCGCTCGCGCCGGCGATCCGGTGCAGGTGTTCGCCGCCATTCGCCAGTGGAAGAACAGCTTCTGAGCACGGCGCAATCTTCGAACGCGCGTTCGTGCTGGGAGGCGCCTTGGAACAAACTGCTAAGATGTTATTTTTCCATGCTTTTCCTTGACCTGACCGGCTTCCTTCGCTAACATCACGAGTTAACTGTCGATGGAGGGGACGTAGTGCCGGTATCGCGCGTTGTTGCGGCCATCTTTTTTGCCGTTCTCAGTTCCGGGTGCGCCGTGACACCGGTGCAAACTGATGTAGCCGTAGCGCAAAAACCTGCGGCCGACCTGCCTTCCGCGCCGGCCGCGCAAACAGCGGGCGATTCCGCCTCCGCTCTGCCCGCACCGCAAACACCGCCTCTGCCAATCCAGGCGCAACCCAGTCCCAATGCTCGCGAAGTCAAGGACAGGTTGCGCGCCATTCCCACTATCGACCTGACGGCAGTGCCCCCCGATCTGTGGGATCGCATTCGCAATGGATTCGCCATGCCCAATCTGTCCAGCCCGCTGGTGCAGGAACGGCAAATCTGGTACGCGAGCCAGCCGAGCTACGTCAAGCGCATGGTGGAGCGCGGCAAGCGCTATCTCTATTACATCGTCGAGGAGTTGGAGAAGCGCGGCATGCCGACCGAGCTCGCGCTCTTGCCCATGGTGGAAAGCGCATACAACCCCATGGCCTATTCGCGCTCGCATGCCTCTGGGCTGTGGCAGTTCATTCCCTCCACAGGCAAGAACTACAATCTGGAGCAGAACCCGTGGTACGACGGCCGCCGCGACATCGTCGCTTCGACCAGCGCCGCCCTGGATTACCTGCAGTTCCTGTACGAAATGCACGGTTCCTGGTACCTCGCGCTCGCTTCCTACAATTGGGGCGAGAACGCCGTGGCCCGCGCCATCGCAAAGAATGAGGCCAAGGGGCTGCCTACCGATTACCTCAGCCTGAAAATGCCCACGGAGACCCGCTATTACGTGCCCAAGCTGCAGGCGCTGAAGAACATCATTATGAATCCGCACGCCTTCGGCGTCGACCTGGATCCCGTGCCCAACGCGCCGTATTTCGTCACCGTGGAAAAAACCCGGGACATCGACGTACGCCTTGCCGCCAAACTGGCGGACATGCCGCTGGCGGAGTTTCTCGCGCTCAACCCGGGGCACAACCGCCCGGTGATCCTCGCCGACAACAGCCCCGCCCTGGTGTTGCCTCCGGACAACGCGAAGATTTTCCTCGCCAACCTGGAAGAGCGTGACGAACCGCTGGTCTCATGGCAAAAATATACGTTCAAGCGCGGCGACAGCCTGGCACGCATCGCCCGCAAGCACAGCATTTCCCTGGCTCGGCTCAAACAGGTGAACAACATAGGCCGGCGCACGAGGGTGCGGCCGGGCTATCAACTGCTGCTGCCGCTCAAAGGCGCATCGATCGAGCCTTTGCCCGCCATGTTCCGGCCGCCGGCGTCGCAGGGACGCAAAATCAGCTACAAGATACGGCGCGGTGACACGCTCTCCGGCATCGCCCGTCGCTTCAATGTCAGCACGAAAGATCTGCATCGATGGAACAAGATCGGACGCACGATCATCGCCGGACACCACCTGGTAATCGAGGCGCGCTGAGCAACCCTGGCAAAGAGCGCGCTGTCGCGAAAAAAACAGGGGCGTGATTCAACGCGTCTGCGCGCGGTAGAGCACGCAGTTCACTTCGTGGTTTTCACCCAGCCGAATAGGCTGCGGATACTCCCGCTTGCATTCGGCCATCGCCTGCGGGCAGCGCGGATGAAAATGGCAACCCGAAGGCGGATTGGCCGGCGAAGGCAGTTCGCCGCGCAAGCGTATGATCTTGCGCTCGCCCGCCTGATCCAGCGCCGGCACCGCCGACAGCAGCGCTTGGGTATACGGATGCCTCGGCGTGCGCAATACCGCGTCCACCGTACCGCGCTCGACTATCCTGCCCAAATACATCACTGCGACTTCGTGCGCGAGATATTCGACCACGGCGATATTGTGCGTGATGAACAGGTAGGTGAGACCGAGGTCGCGCTGCAGCTGTTTCAGCAGATTGAGTATCTGCGCCTGCACCGAAACATCGAGCGCGCTGGTGGGCTCATCGCAGACGATCAGCTTGGGCTTAACCGCCAGCGCGCGCGCGATGGCAATGCGCTGGCGCTGCCCGCCGGAGAATTCATGCGGGTAGCGCAGCTTCGCTTCCGCGTTCAATCCCACCTGGGCCAGCATCCGGTCCATGCGCGCCGCGCGCTCGGCGACCGTATCGGCCACGCCCAGCGCCTGCATGCCTTCGGCGAGAATGTCGGCGACGCGCATGCGCGGATTCAACGATGCGTACGGGTCCTGGAAAATAAGCTGGAAATCGGCGCGCCGCTCGCGCAAAGCGCGCCCGCGCAAGCGGGTCAGCTCGCGGCCGTCGAAGCGCACGCTGCCGGCGCTCGGACGAATAAGCTGCAGTATCGCCTTGCCTGCGGTGGTCTTGCCGCAACCGGATTCGCCTACCAGCGCCAGCGTCCGCGCGGTTGCGATGTCCAAGGATATGCCGTCGACCGCCTTCACCTGTCCCACGGTGCGCTTGAACAGACCTTTGTGGATGGGAAAATGCACCTTCAACCCGTCCACGCTCAGCAAGGCCGGGCCGGATTGGACTTTCTCGGAAACATCGGTGGCGCCAGGCGCGGCCGGCGCGGCCGCGGAGACTCTCTCCCCGGGGTCCACGCCCTTCCCGCCGTCGTACAAATGGCAGCGCACGCTGTGTCCGTTGTCGCATGCAGTCAGTCCGGGCACTTCGACATGACAGCGTTCCCAGGCCAGGTCGCAGCGCTCGGCGAAGCGACAACCGCGGAACTCCGTGGTCAGCGGCGGCACCTGCCCGCGGATCACCGCCAGCTCGCCGCCGCGGCGCTCGCTCCCCGGCAAGGCCTGAAACAGTTTGCGCGAGTACGGATGCAGCGGCGCGCCGAAGAACGCTTCGCGGCTCGCGACCTCGATGATCTGGCCGGCGTACATCACCGCCACCTTGTGCGCCATTTGCGCGACCACACCCAGGTCGTGGGTGATCAGCAAGATCGCCATGCCGCTCGCGCGCTGCAGCCCGGAGAGCAGGTCCAGCACCTGCGCCTGGATGGTGACGTCGAGCGCGGTTGTAGGCTCATCTGCAATCAAGAGGTCGGGTTCGGCCGCGAGCGCAACCGCAATCATGACGCGCTGTTTCATTCCGCCTGAAAGCTGGAATGCGTATTCGCCCATGCGACGCGCGGGGTCCGGAATGCCCACGGCCACCAGCAATTCCAGCATGCGCTTCTGCATGGCCTCTCCACGCAATGCGGTGTGCCGCTCGAGCACTTCTGCGATCTGCCGCCCGACCGTGAGCACCGGATTCAGGCTGGTGGCAGGCTCCTGGAAGATCATCGCGATCCGCCGGCCGCGCACCCCGCGCATCGCCGCCTCGGGAAGGCCGAGCAGGTCTTCGCCGCCGAGCAGTACCGAACCTGCCACGATTTGCCCGGCTTCGGGCAGCAGCCGCAGCACCGACAGCGCGGTCATGGATTTGCCGCAGCCGGACTCGCCGACTATGGCGAAGGTCTCGCCACGCGCCACTTCGATGCTGATGCCGTCTATGGCGCGCACCGTCCCGCCGGAGCTGTCGAGCCAGGTCTTCAGGTCCTTGATGTCGAGCAGCGCGCTCATGCCTCTCCCGCCTGCGTTGTCTTTCCCCACCGCAGCTTGCGCGCGCCGACGCGCACGCGCGGATCGAAGGCGTCACGCACCGCGTCGGCGAACAGGTTCGCCGCGAGCACCAGGGCCAGCATGAACACGAACGCGCTCGCGAGCGACCACCACACCATGGGCTCGCGCCCCATTTCCAGGCGCGCCGCGTTGATCATGGTGCCGAAGCTGATCATGGAAGGATCGACGCCGACGCCAACATAGGACAGCACCGCCTCGGCCAGCACCAGTCCGGAGAAATCCATCACCACCGAAATCAGCACAATGTGCATCACGTTGGGCAGGATATGGCGCGCCATGATGCGCCACTGCGACACGCCGAAAGCCTGCGCCGCCTGCACGTATTCAAGCTCGCGCAGCTTCAGCGCTTCGCCGCGCAGCAGTCGGCACAGCCCGGTCCAACTGGTGATGCCGAGGATGATGCACAGCCACAACAGACGAAAATCCGCGCGTTGCGCCGAAGTCGGGAAGACGTCCGGATGGGTTTCGATATACACCTGCAGCACGAGCACCCCGGCGGCGATCAGCAGCACGCCCGGGATCGAATTCAGCGTGGTGTAGAAGTACTGGATCAGATCGTCCACCCATCCGCGCAGGTAGCCCGCCATGATGCCGAGCATGACAGAAAAAGGCAGCATCACCAGCGTGGTCAGCGTGCCGATCACCAGCGCCGTGCGCACGCTCTTCAGCGACAGATAGAGCACGTCCAGTCCGACCTTGTCGGTGCCGAGCACATGGTAGTGGCGCGACAGCAGCATCACCGGCACAACGACGAGCAACAGCAGCCCGAGCGTGATCAGGATTGCGCGCCACGGCACTTCGGTCTTGCCGCGCCATACGGCGTGCCAGAAATCACGCGATGTCAAGCGATCCGCAGGCGTGCAGGCCGCGACCAGCACGAGCGCAGCGAGCAGCCACAGTGGCAGCGCCAGCGCCGCACCGCGAAAAGCGGTGCGCAGCACATCGGGCCCCCAGTCGCGCCCGGGGTCGCGCAGATGCGCGCCGCCGTATTTCAGGCGCGGATAGTCGCGCACCTGCCTGCCGGGCTCGCCGTCCTTTCCCGGCAGCTCCACCGTCTCCTTGGCGTAGGCGTGGGTTGCGAGCGGCGCCGAATAGGTGCGCTCCGGCCGGTTGGCGATGGACGAAAGCAGAACGTCCAGCGCGCTTTTTACGTCTACGGCGTATGCAAGCTCCCGCGGTGCAGCCCTGTCGGTCCGCGTATCGGGAGCCGCAGGCAGCGCAAGGCGAAAATGCACGGAATCGAGCAGGCCGATAACCACGAACACCGCGAGCACCACCAGCGCACTCATCGCCGCCGGCGTCTGCGCCACGCGCCACCAAGGCGCGCGCAGATGCGCGTGGCGGCGCACATACCAGACGAAGACCGCGACCACCGCCAGCAGCAGGTAGATCAGCGCGTCGGTCCAGAGGATGACGGGCAAGAACGGCACTATTCGAACCTCACGCGCGGATCCACCAGGGTGTACGAAATGTCGGTGAGCAAAAGGCCCAGGATATAGAGCACCGAGCCGATGAACACCATCGAGCGCACCACTGCGAAATCCTGCGCCTGGATCGCCTCGATGGTGTAGCTGCCCAGTCCCGGGATGCCGAAGAACGACTCCGACACCAGACTGCCCATGAACAAGAGCGGGATCACCACCACTGCGCCGGTGAGGATGGGGATCATCGCGTTCCTGAGCACATGGCGGAAAAACACTACGATTTCAGACAGGCCTTTGGCGCGCGCGGTCCTGACATAGTCCTTGCCGACTTCCTCGAGGAAGATGGTGCGGTACCAGCGCGCGCCGCTGCCTACGCCGCCGATCACGCCCACGACCACGGGCAGCACCAGGAACTTGAACGCGTCAAAGCCCGTTGCATAGCCCGAAATCGGCACCAGGTTCCAAAGCTTGGAGATCAGATACTGGCCGCCAATGATGTAGAACAGGCCGGAGATCGACATCATCACCACGCAAAGCACCACACCCCAGAAATCGAGATAGGTGGCGCGAAAGAATGCCATCATCAGCGCGAAGGTAATCTGCAGCAGCATCCCGACCAGAAACACCGGCACCGCCAGCGCCAGACTGGGCCACATGCGCATGCTGATTTCATTGGCGATGTCGCGCCCGTCGTCGGAACGACCGAAGTTGAAGCGGAACATTTCCACCGACTTCTCGAAATAGATGGTGTCGGTGAACTTGTGCCGGCCCTCGGCTCGGGCGTTGTACAGGAGCGGCTTGTCGTAGCCGCGATCTGCCTTCCACTGTGCGATCGCCTCGGGCGTGACGTACTTGACCCCGAGCTGCAGGCGCGCGATGTCGTCCGGCGTGTTTACCTTGAAGAACAGCGCGAAGGTGATCAGGTTGACGCCGATGAGAATGAAGACGGCGTAGACAACGCGGCGGACGATGTAGGCGTACATGGCTAAGAGTTTGTTTCCAAAATGAGGGGATACCTCCCCTCATACTCCCCTAAATCGGCCCGTTGCAATATTCATTTTGCAACGGATTCTAAGCTCTTGCCAGTTCGCGCGCGCGCCAGCTGCGCAGCGCGGGCAGCGTGCCCAGAATCAGCAGCGCGACGATCAGCAGCAGCGGCCAGACCACGGGCCGGTTCCATTCGGCACGCTTCGCCTCGCGCAACGCCGGATCGAGGCGGTAGAACTTGAGGCCGTTTCGCGCCATCTGGTTGGGCTTCACGTTGTAGAGCCAGGCGTGATACAGGCTGTAGTCCTTGGGATAATAGCCCCAGACCCAGGGCGCATCCTGGCGCAGCACTGCCACCATGCGGTCTATGATCAACTGGCGCGCCGGCCCGTTTTCCATGTTCTTCATCTGCGCAAACAGGCGGTCGTATTCGGGATTGGAATAATTCGCCTTGTTCTCGCCGCCGTGCTTCACCGCGCCCTGCGGCCCGTCCAGCAGGAACATGAAGTTCTCCGGGTCCGGGTAGTCAGCGTTCCAGCCGAGAAAGAACATTTGCGTATTGCCCTTGCGGATCTTCTCCTGGAAGCGGTTCCAGTCGCTGGTGCGAAACTCGAGCTGGACGTCGATTTTCTGGAACTGCTTGCGGTACCAGTCCAACCGCGCCTTGCCGCCGGGCCCGCCGCCGGTGGTATCCAGATACAGCACCAGCGGCGCCCCGGTGCGGGCGTCACGCCCGTTTGGATATCCGGCCTCGGCGATCAGCTTTTTCGCCTGCGCTATCGATCTCCTGTGCCATGCGCCGGCAGTCTTTTCATAGACCACCGGATTGTAGCTTTCGCTGCCCTCGCGGTAACCGAAAATACCCGGCGGGATCGGGCCTTGCCCCGGCACACCACGGCCGTTGGCAAAAATGGAGATGAATTCCTCGTTGTCTATGGCTATGGAAATCGCCTGGCGCAGCTTGCGCGCACGTTCCTGTTGCGTCGCATCGCCCTGCCCGCCCACCACCGGATCCAGCCAATTGAACGAAAGGTAATAGACCGATGTGGCGACCGAGGTCTTGAGCTGGATGCCGCGGCTCGCCATCTCAGGCGACAACGCCGCGTCCCCTTCTATGCCTACGCGCACGGCGCTGTCGAAGTTGTCGTTGCTGATCCCGGATTGGTCGTAGTAGCCCTGCATGAATTTGTTCCAGTACGGGATGCTCTCTTTCTCGCGCGTGAACACGATGCGGTCGATGAACGGCGCCCTCTTGCCCGCGTCGGCGAGCAGCCCCGCCGCCGCGTCCCCGGGCTCGCCTGCGGAAGGATAAGGCTCGCCGCGGAAGTTCGGATTGCGCGTGAGTTCCATGCGCGCATTGGGATTGTTCTCGGTGAGCATGTACGGACCGGTGCCCACCGGAAACCAGTCGAGATTGAAGTTCTTCTCCGCCATGCCCGGCTGGGCGTAGAAACGGTCGGCTTCGGGCGGCACCGGCGCAAAAAACGGCATCGCCAGCCAGTAGATGAACTGCGGGTATTTGCCGCGCACGTTGATGCGGTAGGTGTAGCGGTCGACGACCTCGACGCCGGCGATTTCGTGTCTGGAGAGACTGGTCCAGACCTGCGGTGTCGTCCCGGGCTGCGCTGCCTGCAGCGCCTTGTCTTCCTTTTCGATCAGCGCCGCATACTCCTTGAGACCGACGATATAGTTGCTCATATGCCCGAGGATGGGCGAGTGGATGCGCGGATGCGCAAGGCGCTTGATCTGGTAGACATAATCCGACGCGACCAGCTCACGGCTGCCGCTCTCGGCGAAATCGGCGAGCGTGTGCTTGTCGCCCACATCCTCCGGCTTCAGATCGAGGTACAGGCTGCGTCCGGCCGAATCCTTGGCAAAGGCGGGATGCGGCTGGTAGAAGATGCCAGGCTTGATGTGAATCTCGTAGACGCTGTAGGCGACGTCCTTCGCATCCGCAGGCAATTCGCTGCCTGCGCCGCTGAAAAAGCGCGGTTTGGGTATGGCCACGGCCGTCGCCGGAATCAGCGTATAGGGCCGTTTGAGATAGTGATACTGCAGCGGCGGCTCGTACACCTGGGAAATGAAATCGTACTCGTCCGAGGTATAGGATTGCGCCGGATCGAGGTGCTTGGGTCGTTCGGAAAACGAACTGTAGAGGATGTTCTTGCCCGACTCGCTCGCCGGGTAGGGATCGTTCCAGACCCTGCCGCAGCCGGCGAGCAGGAGCATACAAGCGAGCGCAGTGGGGAAACGCATCGGCGGAGTTTAGCCGAACGCGCAAGGGGCGTCACGCCGGTATAATTCGCCTATCCAATACGGCGGAGTCACCATGGGATTTCTCTCAGGTAAGCGCATTCTAATTACCGGCTTGCTCAGCAACCGATCTATCGCGTATGGCGTCGCCAGGGCCTGTCATCGCGAAGGCGCCGAGCTTGCTTTTACCTATCAGAACGAGCGCTTCAAGGAGCGCGTCACAAAAATGGCCGACGATTTCGGCAGCCACCTGGTGTTTGCCTGCGACGTGGCGAGCGACGAGGAGATTGCGAACCTGTTCGTCGAACTCGGCAAGAACTGGGACGGCCTCGACGGCCTGGTGCATTCCATCGCCTTTGCCCCGGGCGAGGCGCTCGACGGCGATTTCCTGGAAGGCGTTTCGCGCGAGGCTTTCCGCATCGCGCACGACGTATCGAGCTACAGCTTTGTCGCGCTTGCCAAGGCGGCGTTGCCGATGATGCAGGGCCGGCATGCCGCGCTGCTCACGCTAAGCTACCTCGGCGCGGTGCGCACCATGCCGAACTACAACGTGATGGGACTGGCCAAAGCCAGCCTGGAAGCCGCAGTGCGCTATATGGCGGCAAGCTTGGGCCCGAAGGGTATACGCGTCAATGCGGTTTCGGCGGGGCCGATCAAGACGCTGGCGGCCGCCGGCATCGCCAGCTTCGGCAAACTGCTCGCCTATAACGCCAAGCAGGCACCGCTGCGGCGCAATGTGACTATCGACGAGGTCGGAAACGCTGCCGCATTCCTGTGCAGCGACCTTGCCAGCGGCATCACCGGCGAGGTGACCTACGTCGACGGCGGCTTCAACACGACGGCGTTGGGCACGACGGAAGTATAGGGCGCCAGGTCGCGCGCTGTATTTGCTCTTCATCATAACCGCGTTTTCTGTGCGGATACGCTTTTCATCCGTACAGAAAACGCGGTTGGCGCGCAGAGCGCGCAATAACCGTACACCAGCATTCGCAGATCTGGAAGAATACTTCGAACTGTGGCGATCTAACTTGCGCGGACGGCGGCCCGTCCGCGCGGATCACCGCTAGTGCGCGAAGAAGAAGCGTGTCCGCGCACTAGCGGCGATCTCGAATGTAGACAAACCCAAGCCCGCCGGGTTTTCAACCATAACCGTGTTTTTGGTACGGACACGCTTCACGTCCGTACCAAAAACACGGTTGGCGCGCGCAGCGCGCAATGGCCGCCCTGTGAGATCGCTGTAATCGGCGGGAGATGGCTCAAACTGCGGCGCCCGCGCTTGCGCGGACGGCGGCCCGTCCGCGCGGATCGCCGATTGCACGCGGATGAAAAGCGCATCCGCATGCAATCGGCGATCTTGGATAAAGACAAGCCCAGGCGCTAGCCGCCCTTTTTCTCCAGATTCGCCCTGTTGATTTCTATCTTGGCCGCGGCCCTGAGGCTGGCCATATAGGCTGCCGCTTCTTCCTGTGCGGCCTGCTGCGCCATCTGCTCCTGCAACTCTTTTTCGTGCGCGGCGTCGGCCGGCGGGGCGTCGATCACGCGCGAAATCCGGTATATGCCGTAGCCACTGTCGCGCAATTCCACCCCCAGGTAGGCAGGCAGCTTGCTGGTATCGGCGCGGAAAATCGCCTTCAGTGCGTCCGGATGCAGCACCTGCTTGCCCTGGCGGCTGACGATCTTGGGCGCGCTCCACTTCAATCCGGCGTCCTTGCCCTGCTTGAGTTCCGCGTACTTGGCCTCGCCGCGCTTGATCGCCAATGCCATGGCGTCCTGGTCGATCAGCTTCTTCTCAATCTCGGCCTTGACCTCATCCAGCGGTCTGGGGGCGGCGGGTTTGTGCTCGATCACGCGCGCCACCAGCAGCGTGTCCGGACCGGCATCCACCACCTCCGTGTTGTGCTTGTTCTTGATTGCGTCGGACGAGAACAGCGCATCCAGAATCTTCTGGTTGTTGAGCGCGCCTGCCGCAGCGTTGGGTTCGCGCGTGAGCCATCCGGACTGCTGCAGCTTGAGCTTGAACCTGTCGGCTATCGGCTGCAGGGTGTCAGGCTGCTCATAGGCGAGGTTGCTGAAAGTTTCCGCGGCTTCCGCGAATTTCTTGCCCAAACGCTGCTTCTTCAGTTCTTTTTCGATTTCTGGACGCATCGCCTGAAAATCCTTGGCCACCGGTGCCTTGATCAGGATGTGGCTGGCCTGGCGCTGCTCGGGTTCGCCGTCCTTGGCCGGCTTGATCCCGGTGAGCTTGATGATGTGGAATCCGAAGCTCGTCTCCACGATGCCGCTCAACTGCCCCAGTTTCAGCTTGAATACCACGTCCTCGAAAGGCTTGACCATCGCGCCACGCGCGAAGTAACCAAGGTCGCCGCCATTGTCCCTGGAGCCCGGGTCCTGCGAATACTGTTTGGCCAGCTCGGCGAATTTTTCAGGTGCGGCGCGCAATTGCGCCAGCAGCTCCTCGGCTTTCTTCTTCGCCGCGGCGCGCTCCTCGAACTTGGGAAGCACGTTGCTGTCGTACCAGCTGTGCAAATCGGCCTCGCTCACCGTCTCCAGCGCGGCCAGTGCGTCCGCGTTGAGCACCGCATACTCGGCGCGCACCTGCTCCGGCACCACGAACTCTCCCGGATGGCTATTGTAATATGCCTGCACCGCGTCCGGCGCAAGCTTGACTTCGCCGGTGAACTGCTTGTACGACAGCAGCGCTTCGGATACCTCTCTTTGCTGCCCCAGGATCGCGAGCATCCGTTCGGTCTGCGCCTTGCTTACCAGACTTGAGTCGGCCACCGCGCTGTTGAGTTGCTGCAGTTCGACGTCCTGGCGCAGCCTGGCTTCAAAGACCACGTCGTTCAAGCCTTGCGCGCGCAGCAAGGCATCGTAACGCGCCTTCGAGAATTTCCCGTTTTCCTGAAATGCCGGCAAGCCGATGATTATCTCGCGCAGCTGCGCGTCGGTCACCAGCAGTTTGCTCTTGGCGGCATGCACCGCGAGCAGGCGCTGGTTGATAAGCTGGTCAAGAAGCTGGGCACGCTGCTCTGGCGTATCCAGCAGCGCGGGATCGAAATTGCTGCCGAGAGCCGCGCGCAGACGATCCTGCTGGTCGCGCTGCGCCTGGCTGAATTCCTGCAGGGTGATTTTCTGCCCGTCGACCTCGGCCATATCCTGCACCGTGCTTGCGCCGCGTCGATAGGAGTCGATGCCCCAGAATGCGAACGGAAGAATTATCAGCCCCAGCAGCACCTGCACCAGGAATTTGTGCTTATGAACTAAATCGAACATGAAGTTAATCTCTCAAATAAAAAAGGCGAACCCCTGTCTGGGTTCGCCTTTCGTTGTTGGCGGAGTGGACGGGACTCGAACCCGCGACCTCTGCCGTGACAGGGCAGCATTCTAACCAACTGAACTACCACTCCAGCAATACTGAACACCCTGGTGGGTGCTGAGAGGCTCGAACTCCCGACATTCGCCGTGTAAAGGCGACGCTCTACCAACTGAGCTAAGCACCCTCTTGGACTGATTGAAACGCGGGGCGCTCTGGTCCAAAAAGCGCGTCAGTTTAACGCATCTTTCAGTGCTTTGCCAGCACGAAATTTCGGAACCCGCGCGGCCTTGATCTTGATGCTTGCCCCGGTGCGCGGGTTGCGCCCGTTGCGCGCCGCGCGCTTGCCGACGTAGAACGTACCGAATCCGACCAACGTCACCATGCCGCCTTTTTTCATGGCGGTCTTGATCGCCGTTACGGTGGCATCCAGCGCGCGACCGGCAGCCGCCTTCGAGACGTCCGCCGACTTGGCAATTTGGTCGATCATTTCGGTTTTGTTCACGTTGAACCCCCTGTTAACTTGTCGGATTAAGCGTAGAAAAAATTCTGGAGTAGGTGCGCTGTTCGCTGAGAATGCGACGCAAGCCTGTCGTTGTCGACAAGCATCGTGCGACCTTTATAGCAAGTGCCATTCAGGCGTGTCAAGCGCTTTTCCGGAACCATCGATGCACCGCGCTCAGTGCGTGAAGACCCCGCTTACCGGCTGGCCCTCTGAAGCCGGCGCAATCGGGGCAACATCGTCTTTCTTGTTTACCGCCTCAGGTTTGCGCTCCAGCGCCAGCTCCAGTACCTGGTCGATCCACTTGACCGGCACGATCTCGAGGCGGTTCTTGACGTTCTCCGCAATCTCGGTGAGGTCCTTCACGTTTTCCTCCGGGATCAACACCGTCTTGATCCCGCCACGGTGCGCCGCGAGCAGCTTTTCCTTCAGTCCGCCTATCGGCAGCACTTCCCCGCGCAGCGTGATTTCGCCCGTCATGGCGACATCGGCGCGCACCGGAATGCCGGTAAGGATGGACACCATCGCTGTGCAGATGCCGATGCCTGCGCTGGGGCCATCCTTGGGCGTCGCGCCCTCGGGCAGATGGATGTGCAGATCGATCTTCTGGTAGAAATCCTCCGGGACGCCAAGTTTGGCCGAGCGGCTGCGCACCACCGTGAGCGCAGCCTGGATCGACTCCTGCATCACCTCGCCCAACTTGCCGGTGGTAATGCTCTTGCCCTTGCCCGGCATGACCACTGCTTCGATGGTCAGCAGTTCGCCGCCGACTTCGGTCCAGGCGAGGCCCGTGACCTGCCCCACCTGGTTTTTCTTTTCCGCGATGCCGAAGGTGTACTTGCGCACGCCGAGGAATTTGTCCAGGTTCTTCGCAGTGACCACGATCTTGCTGTCGCGACTCTTGGTCACCAAGGTCTTCACCACCTTGCGGCAGATTTTTGAAATCTCGCGCTCCAGGCTGCGCACGCCGGCCTCGCGGCTGTAGTAGCGGATTACATCGCGTATCGCCGATTCGGTGATCGACACCTCTTCGAGCTTGAGCCCGTTATTTTTCAATTGTTTGGGCAACAGGTAGCGTGTGGCGATGTTGATCTTCTCGTCCTCGGTATAGCCCGAGAGCCGGATGACCTCCATGCGATCGAGCAGCGCCGGCGGAATGTTGAGCGTGTTCGCAGTCGCGACGAACATCACTTCGGACAGGTCGTACTCGACCTCGACGTAATGGTCGACGAAGGTATGGTTCTGCTCCGGATCCAGGACCTCGAGTAGCGCCGAAGACGGATCACCGCGGAAATCCATTCCGAGCTTGTCGACTTCGTCGAGCAGAAACAGGGGGTTGCGCACGCCGACTTTGGTCATGTTCTGCAGGATCTTGCCCGGCATGGAACCGATGTAAGTACGGCGGTGGCCGCGAATCTCCGCCTCGTCGCGCACGCCGCCCAGGGACATGCGCACGAACTTGCGGTTGGTCGCCTTCGCAATCGACTGGCCCAGCGACGTCTTGCCCACGCCGGGCGCGCCCACCAGGCACAGGATGGGCGCTTTCACCTTGTCGACGCGGCTTTGCACCGCGAGGTACTCGACGATGCGCTCCTTCACTTTCTCCAGCCCGTAGTGATCGGAGTCCAGGCTTTTTTCCGCGGCGGCGATGTCCTTGGAGATTTTGCTGCGCTTCTTCCAGGGAAGGCCCACCAGTATGTCGATATAGTTGCGTACAACGGTGGCTTCGGCCGACATGGGTGACATCAGGCGCAATTTCTTCAGCTCGGCATCGGCCTTGACGCGCGCGTCCTTGGGCATGCGCGCAGCCTTGATCTTCTTCTCCATCTCGTCCAGATCCGCGCCGTCCTCGCCCTCGCCCAGTTCCTTCTGGATAGCCTTGACCTGCTCGTTCAGGTAATACTCGCGCTGGCTTTTCTCCATCTGGCGCTTGACCCGGCCGCGGATGCGCTTTTCCACCTGCAGGATGTCGATCTCGGTCTCGAGCTGCCCGAGCAGGTGCTCGAGACGCGCCTTGACGTCGAACATTTCCAGCACCTGCTGTTTCTGCTCCAGCTTCAGCGGCAGGTGTGCGGCTACGGTATCGGCCAGACGCCCGGCCTCCTCGATGCCGCCGAGCGAAGTCAGAATCTCCGGCGGGATCTTCTTGTTCAGCTTCACGTACTGGTCGAACTGGGTCACCAGCGCCCGGCGCATCGCCTCGACCTCGTTGTTGTCGCTCGCATCCGCGGGAATGGGCCGGGCTACGGCCACATAATGGCTGCGCTGATCCTCGATTTCCTTGATTACCGCACGCTGGCTGCCTTCGACCAGCACCTTCACCGTGCCATCGGGCAGTTTCAGCATCTGCAATATGTTCGCGATGCAGCCGATGCGATACATGTCCTCGGCGGCAGGCTCGTCCTTGGCCGCGGATTTCTGCGCCGCCAGCATGATGCTCTTGCCCGCTTCCATGGCGAGTTCCATCGCCTTGATCGATTTGGGACGGCCGACAAACAGCGGAATCACCATGTGCGGGAAGACCACCACGTCGCGCAACGGCAGCAGCGGAAACTGGGTAAGATCGGGGGAAAATTCGGTGGCGGACATGGCTATACCTCAGCGGGACATTTAGTTATAGATGGGGACGGGGGGCATTAGTTCAACCCCGTCGGTGTTCTCAGGAGAGAGAACCTGCGACCTTGGGCGCGTCGGAATAGATCAGAAGCGGCTTGCCTTCGCCCAGCACCGTAGGCTCGTCGATGACCACCTTGCTGACATTTTCCATGGTCGGCAGCTCGTACATCGTGTCGAGCAGCACCTGCTCCAGAATGGAGCGTAAACCGCGCGCACCGGTCTTGCGCGCGAGCGCCTTATGCGCAATCGCCGAGAGTCCCGAGGCACGTATTTCCAGCTCCGCCCCTTCCATGCCGAACAGGCGCTGGTATTGCTTGAGCAGCGCGTTCTTGGGCGCGGTGAGTATCTGAATCAATGCCGCCTCGTCCAGCTCTTCCAGCGTGGCGATCACCGGCATGCGCCCGACGAATTCCGGAATCAGGCCGAATTTGATCAGATCCTCGGGCTCCACGGCGCGCAGTATTGCGGTGATGTCCTTGCTGTCCTTGAGGCTGCGCACTTCCGCGCCGAAGCCGATGCCGCTCTTCTCGGAACGGTTGCGAATGATCTTTTCCAGGCCGTCGAAGGCGCCGCCGCAGATGAACAGGATATTGGTCGTGTCCACCTGCACAAAGTCCTGGTTGGGATGCTTGCGGCCGCCCTGCGGCGGCACCGAGGCTACCGTGCCCTCGATCAGCTTCAGCAGCGCCTGCTGCACGCCCTCCCCCGACACGTCGCGCGTGATCGACGGGTTATCCGATTTGCGCGATATCTTGTCGATCTCGTCGATGTAGACGATGCCGCGCTTGGCCTTGTCCACGTCGTAATCGCAGTTTTGCAGCAGCTTCTGGATGATGTTTTCGACATCCTCGCCGACGTAGCCCGCCTCGGTCAGCGTCGTGGCGTCGGCGATGACGAAGGGCACGTTCAACAGGCGCGCCAGCGTCTGCGCGAGCAGGGTCTTACCCGAACCGGTCGGACCGATTAGGAGTATGTTCGACTTCGCCAGCTCGATCTCGTCGCTCTTCGACAGGTGCTTGAGCCGTTTGTAGTGGTTGTATACCGCCACCGACAGGATGCGCTTCGCCAGCGCCTGCCCGATGACGTATTCGTCGAGAATGTCGCAAATCTCCTTCGGCGTCGGCAGATCGGCCTTGGCCGTCTTGCCCGACTTGTCGGTGCTCGTCTCCTCGCGGATGATGTCGTTGCACAGCTCGATGCACTCGTCGCAGATGAACACCGAAGGCCCGGCGATAAGCTTCCTCACTTCATGCTGGCTCTTGCCGCAGAAGGAGCAGTACAGGAGCTTTTCACCGGTGTTTTTTTCGGTCATTTAAGCCTCATTTCTTGACGTCGGCGCGATTACTCAGCACATTGTCCACCAAACCGTATTTGACTGCTTCGTCCGCCGACATGAAATTGTCCCGGTCGGTATCGCGCGCAATGGTCTCGACGTTCTGTCCGGTGTGCAGCGCCAACATTTCATTCAGTCGCCCACGCAGGTACAGAATTTCCTTGGCGTGGATCTCGATGTCCGAAGCCTGCCCCTGAAAGCCGCCCATCGGCTGATGGATCATGACGCGCGAATTCGGCAGGCAGAAACGCTTGCCCTTGGCCCCTGCTGCGAGCAGGAAGGACCCCATGCTGGCGGCCTGGCCTACGCACAGTGTGCTCACGTCGGGCTTGATGAATTGCATCGTATCGTAGATGGCGAGTCCGGCGGAGACGGAACCGCCCGGTGAATTGATATAGAAAGAGATGTCCTTGTCGGGGTTTTCGGACTCGAGGAACAGCAACTGGGCAACGATCAGGTTGGCGGTCATTTCGTTCACCACGCCCACCAGGAACACCACCCGTTCCTTCAGCAGGCGCGAGTAGATGTCGTAGGCGCGCTCGCCCCGGCCGCTTTGCTCGATGACCATGGGAATCAGGCCCAGGCCTTTCGGCTCCTCGAAAGCAGCCTGCGGTTGCATCCATCCCGCCGCTTGCGGCGTCCAACCCGGCTGCATCATTTCATCGCCTCCATACCCTCGCAACAAGGCGAGGCATCGCGCCGTCGGCGATTGCCGGCATTCGCTTCGGTCGCATCCCCGCTACGCGGGGCCCCTGCTCGGTCGCTCATGCCGATTTCCCCATGAATTCATCAAAGTTCACAACCTTGTCCTCGACTTTGGCTTGCGCCAGCACCCAGGTGACGACATTGTCCTCCAACACCAGACTTTCCATCTCGGACAGTCGCTGCGGTTGTGAGTAAATCCATTTTACCACCTCATCCGGCTGCTCGTAGCTCTCGGCCTGCTCCGCCACCAGGGCGCGCACCTGCTCAGGCTTGGCCGCAAGACCATGCGCCTTCACCAACTCGGCGACGATCAAGCCCAGCGACACGCGGCGCTGCGCCTGCTGCTCGAACATCTCGGGATTGATGGGCAACTGATCCATTTTCATGCCGCGCGCCTCCAGGTCGGCGCGCGCAGCCTGAACCAGGTGCTGCGTCTCCATCTCGATCAGCGCTTTGGGCAGATCGATCTTGGTGGTGTCGAGCAGCGCCTGCATTACCTTGTTCTTGATATCGGCATGGGTGCGCTTTTTTACCTCGCGCTCGATATTGGCCTTGACCTCGGCACGCATTTTGGCGAGATCGCCGTCGGCCACCCCCAGCGACTTCGCAAACTCCGCGTCCACCTCCGGCAGATGCGGCTCCTCGACCAGCTTGACGGTCAGCTCGAAGCTCGCGGTCTTGCCGGCGACATCCTTGCCGTGATAATCCGCGGGAAAAGTCACTTCGAAAGTCTTGCTCGCCCCGGCGGCTAGGCCGATGGCGTTGGCTTCGAACTCGGGCAGCATCTGCTGTTCGCCCAGCACAAATACGAAATCGCTGGCTTTGCCGCCGACAAACTCGACACTGTCGATCTTACCCAGGAAATCCGCCGTCACGCGATCGCCGGACGCCGCCGGCCGCTCCACGGCGTGGAAATGCTGGCGCTGCTTGCGCAGAATCTCCAGCGTCTTGTCCACCTCGGCATCGCCCACCGTGAGTGCGGCGCGCTCGATCTTGCTTGCGGCAATGTCGCCCAGGACCACTTCCGGGTACACCTCGAAAGTCGCGCTGAATTCGATGTTCTTTGCGTCGGCCTCGCCCGCCTTGGGCTCGATGCGCGGATAACCGGCCACCTTGAGGTTCTGTTCGCGCACCGCGTCGCTGAAGGCTTTTTGCACCGCGTCGCCGATAACCTCGGAGCGCACCTGCGGACCATACTGCTGCTCTACGAGCTTCATCGGCACCTTCCCCGGACGGAAACCCGCCAGGCGCAAGGTGCGGGAGAGCTTCTTCAGCCGCTCGCCCACTTGTTTCTCGATTTCGTCAACCGCCACAGCCATGTTCAGGCGGCGCTCAAGTGAGCCCAAATTCTCCAAACTTGTTTGCATCAAATTCCCTTAAAGTCTGCAAAAAACCGGGGAATCGAAAGGCACCATTGCCCTTTTCGTTACCCACTCTTGAAACAGCATGGCATGGTGCCCAGGAAGGGACTCGAACCCCCACACCTTGCGGCGGCAGGACCTAAACCTGCTGCGTCTACCAATTCCGCCACCTGGGCGCTTCACTGGCGGGATATTACCGAAGAAATCAACGCATTCAGAACCTAAATGCAGTGCGTCTGCCAATTCCGCCACGTTCGCGCAGGTGCAATTTTACGCGATTTCGCCCTATACTGTCAGCTGAAGTTTTACCAATTCCTCAAGAATTTCAAGCTAATGACCGTAGGCCACTACGAGAATTTCCCGGTTGCCTCGGTGCTTCTGCCGGCCCCATTGCGCCACCCAGTCTCAGTCATCTACCGCTTTGCCCGCTCGGCCGACGATTTTGCCGACGAAGGCAACCTGCCGGCGAGCCAGCGTCTGGCACAATTGGACAATTATCGCCAGGAACTGAGGCGACTGGAGCGCGGAATTGCGCCCGAAGATGCGCTCTTTTCAGAACTCGGGCGCATCGTGCGCGCGCACCGTCTGCCATTGCAGCTGTTTCACGATCTGCTCGACGCATTCTCCCAAGACGTGGTCAAGAAGCGTTATGCGGACTACGCAGAGCTGATGGACTACTGCCGCCGCTCCGCCAACCCTGTAGGCCGCCTGCTGCTGCATCTGTTCAACGCCGCAACCGAACGCAACCTCGAGCAGTCGGATGCCATCTGCAGCAGTCTGCAGCTGATCAACTTCTGGCAGGACGTGGAAATCGACTGGCGCAAGGACCGCATCTATCTCCCACAGGACGAAATGCGGCATTTCGGCGTGACCGAACGCGGGATCGCAAGCGGCGATGTATCGGGTCCATGGCAAGCCCTGATGCGGTTTCAGGTCGAGCGAGCGCGCGCGTTGATGCAATCGGGCACATCCTTGGGTCGCGCGTTACCGGGGCGCATCGGCCTGGAAATCCGCACCATCGTCCAGGGCGGTCTGCGCATCCTGGAAAAAATAGACAAGGCCGGCGGCGACGTCTACCATCACCGGCCGGTGTTGAGAGGGTACGACTGGCCCTTGCTACTATTTAGGGCGCTGGCGGGCTGATGGCGTTCCGCCGGGCATTTGACTTCAATGACATGAGACTACCGACCCCGGAATGGTTGTGACTCCCGACGAATACTGTCAACAAAAGGCGGCACAGAGCGGATCGAGCTTCTACTACTCGTTCCTGTTTCTGCCGCCCGAACGCCGCCGCGCCATCACCGCGCTGTACGCCTTTTGCCGTGAAGTGGACGACGTCGTCGATGAGTGCACGGATACCGCGATTGCGCAAACCAAGCTCGCCTGGTGGCGACAGGAACTCGCGCGGCTATACGCCGGCGCCCCGCAGCATCCGGTGGCCCGGGCGCTCGCCCCCGCAATCGAGCCCTTCGGCATCAAGCACGAATACCTGGCCGAGATCATTGCCGGCATGGAAATGGATTTGAGCCAGAACCGTTATCTCGATTTCGCCGCATTGGAACAGTACTGCCACCGCGTGGCCGGCGTCGTCGGCCTGCTTGCCGCCTCCATCTTCGGCTACCGCGACGAGCGCACCCTCGTCTACGCCCATACCCTGGGCCTTGCATTTCAGCTCACCAACATCATCCGCGACGTCGGCGAAGATAGCCGCAAAGGCCGCATCTATCTGCCCATGGACGAATTGCAACAATTCAAGGTGAGCGCAGCCGATATCCTGCACGCACGCCAGACGGATAATTTCATGCGCCTGATGGCGTTTCAGATCGAGCGCGCCGAGCGCTATTACAACGAGGCGTTCGAGCAATTGCCGCAAGTGGACCGCAAGGCGCAGCGGCCGGGACTGATCATGGCGGCAATTTACCGCACCCTGCTGAAGGAGATCGCAGCAGACGGCTGCAAGGTGCTCAGCCAGCGCACGGCGCTGACACCGGTACGCAAGCTCTGGATTGCATGGAAGACCTGGATCACGGCGTAAATGTCGCCGTCATCGGTGCCGGCTGGGCCGGGATGGCCGCGGCGGTGGCGCTGGCCGAGGCAAAGACCCGTGTCACGGTATTCGAGGCCGCGCGGCATCTGGGTGGGCGCGCACGCTCGGTCGACATCGAGGGCATGGCGCTCGACAACGGCCAACACATTCTCATCGGCGCCTACCGCGAAACCCTGCGCCTGATGCGCGCCGTGGGTGCCGATCCCGAGCGGCTGCTTTTGCGCCAGCCGCTTACCATTGAATACCCGGGCAAGTTCAGCCTGCGCGCGCCGCGCCTGCCCGCGCCGCTGCACCTGCTCGCCGGGCTGCTTGCTGCCAGCGGGCTGACCTGGAGCGAGCGCGTGGCCGCCGTGCGCTTCATGACGGCGATGCGCCGCAACGCCTATCGCATCCACGCCGACATGCCGGTCGCCGAACTGCTCGCGCGCCACGACCAGAGCGGGGCGCTGTCGCGCTATCTGTGGGAGCCTTTGTGCATTTCTGCGCTTAACACGCCGCCGGCCGCAGCCTCGGCGCAGATCTTTCTCAACCTGTTTCGCGATGCGCTGGACGGCGCGCGCACGAACAGCGACTTTCTCATCCCGCGCGC
>JACZJU010000296.1 GCA_014860395.1 Burkholderiales bacterium | reverse complement strand
CACCACGCCGCTGGTGAGTTCCTGCTCGGGCACGTACACCTGCACGGTGCTGTAGCCCGCACGGCGATACGCGCCTTCGAGGGCTTCGAGTGCTTTCTGGATGTCGCCGTAGACGCGCTTGGGGCCGGCGAGCGGGGCGAGTATGCCCTCGACTTGCGCCTCGGGCAACAGGGTGTTGCCTTCGACTTGAAAGCGGACGATGTCGAAATGCCGGTCCTGCGCCAGGCAGGGGGCGGCCAACAAGCCCGCCAGAATGGAAAGAAATAACGTGCAGCTTGAGATTAGTTTCTTCATCTGCCTTTCCCGGTGGGAGCCGCCAGGCTGGTTTAGGGCTTGCCCCTAGTTGGTGATTTTAGTCACAGTCTTGAAGCAAGCATAGCGTTATCGCAGGCATTGACCGGTATTAATTCACAGAACATGGTTCTCTCCGGACTTTTGAATCCTTAAGGCAACTCCGGTTCCGTCAGCATCCCGATTGCACCGGCCCGCATACGAACGCCTGAAGCTTTCCGCGCATACGGAGGCGTTGGGTTGTGCACGCAGTAGAATCGAGGCAAATGCATCGGACGACATGAGCAATCTCCTTTACGCTTGGGAATTCGGCGCCAACCTGGGCCACGTCGGCGCCTTCCTGCCCCTGGCACGCGCGCTGCGCGCGCGCGGCCACGAAATTCGCTGGGCACTGGCACAGACCACGCCGGCGGCGCGCCTGCTCGCGAAGGAGGGATTCGCCTGGGTTCAAGCGCCTACCTGCGCGGAATCGCCGCGCGAAGGACCGCCTCTTTCCTACAACGACATTTTGCTGCGCTTTGGATATGCGCGCGACGAAGACCTGCTCCGCCTCGTCGTCGCCTGGCGCGAACTGCTGCGCTTGAGCGGCGCACAGACGCTGCTGGCGAACTACGCGCCGACAGCCATCCTCGCGGCGCGCACGCTGGGGATTCCGGTCGTGCTTTTTGGCAGCGGCTTTCACGTGCCGCCGCGGCAGCGGCCGCTGCCCAGCTTGAGGCCTTGGTTGCCGCTGCCGCCGGGCCGGCTCGATGCGTTGGAGAACGAAGCTCTGGCAAGCATCAATGCCGTAATCGGGCGCTTCGGACTGGCACCATTCGATGCCGTGGCGCAACTGTTCGACGTCGCCGAGGATACGCTGCTCGGCTTCCCCGAACTCGACCACTACGCGGAGCGCGGTCCGGCGCGCTACTGGGGAAATCTCCCGGACGCCGGCGTCGGCGATATGCCGGCTTGGCCGAAGTTTCAGGGTAAGCGCATTTTTGCCTATTTGCGCACTGGCACCCGGCATCACGAGGCTGCGCTAGCGACGCTACATGCGCTCGGCGCGCCAGCCGTTGTGTATTTCCCGGACGCGCCGCCTGCGCTGCTCGAGCGCTATGCCGCCCCACACCTCGTCTTCAGCGCGACGCCGCTGGACCTGGCGCAGGCCGCCAGCGATGCCGATGCCGGCATCACCTACGCCAGCATGTCCACCGCAACCAGTTTTCTGTTGAAGGGCAAGCCGCTATTGCTGCTGCCCGGGCATCTCGAACAATTTCTGCTTGCACGCCGGGTCGAGGAAATGGGCGCGGGCTTGGTGGTAAATCCGGAACAGCCGCCGCTGGACCTGCAATTCAAGTTGCGCCGTGTCTTGTTCGAAGGCGATTTCACCCTGAACGCACAGGCGTTTGCGCGCAAGTATACTAATTTTTCGCAGAATACCGTCACCGGCCATCTGATCAGCCGCATCGAGCAGATCGCGGCGGACCGAACGCCACCCGGCGGCACGGAATAGTGGGGCTTTTCCTGATGCGCACAATGCAGATCGTGAATATCCGGCCAGATGGATGGGTCTTCGCAGAATCCTGGCGCGAAGCCACCGAGGCATTGCACTTCGGGTTTGCCGAGCTGGGGATAGACATTCCGATCAGCGACAATTATTTCATCCCGGACGCGACACCGATTGTATTCGGCGCCCATCATTTGAGCGAAAGCGGGGCAGGCAAATTGCCGGCGGATGCGATTCTGTACAATTTCGAACAACTCAAAGAGGGCTATCCCTGGTTCAAGCCGCACTATCTCGAGCTGCTGCGACGCTTTCGCATATGGGATTTCAGTACGCGCAATATCGAGTATCTGCACCGCTCCAGCACGTCTCCGGACGCGCGCCATGTTCCAGTCGGCTACGTTCCGCAGCTGAGCCGCATTGAACCGGTTGCGCAGGACATCGACGTGCTTTTTTTTGGAAGAATGACAGACAGACGAAAGCGCGTGCTCGAGGGACTGGCCGATCTGGGTCTCAATGTGCGTTTCCTCGTCGGGGTCTTTGGCCAGGAACGCGACCGCTGGATCGCGCGATCAAAGGTGGTATTGAACATCCACGCATCGGCCGGGGGCTTGTTCGAACACCTGCGCGTGCTGTACCTGCTCGCCAACAAGAAAGCGGTTGTCACCGAACCCGGAGTAGCGAATGAGCTCGATCCGGAACTGATGCTTGGTCTAGAGACAGTCCCTTATGACAGGCTCATCGAGAGTTGCACGGAGCTGGCACGCAACCCGGACGCGAGACAAACTCTGGCCGACACCGGATACAACATCATAACCAGTCCCAGCCGCCGCATGAGCAGGATACTGGGCGGGCTTGCCGAATTTCAGAATTGCAGCGCCGGGGGAACGAACAAAGCTTGAATTTGACTCGCGTAAGCGGCATTGAAGCGATCAGCGCCATGATGCGTGACCCAACCCCTATCCATCCTGCGATTGTGCAATATCCGCGAAAACCAATCGAATTACGCGTGCGCTTGGCGCGGCGATTCGCGCCGCAGTAATTTTCTTCCGTCTAAGGCTTCCCGATTACGCCAACTCGCACACGAATTCTTCGAACTTCCCACCAGGACCGCGGGGGATTTGTTCCGCGAAATAGACGAATTGCAGATTGAACGAAAAGTCCAGCGCCTTGCGGATGAGCTCTCCAATCCGCCGCTCCTGGTCCGCTGACAGCGGCACCCGGGAAACCAGGCGCACTTCTATCGTTTCGAGTTCGCGCTGGATAAACTGAAACTGTCGAATCGGAGCAATTTCGCGATAACGAAGCCCGCCGATGGCCGGCCAAAGGGATCGCCCGTCGGGCAGCCGCACCATATTGCGGCGGCGGCCGACGATGCGTCTGAGCGCCGGCAAGCCCCGCCCGCAGGGACACGGACCCGACGTTTCCGCGTAATCGCCAAGTTCGTAACGAATCAGGGGGGTGGCAAAATTGTGCAAGTCGGTCACGACCACGCGGCCGACTTCGCCGGGCGCGCAGGGTTCGTCCCGTTCGTTCAGTATTTCGACGATCATGCCTTCCGCCATGACATGATAGAGCGCGCTGTCGGGACATTGCACCGCGATCACGCCAACTTCGGCGGAACTGTAGGTATCGGCGATGTCGGCGCCGAGCACCCTGCGCGCGGATTCACGGATGCCCGCAGTCAGCGTTTCGTTAATCGTCCGTATCTGCTGCAGCCGCGGCAGCCTCACCCCGTGCTGCTCGAACTCAATCAGCAATGCGGCCAGATTGCTGGGATAGACGAGCAGGTAATTGGGGTTGATGGATTGAAGCCATTCGAATTGCCGCGCGACACCGGTGCGAACCGCGAGCGCGTGCGACGGCCCCGTTTGAAACAGCAGGCTGGCCGGCGGGCCCCATGTCGGCCAATCCGCCTGTTCACTCTGAAGATAATCGTCGCGAATCACCGCGAGCCTGCCGCGGAAATCGCGCTGCTGCCACAAATGCTCGCGCAAGGTCATTGCCAGCCACATCAGCCGGCTAACTGCCGTGCGTTTTACGACGACCGGTTCTCCGCTGGAGCCGGAGGTGCTCGATTCGGCGATCGGGGCGTGGGCACGCGGGATCTGCGCGCAAAAAAGCGCTTCTCCCGCGGCCTGGACATCGCGCCGCCGCATGACCGGCAGCCGGCGCAAATCCTCCCGTGTCGACAGTTGTCCGGCTCGCATTCCTGCAGCCCGCATGCGGTCGCGAAAATACACTGAATGGATTTCGGAATGCTGCGCGAGCATGACCAATTGCTGATGCTGGCGGACAACAATATCATCGGCAGGCAGCCACTGCGTTTGCTGCAATTGGTGCGTCAGCGCGGCAAGCGGGGCGCCCTCGCCTGACAGCAATGGCGGCCAGACGACGCCGGCAACCATGCTTTGCATAAATTCAAGGCCGCTGTGATCGTGCTTCAATTGCGGAGTTCCCAGCCTAGCGGCTGAAGCGCGGGTCCGTGATTGTGCCGAACACGGTCAGACGGGAGCGCGCATGCGTGACAGGTGATCTGAGCTCGGCGTCGAAGCGGCCGTTGATGCGCTTTCCCGCATCGACCTCGGCGCTGCCGCGGGCCGAAACCGGACCGGAGCGCAGATGGATCTGCCGCAGCTGAGTCCTGCCGGCCTCGCTCACAAGACTGCCCGTCAGCTCGGCGAATCTGGTTTTGCCGCCGACCTCGCCGCCCTGCAACAGCCGCCCCAGATCCACCCCGAGCAGCACACCCTTCTGGATGTCGAAGCTGCCTTCCATGCGCGGCGCCGCAAACAGCTCATCGTAGGATCTCCCGCGCGTCGCATACACCGCCTTGCCCTCCAGCTTGCCATCCTGAAGCAGCTCGGGTGCGAATCTGGCCGGATCCATCGCCCTCACTTTGAAATCTCCGCCCAAGCTCCAACCCGCACCCCACTTGAGGCTGGCGGTGCCGTACAGATAGCCGCCGTAAATTCCGCCCTTGAGTTCGCTCAGCCGCAGCTCGCCGCGGCGGAGCGTGCCCTTGGCATTGAAGTTCTCCAGGATGAACGAGGGATGAAACGGCAGGCTGAACGCGTTGGTATCGATCTCGATCTGCGCACGCTCACCCTCCGCGCTGAGCAACAGGCTGGTCTTGTGGTCCGGTGTTTCGAGCGCGATTTTTCGCCAGGCATCATCTTCGCCCAGGGTAATCTTCGCGTTCATCGCGGACACGACGAAGGACTTCGAGTCGAACTTGCCGTTACTTGCGACGACGCTCGCCACCTTGAAGTCCTTCCCCGCCGGCCTGCCGAAAAAAAGGCTGCGCAGCCCTTCCTCACCCAGCACCGGCGATTCGAGTTCGACAGAGCTGAACACCTTCTGATCACCGAAAAGGCTGCTTAGCTCGGGGTAGGCGTTGATCCGCGCCACTGTGAGTTGGCCTTCGTTGCCTACGGCCACGCCGTCCAGTCGCCAATGCGGCTGCGGCACCAGCGACAAGTGCAGCGCCTTGATTTTTACCGGCTGCTGCAGGTAGGCACCGGCAAGCTTTTCGAACTGTGGAATAGATGCATCGAACGGGATGAAATGAACCAGGACCAGGCCGAGCAGTAGAATCAGAAACAGACCCAGCGCCACCGGCCTGCCCCAATTGACCGTTGCGCGATACGCCGTCGCGATCGGCTCCAGCGCGGACTCGGCCGCCTCCGCCTCCGCCTCCGCCTGCGCTTCCGCCTCGGCGCGTTTGCGCTCCCTCGCCTCCTCCTTCTCGCGTTTGCGCGCCTGCCTGCGCGACTCGGGCGGCGCTTTCCGGCTCATTTCCGCGGCCCGCTCCGCCTCCAGTTCCTTCTCCATTTCTGCGAATTGGCGCTCGGTCTCCGCATCTTGCGCTGCCTGCAGCGCCTGCGCGTCGGCGCCCTCCCGCTCGTTATCGCTCGCTTGCTCGACCGCGTCCTCTGCACGCTCCCGCTGACGCGCCTCGTCTTCCCTGCGGCGTCTGTCCTCCTCGGCGCGCTCTGCTTCGGCCGCTGCCTGCTCGCGCGCCTTTTCTTCCTCGTCTGCTTCCCTGGCTGCCTGTTCTTCGGCCTGCCTGAGCGCCGCGGCCTCCGTTTCCTCGCGTGACTTCTCGCTATCGTCCGCCGCGTTCGTCGCCGTCGCCGGCGCTGCGTCCCCGCTAGCGCCCAACACGGCATCGAAGTCGGTGTCTATCTTGACCAGATCCTCCAGCGAGGCGTCGGCGGCCATCGGCGCCTGCGCACGCGCCTGCTCCTCGGCTTCGCGTCTGGCTTTTTCCTCGGCTTCCCCGCGCTCGCGCTCCGCTTCTTCCTTCGCCTTGCGCTCGGCTTCCTCGCGCTCCTTGAGTTCTACTTCCTCACGCTCTCTGCGCTCTGCTTCCTCACGCTCTCTGCGCTCGGCATCTTCCGCTTCCCTGCGCGCCTGCTCTTCGGCTTCGCGCCTGGCTTTTTCCTCGGCTTCCCTGCGCTCGCGCTCCGCCTCTTCCTGCGCCTTGCGCTCGGCTTCCTCGCGTTCCTTAAGCTCTGCTTCCTCACGCTCTCTGCGCTCGGCTTCTTCCGCTTCCCTGCGCGCCTGCTC
>JACZJU010000295.1 GCA_014860395.1 Burkholderiales bacterium | reverse complement strand
GTCCAGGGTCGGGCTGGGCGGGCGCTTCGCCCCAGTATCGCGCGAATCTATGCTGCTCACCAATAACGCACTGCTGCTGGTCGCCGCAGGTGCGGTCTTGCTGGGAACGCTCTATCCGCTGGTGCTCGACGCGCTGGGTCTGGGTAAAATCTCGGTCGGGCCGCCTTATTTCGAGTCGGTGTTCGTGCCGCTGATGGCGCCGGCGCTGTTTCTGATGGGCGTCGGGCCGATTGCGCGCTGGAAACAGTCGAGCGTACCTGAACTCGCGGTGCGCCTGCGCTGGGCTTTGGCGGTGAGTTTCGCCGCTGCGATCATTGTGCCGCTCGCCATGGGACGTTGGAGCACCATGGTCGGCTTCGGCATGCTGTTGGCGGCGTGGATCGTCGCCTCCAGCCTGGTCAGCCTCAAGGGGCAGCTGGCGAATGCACCGAAAGGACGAATCGGCGCGCGCCTGGCGCAATTGCCGCGCAGCTACTACGGCATGCTGTTTGCGCACCTCGGCGTCGCGCTATTCGTCGTCGGCGTGACACTGGTGAAGGGTTACGAGGTCGAGACCGACGTGCGCATGGAAGTCGGGGATACTTCGCATCTGGCTGGGTACGCTTTCCGGCTTGTGGGTCTCAAGCAAGTGACTGGTCCCAATTACCAGGCCACACGCGGCACTATCGAAGTCACGCGAAACGGCAGCCCGGTAACGACGCTGAGCCCGGAAAAGCGCATGTATACCGTGCAGAACATGCCCATGACCGAGGCGGCGATCGACCATGGCCTGACGCGCCATCTGTATGTCGCGCTGGGCGAGCAGATAAGCCCGAATGTCTGGATCGTGCGCCTTTATTACAAGCCTTTCATCAGCTGGATCTGGCTCGGTTGCCTGATGATGGGTTTCGGCGGTTTGCTCGCGGTCATCGACCGGCGCTATCGCGTCAGGGCGCGCGCCGCGACGGCGCAGACGGCCGCCCCCGCAGGCCTTAAACCTTCTCCCGCGGGCTGACTTATGTTGCGCGCGCGTTTTCTGATTCCGCTGGTGGTATTCGCGGTGATGGTGGTGTTCCTGGGGGTCGGCCTGAACCTGGATCCGCGCGAAGTGCCCTCGCCGCTGATCGACAAGCCTGCGCCTGCATTTGAGCTGCCGCAGCTGGAAGCCGCGGACAAGACCTTCTCGCAGAAAGACATGCTGGGCAAGGTTTGGATGCTCAACGTGTGGGCGTCCTGGTGCGTTTCCTGCCGCGAGGAGCATCCCCACCTGGTGGCCTTCGCGCGCACCGGCGCGGTGCCGATATACGGACTCAATTACAAGGACGAGCGCGCCGCCGGCATTGCCTGGCTGGCGCGCTTTGGCAATCCGTATCAGCTTTCGGCCTACGATCACCAGGGCCAGGTCGGCATCGATTACGGTGTATACGGCGTGCCGGAAACCTACCTCATCGACAAGGCCGGAGTGATTCGCTACAAGCGTATCGGCATCGTCACGCCGGAGGTCATACGCGACAAGATCCTGCCGCTGGTAAAGGAGTTGAATGGAAATGGGTAAACTGCTCGCCCTGTTGCTGGGGCTCGTCCTCGCCGGCACCGCGCTCGCCAGGGAAGCGCCGACGGTCGCGGCCGATCCGGTTCTGGAGAAACGCGTCATGGCGCTCGCGGAGGAGTTGCGCTGCCTGGTATGCCAGAATCAGACCATTGCCGATTCGCACGCCGATCTAGCGATCGACTTGAAGAATCAGATCCGGGAGAAGCTGAAAGCAGGCATGAACGAGGCGCAGATCAAGGATTACATGGTCGCGCGCTACGGCGATTTCGTACTTTACCGGCCGCAAGTCAAGGCGACCACGGTACCGCTGTGGTTCGGTCCGTTTGCGCTGCTGCTCGTGGCGGTGGCGGGCTTGTTCTATTACATCGTGCGGCGGCGGCATGCTGCGCCGGCGCAAACGCTGAGCGAGGAGGAACAGGCGAAAGTGCGCGCGCTGCTCGATGCGCCTGAGGAGCGCACATGACCATGTTCTGGGTGTATGCGGCGCTGCTGACGGCGGCGGCGCTTGCGGTACTGGTAACGCCGCTGGTGCGCGGGCGCACCCGGTCGGACGCTCCGGTGTCGCGCGATGCGTCCAACCTGACGGTATTTCGCGATCAGCTCGCAGAACTCGACGCCGACCTGGCGGCGGGCACCATCGGTCGCGAACAGTGGGAGGCGGCACGCGCAGACCTGCAGCGCGGATTGTTGGAGGACGCTGGCGGCGCTGCCAAGGTCGGCGCGACCGCGCCCGTCGCGCGTTCCAATACCGCGGCTATCGCCGTATTGATCGCGGTGCCGCTGGTCGCGGTGGCGATCTATATGGTTTTGGGCAGCCCGCATGCGCTGAATGCGAGCACGGCGAGCATGCCGCAGGGCGCGCCGCACGAACTGTCGCAGGAGCAGATCGAAGCCATGGTCGCGCGCCTGGCGCAGCGGCTGGAGTCGAATCCGGACGATGCCGAAGGCTGGATCATGCTCGCGCGCACCTACAACGCGCTCGGGCGCCATGCCGAGGCGTCCAACGCCTACGCCAAGGCCGAAGCCATGTTTCCGCAGAATGCGCAATTACTGGCCGACTACGCCGACAGTCTCGCCATGGCGCAGGGACAGACCTTGCAGGGCAGGCCGGAAGCGCTGATACAGCGCGCGTTGCAGGCCGACGGCAACAACCTCAAGGCCCTGGCACTGGCCGGGTCGGCGGAATTCGAAAAGCAGGATTTTGCCAAGGCAGCCGAGTACTGGAAGCGCATATTGCCGCTGCTGCCGCCGGATTCGGAAATGGGGAATTCGGTCCGCGCCAGCATCAAGGACGCGGAGGACAAACAGGGTGGGGCGCCGAGTTCATCGACTGCGGTAGCACAGGCAACTCAGGCCGCGAAGCCGTCGAGTGCGCCGGCTAAAGCAGCCGCCAACGATGCGCGCCTTAGCGGAGTCGTCAAGCTGGCGCCGGCGCTGGCCGCGCGCGCTGCGCCCGAAGATACCGTGTTCGTGCTGGCGCGGCCGGCTCAGGGTTCGCGCATGCCGCTCGCGGCGGTGCGGGTCAAGGTGAAGGACCTGCCGCTGAAGTTTTCGTTCGATGACTCGATGGCGATGAGTCCGGCGAACAAGCTATCCGATTTTTCCGAGGTGGTGGTGGCGGCGCGCGTTTCCAAGTCCGGCAACGTGATGCCGCAGCCGGGCGACATGGAGGGCGTGAGCAAGCCGGTGCACCCGGGAACGACCGGCATGAGCGTAGAGATCGCCAAAGAAATTCAGTAGACGCCGGGCAACGCGTTGATCGCGAATTGGCGCGAACGCAAGTATTCTCTAGCAGGTTGTTGAAATTCGCTCCAGAATCCGCAAGAGGACGCCTGCGGCATGATTACTCCAGAGGGAAGCGCGTTTCGGCAGCCTCTGATTCGGGGGATATAAAAGGGGGCGTGTCCCCCTTTTTCGTTAAACCCCTAGCGTCTTTCCATACCGATGAGATGCAGCGAGTCTTCGCGGCTCTGGTTGCGCTTGTGCAGCCTGATCACCATCAGCATGGTGAAGCACACGAAGCCGCCGAAGGACACGATGATGGCATTGATGCCGAAATCGGCGTGGATCATCAGCGCGTAGAGTGCCAGCATGAGCAGGATATTCAGGTTTTCGTTGAAATTCTGCACCGCGATCGAATGACCGGCGGACAGCAGCACGTGACCGCGGTGCTGCAATAGCGCGTTCATCGGAACGACAAAGAAGCCGGCCAGCGCCCCCACCAGTATGAGCAGGAAATAAACCAGCGGCAGCCAGGTAACAAAGATCATGGCCATGACGGCGAAACCCATTGCGACGCCGACGGGAAGCACGTGCAATGAATTCTTCAGCGGCACCAGGCGGCCGGCGAGCACCGCTCCCAACGCGACGCCCAGGGCGACGATACCCTGCAGTATGGCGCCTTGGCTCAGCGGCATATGCAGGCTGCGTTCGGCCCACCTGAGCACGATGAATTGCAGCGTCGCGCCCGCGCCCCAGAACAGCGTGGTCACGGCGAGCGAGATCTGTCCCAGTTTGTCGCGCCACAGGGTGATGAAGCATTCAACGAAATCCCTGACCATGACCACCGGGTTGCGCGGCTGGTGGTGGTAGCGCGCACCGGTATCGGGGATGCGCAGGTTGAATGCCGCGGCGATCAGGTAGAACAGCGAGATCACCAGGATCGCGGCCTCGGGGGGGGTGTCAATGCCGGTGTCGATGTGCGGCACATCGATCGACAGCAGCAACGTCGAGACTGCGGGGGTGATGAGCGCGCCGCCGAGCATGGTGCCGATGATGATGGAGGCGACCGTGAGTCCCTCGATCCAGCCGTTGGCGACCACCAGCTGCCGCGGCGGCAGCATCTCGGTGAGAATGCCGTATTTGGCCGGTGAGTAGGCCGCCGCGCCCAGGCCGACCACCGCGTAGGAAGCGAGTACGACCTCGTGGGAGTCGATTCCGAGCAGCGCGAAATAATCGTAAAAAAACATGAGCGCGCAACCGACAATCTTGACGCTGTTGGTAACGAACATCACCTTGCCCTTGGGCATGGAGTCGGCGAAAGTGCCGACGAAGGCCGCGAGCACGACGTAGGAGACGGTAAAGAAGAATTTCAGCAGCGGCGTCATCCACGCCGGGCCTTGCAGTTGCATCAGCAGCGCGATCGCGGCGATGAGCAGGGCATTGTCCGCGAGCGACGAAAAAAACTGCGCCGCCATGACGGTGTAGAAACCGCGGTTCATCAGTGGGAGATGGTTGATTCAGTCGTTGTGGTCAAAAGCAGGGCGTCTTATACCATGACACCGCCTGAAATCGCGAAAAATGGTCATCACCTATTCTTGCGAGGCGATTTATGCTTCAATAAGCAGGGATAATACAGGACCTGAGGGGGTCATTTCCGAATTACCGAATTGATCCCCGATTTTTGTGAGGCAGGAGGGATTGCGGCCTAATGGACGCACCCTCGGGGGATTTCCCCTCATTTTGAAACAAGCGCCGAGGCGAGTCAGGACATGGCAGACAGACGATTACAGGTTTTTCACGCGGTGGCCAAGCAGAGCAGCTTCACCAAGGCCGCCGAGACATTGTTCATGACGCAGCCGGCGGTGACGTTTCAGATCAAGCAGCTGGAGGAGCATTTCAACACCCGCTTGTTCGATCGCGGACACGGCAAGATCTCGCTTACCGCCGCGGGCGACGTGGTGCTGGAGTACGCGGAGCGTATCCTCTCGCTTTCGGCCGAACTCGATACCCGCATCAGTGAGCTGACCGGCGAGGTCCAGGGCCTGCTGCTGATCGGTGCGAGCATGACCATCGCCGAGTTCATGTTGCCGCGGGTCCTCGGAGAATTCAAGGTCGCCTACCCCGGCGTCAAGGCGCGGCTGACGGTAGCGAACTCCGAGACGGTTGAGCAAGGCGTCGCGGCGCACAGTCTCGATTTGGGCCTGATCGAAGCGCCTTCGCATCTTCCCAGCCTTTCCACCGAGGATTGCTGCGAGGACGAACTGCAGGTGGTGTGTTCGCCGGCGCATCCGCTGGCAAAGCTAAAGGTGGTGACACCGAAGCAACTGCTGCAGCATCCTTACATCAGCCGCGAACCCGGCTCAGGCACGCGCGAAGTGACGGACAGCTATTTCCGCAACGCCGGGTTTTCCGTGGATCAGCTGAACACGGTGATGGAACTGGGAAGCCCTGACGCGATCAAGGGCGTGGTCGAAACCGGCCTGGGCTTTGCCATCATGTCGAGGGTGATTGTGGCGAAGGAAAAGCAGCTCGGCGTGCTGGTGTCGCTGCCGCTCGCACCCAGGCTCACGCGTACGCTTTCGCTGGTCTATCCGAAGGAGAAATTCCGCTCGCGCCTGGTCACCAGTTTTGTCGAGTTCTCCAAGGGCAAGCTGAAGACCTCCGTCAAGGGCTGAGGTGGTGACGCGCTTTCCCGGTCGTCTCGCGAAATAGATGCCGCGCCCGATTCGCGCCGGTTTCAGCTTGTCCGCCTTGCGCCACAACCTCGGCGTCGCGCGCCGCCGCGCCCCCGCGTCCAGAGTCTGGGCGGTGGTGAAAGCCAATGCCTATGGCCACGATCTCCAGCGCGTCGCGCAGGCCTTGGCGGATGCCGACGGCTATGCGCTGCTCGATCTGAACGAGGTGGTGCGCCTGCGCGACGCGGGCTGCGCCAAGCCGATACTGTTGCTGGAAGGAATTTTCCAGCCGGCCGATCTGGAGATCGTCGACCGCTACGGGCTTACCGTGGTTGTGCACGATTTAGAGCAGATACTGATGCTGGAGCGCGCACGGCTCGCGACGCAAATCTGCGTCTACCTGAAGATCAACACCGGCATGAACCGGCTGGGGTTCACGGGGGCCGGCGTTCGTGCCGCCTACGACCGGCTGCTGGCGAGCGGCAAAGTGGCGCAGATTTCGCTGATGACCCATTTTGCCGACGCCGACGCCGACGGCGCCGCGGGTGTCGCCGAGCAAATGACGCGTTTCACCGAGTCGACGGTGGGCATGAATGCGGAAATCTCCATGGCCAACTCGGCCGCTGTCCTGCGCTACCCCGAAACGCATGCCGATTGGGTGCGCCCGGGCATCATGCTCTATGGCTGCTCCCCATTCGCCGACGAGACCGCGCAAGCGCTGGATCTGCGGCCGGCGATGACGCTGGCGAGCGGGATTATTGCGGTGCGCGACCTCCGCCCGGGCGATCGCGTCGGCTACGGCGGCACTTTCGCCGCGCCGAAGTCCATGCGCATAGGTGTGGTGGCATGCGGCTACGCCGACGGCTATCCACGCCATGCACCCGGGCGCAGCGACAGCAACACGCCGGTGATTGTCGCGGGCACGCGCACCCACACCGTGGGTCGCGTGTCCATGGACATGCTTTGCGTGGATCTGAGCGCCATACCGCAGGCCGGCGTCGGCAGCCCGGTGATCCTGTGGGGCGAGGGCCTGCCGGCGGACGAAGTCGCAGCCTGCGCCGGCACCATCAGCTACGAGCTGTTGTGCGCACTCGCTGCGCGCGTGCCCCAAGCGGAAGTCGAATAATCTTGGCCAAGGCAAAGTCCGTCTACACCTGCACCGAGTGCGGCGGCAGCACGCCGAAATGGCAGGGCCAGTGCCCGGCCTGTTCCGCCTGGAACACGCTGATCGAAACCGCGACCGAGGCGGCATCGACCCACCGCTACAAGAGCGTCGCCGCCGCATCCAGGCTGCAGAAGCTGGCCGAGGTGAGCGCACGCGAAGCGCCGCGCTTGCCCACAGGCGTGGCCGAGTTCGACCGCGTGCTAGGCGGCGGGCTGGTTGCGGGCCAGGTGGTGCTGATCGGCGGTGATCCGGGCATAGGCAAGTCGACGCTGCTGCTGCAGGCGCTTGCCGGCATGAGCGCGGCGCACCTGGCGGTCTATGTCAGCGGCGAGGAGTCGGCCGAGCAAGTGGCGCTGCGCGCCACCCGTCTCGGGCTGGACTCGGGTGGCTTGGAACTGCTGGCCGAAATCAATCTGGAAAGAATCCAGACGGTGCTGGCGGCGGCGAAACCGGAAATCGTGGTCATCGATTCCATCCAGACGCTGTATTCCGATGCGCTTTCTTCGGCGCCGGGATCTGTGGCGCAGGTCAGGGAATGCGCGGCGCAGCTGACGCGGCTGGCGAAGCAGACCGGCACGACCATCGTGTTCATCGGCCACGTGACCAAGGAAGGCGCGCTCGCCGGTCCGCGGGTGCTGGAGCATATCGTCGATACCGTGCTCTACTTCGAGGGCGATACGCAGCAGAGCTTTCGCCTCATCCGCGCGTTCAAGAACCGCTTCGGCGCGGTGAATGAACTCGGCGTGTTCGCCATGACCGACAAGGGATTGAAAGGGGTGTCCAATCCTTCCGCGCTGTTCCTTTCGCGGCACGACGATCAGGTTCCAGGTTCCTGCGTGCTGGTGACGCAGGAAGGCACGCGTCCCTTGCTGGTGGAAATTCAGGCCCTGGTGGACGAGGCGCACGCGCCCAACCCGCGCCGCCTCTCGGTCGGCCTGGAGCAGAACCGGCTGGCGATGCTGCTCGCGGTGCTGCATCGGCACGCGGGCATCGCCTGCTTCGACCAGGATGTGTTCGTCAACGCGGTGGGCGGAGTCAAGATCAGCGAGCCGGCGGCCGACCTTGCCGTGCTGCTCGCCATTGTGTCTTCGCTGCGCGCGAAGCCCTTGCCGCAAAAGCTGGTGGTGTTCGGGGAGGTGGGCCTCGCCGGAGAGATCCGCCCGGCGCCGCGCGGACAGGAACGGCTGCGCGAAGCGGCCAAGCTCGGTTTCACCCAGGCCATCATCCCTAAAGCCAATGTGCCCAGGCAGGCGATCGCCGGTCTGGAAATCATCGCCTGCGACAGGATAGAGGACGCCGTCGCGCGTCTGCGCTAAGGCTGTAGCACCATGCTGGCTGCGAGCAGGCCGCTGCGCACGGCCGATTCCA
>JACZJU010000294.1 GCA_014860395.1 Burkholderiales bacterium | reverse complement strand
ATTGGATATTGCCGCGCGATATTCTAGTCACGATCGGCGACGAAAAGCACCATCTATTTAGCGTTGACAGCCGGGCGCAATTGGTCGTTAATACCGGCGCAGGCACCGCGCACGCCCGTCAAAGCAAGCAGCCGAGGCGCGCAACATTTGGCACGGCACCAAGCCATGGCGCGTAGCGCGGCGCCGATCCTAGGCGCATGCAAATGCCACTACCGTATCGAGCCGTTCTTTCTCTCCTCGTTGCGGCCTTCGCCGCGACTGCCACTGCCCAAGGAGCCGCCATGAGCCCGACCCTGACCTCTGCCGCTTTCACGCAACAGGGCGCCATTCCGACAAAGTACACCTGCGAAGGCGCCGACGTATCCCCGCCGCTGACCTGGACCGGCCTGCCGCCGGGCACCAAGAGCCTGGCCCTGGTGGTGGATGACCCGGACGCCCCGGACCCGGCGGCACCGAAAACGACCTGGGTGCACTGGGTACTCTACAATCTTCCGCCGACCGTCGACGGTCTTCCCGAAGGCGCCTCTGTCTTGCCTCCAGGCACGCAGCAAGGACTGAACGACTGGCGCCGCACCGGCTACGGCGGCCCCTGCCCACCAATCGGCCGCCATCGCTATTTTCACAAGCTATACGCCTTGGATACCGTGCTGCCGGACCTGGGCCGTCCGACCAAGGCCATGATCGAGAAGGCGATGAAGGGACACATTCTCGGGCAGGCGGAACTGGTGGGGACCTACCAGAAACACCGTTAGGCACAGGATCTACGGAGCAGCGGCCTCATTGCGGGTTGCGGGCTTTCCAACCCCGGCGGCCATTCTTCGCGCGCCTCCTCATGACGCAGAATTCCAGACCCTTGCATTGCGCCGGATCCGGTTCATGTCACCATTGACCTAGAACGCGATCGGCCTGCGATTATTTAGCTCCTTCAAGCTCGTACAGAATGCCTCGTCCTTGAGGAACTTCGGCTCGTAGCATCGCACGTCGTAGTGGACCCACGTCGGCGCGATATTCGAAGGCTCCAGCGCCTTGCAGTTGGGAGCGCTCCAGCCGATTTGCGCGTTACCCGTCTCGACGATGCGTCCGCGCGCAGCGTCGCACTTGAGCATGTCTGCCCGCTTGTCTTCTCTGGGTTTCATGACGATGTCGATGTCAACGGCCTTTCCGTGATGATTCGTGCTCGTTCGGTTATTGTTGGTATTGTCTACGCTGCACCGGTAGCCGGATGTGATCACGAACTCGTGCTCGGGCAGGTACAGGAATACGGCCCGCAGCGCCCACAGCAGCATACGGTGGATGCCTGGGTACTCATACCGGTGATAGGCTTCGATCCGGGGACGTCCGGCAAAGTAACGCCCCTTGAATTGCCCCTGCCCGTAACCGCCGCATTTCTTGCAGGGACATTTCAATGCCTTGAAATCGAGCGGGAAGTCATCGGCGAACTTATCGATCGCCTGCATGGTGGCTCGGTCCACTACTCCGCTCGGCACGGCCATCTTCATGTAGTCGCGCTGAAAGTTCATGACCTGACGCTCGCTGGCAGGGCCGAAATCGCCGTCCGGCACCGTCCCCCGAAAGCCGGCAAGCCGCGTTTGCAGCTCGACAACATCGGGCCCCTTGCACTCCCGCTTTAGTTCACGCTCGCCGAATTCCATTGGCGCCCCCTTTCAAATGCCGCTCGCCCACGCTCTCGTAGACGCAGCTATGTCAGTCGAATGTGACTCAGACTGTCCCCGCCTGCGCGGCGGCTTGCGCGACCACTGTCTGAAGGTCGGCAATCTTGCCGCTCATTGTGGGCACTTTGGATGCGTTCGCGATAATGCCGTTCAGTTGTTGGGCCAGCTCATTCAACGCGTCGGTGCGCGTGACAATGCCCAGCCAGGCCGCGTCTATGATCTTTTGCCGGTAGTCGGTAATCTTCTGGGAAGCTTGTTGCCGCTTGCCTGCGTCCGGCTCGCTCGCCTGGTATTTCTCGAGCTTGTCGATAGCGTCTTTGTAAGTTGCGATGACGAGTTCGGTGTCATTGGCGTTCATTTACTTTGCCTCCTGAAGTGCAAGATAGGCTTTACGAAGGTTCAAGACATTTATCGCAAAGGAGATTGGCGCCATCTCCCGTTTCTTCGCAATGGCGACGTTGAGGTCGGCAAAGTTGCGGGAGGTAGCTTCCAACACGCCCTTGTACGCTTCCGTGACTTCTCCCTCGGCCCGGATTTGGTCGCCAATCTTATTGTAGGCGGCAACTCGTGCCGCCGTCTGGCTGACTATCGTTTGAAGGACTGCCTTGTCCGCGGCCGTCGCAGCCCGCCCGCCTGAGGCAACGGGCGCGACAGCTATGGGCCGCTTGGCCGGGTCGATACTCAGCGTTGCCCAAGCCAGGTTGAGATCAGTGATGGCCTTGCCTACATCGGCGTCGGCAATAAGTCCGTTCGACAGCGCCGCGAACTTGAAATACAGATCGAGGAGCTGGTCGCGCTCTGGATCCTGCTTCATGGCCAACAACTGAGTCTGAATTTCCCCCAAGTCATCGGCGTCTTCGCGCAGAATACCGATAATCGCCTGGATAGGATCTTGTGCTGCCGAGACGGCTTCGTTGAATTTTTCCGCCTTTATAGAATCATCGATGAGGCCGACGGCTTTGGAAATGATTCCAAAGTAGGGCGTTGCCTGAGCCGCGAATGAAGTGAGCTGCGCCACTCCAAACGATTTCAGATTGGTGCTCAGCCCTTCCAGGCTTCCCTTGACCGCTGCAGCATCGGTCCCAGTAGCGAGTTTTACCAGGATATCGTTATATTTATCGATTAGATCAAGGGCGGCTAATCGGGCGTCAAGCGCTCTTTGGCGTTGCGCGAGCGTTTGCCTGCCAACGTTGGTGCCGTCATTCGCCTTTTCCGCACTGTTTTTGGCATTTAGAATGATGTCTTGTGTTGTGGACTTGGCGGTCTTGAAACTACTGACATAGCTGTCGAGTTCATGTTGCGGAATTCCGCTGCATCCCATGAGCATCGTCAGCAACGCAAATATGCCGAGTTTCCGCAGTGGGTCAATCCAAAGAATGAACATCGCGCCTCCTTTTACCACAGCAAAATTTCATCGAAAGGATTGCAGAAGATACTTCTCCAGTTGCCAGTGCCAGCGCTGCGCCGATATCTCGATCAGAATAGAAACGGGGTTTGCTCAGACCGAATCACATCATCTGGCGCTTTGCGGGTTCCCTGCATGATCGGATCTCCTGGAGGCAGGAAGTCGGCGCGTGCGGCCCTGCTCGCTTCTCCGGATAGCGCGCGTGAGCCAGATTGCCCGGTCGAATTCGTGTGCGACCTGCGAAATCGCATCGCCCCCCCTGCAAATACGCATCGACGCGCCGACCAACATGCCACAAGCTCGGGGCCCGCGGCTATTGGCTAAGAAAGTATAGGATCAGATTCGACATTCGTCGACTATCCGCTCCCCCGCTGTAACGATTTCCCGACCCACGAAACCCGCAGATGCGCCTCAAATCGCCCGCCGCGAGGCCGTGGACCGCCTGGAAACTCATGCAGCGTCCCGGGGTAACGCACCGAAAGCGGGAAGCCGCTCAAGTTCATCAACGAATTGCCGATAACACCGTTATGGGCATGTTTTTGCGCTCGCCAATACGGAGTGTTTATCCATGGATGTCAATTCTGTCAATAACACCTTTGTCACCGCCACGACCCAGGGTCTCCAG
>JACZJU010000293.1 GCA_014860395.1 Burkholderiales bacterium | reverse complement strand
TCGACGCTGCCCGGCGGCTGCGCCAGGATGGCGTCATACGCCGGTCCGCCGCCGCGGCCGACCGTGCCGCCGCGCCCGTGGAACAGACGCAGGCGGATGCCGTATTTGCCGAACACCTCGACCAGATTCGCTTCGGCCTGGTACAGGGCCCAGTTCGCGCTGAGATAGCCCCCGTCCTTGTTGCTGTCGGAGTAGCCGAGCATGATTTCCTGGATTCTTCCGCGCGCCTCCAGCCAGCGGCGATAGGGTTCGAGCGCGAACGCCTGCGCCATGATGCTGCCGCAGCGCTCGAGGTCGGCTATGGTCTCGAACAGCGGCACGATGTTGAGCGCGAGGCGCGCCGGCTCGCCCGGCGCGAGCAGCCCGACTTCCTTCAGCAGCAAGCCCACCTCCAGCAGGTCGCTGACCGAGGCGCAGTTCGAAATGATGTAATTCTGGATCGCGATCGCGCCGAAGCGCGCATGGATATCCGCCGCCGCCTGCAGGATTTGCAGTTCGCCCGTCAGCGTCGCGCTGTACTCAAGGTGGCGCGAGTACAAGAGCCGCGGACTGGCCAGCTCGCGCGTCAGCAGGTCCACGCGCTCGGGCTCGGCGAGCGCCGCATAATCGTCGTGCACGCCGGCCAGGCGCAGAAGTTCGGCCACCACCCCTTCGTGCACCGCCGAATTCTGGCGCAAGTCGAGCGAAGCCAGGTGGAAGCCGAACACCTCGATCGCGCGCAGGAGCGGTTGCAGCCGCCGCTCGGCCAGCGCTTCGGAGCCGTGGTTGGCGAGCGAGCGCGCGATGATGTCCAGGTCCGCGCGCAGATCCGCGCTCGAAGCATAGGGCTCTCTCGCGGCATTCGGCTCGCGCGGCGGCACGTAGCCGCAGAGCGCGCGCGCCGTCGCCGCCAACCGTGCATACACGCCCGCCAGTGCGCGACGATAGGGTTCGTCCTGGCGGAATGGGGAATCGTCGCCGGAGGCATCGGCGAGCGCCAGGAGTTCGGGCGTGACGCTTACCAGGCGCGCGGCGATCGAAAGTTCCCCGCCGAGCAGGTGAATTTGTGCGAGGTAGTGCGCGAACGCCAGCCGCGCCTGGCGCTGGATCGCGAGGCGCAGCACTTCGGCGTTGACGTTGGGATTGCCGTCGCGGTCCCCGCCTATCCAGGAACCCATGCGCAGCAGCACGGGCAGATGCCTGGCGGTGCCGGTGTAGCGGGCAAGACTGCGCTCCATGCGCGCATACAATTGCGGAATCTGTTCGAGGAAGGTGTCGCGGTAGTAGGAAAGCGCGTTGTCGATCTCATCGACCACGCGCAGCTTGGTCAGGCGCAGCATCGCCGTCTGCCACAGCGTCAGGATCCAGGCGTAGAGTTCCTGCTCGAGTTCCGCCTGCTCATCGGGCAACAACTGCTCGCGGTCGCGCCGGTCGAGCAGCCGCGCAACTTCGCGCTCGCAGTCCAGCGTGCTCTTGCGCTTCACCTCGGTCGGGTGCGCGGTCAGCACCGGACTCACGAGCGCGCCCTCGATCCAGGTCAGCAGCGCCGCGACGCTCACGCCAGCTGACTCCAGCTGCGACAGAGCCCGCTCCAGGCTGCCCTCGCGCGGCGGCCGCCCCTCGCGCCGCCAGGCGCGGCGTTTCCTTTTTTGGTGGCGGTCCTCGGCGATGTTTTGCAGATGCAGGAAGTAGCTGAACGCGCGCACCACATCCAGGCTCTGGCGCCGCGACAATCCATCCAGGGTGCCCGCGAGCTCGGCGCGCACCGGGCCCGCCTCGCCCGGCTGCGCACGGCGAAAGCGCACCGCGGTCTGGCGCACGCCCTCTATGAGTGCATAGCCGGGCTCACCGGTGCGCTCCTGCAATACACGGCCCAGAAGCCGCCCCAGCAGGCGCACGTCTTCGCGCAGTTCGGAATCGAGATCGGGTTTATCGTTCATTCAAGTCGAGGCCTCGGCAACTGGGCTAAGAGAACCCGCAACAAAATTTGATTTTGTTGCGGGCTAATTTAGGAGAGCACGAGAGGGATATCCCCTCGTATAGTTACAAACCCTAGCACGTTCCGCGCCAGGCAACAGCAGCTCAGGCGCGCGCCAGCACGCTGTCGGCGACAAAGGGGTTGGACTCGCGCTCTTCGCCGAAGGTCGAGGTCGGTCCGTGGCCGGGGATGAAGGTCACGTCGCTCCCCAAGGGCCAGAGCTGCTCGCGGATCGAGCGGATCAGGGTGGCGTGATCACCGCGCGGAAAATCGGTGCGTCCGATGGAACCCGCGAACAGCACGTCGCCCACCAAAGCGAGCCGGTACTCTGGGCTGAAGAAAATGATGTGGCCGGGCGTGTGCCCCGGGCAGTGACGCACCTCGAGTACCACTTGGCCGAAGCGCACGCTGTCGCCGCCGGAAAGCCAGCGCGTCGGCGTGAACGCGCGCAATTGCGGGAAGCCGAAGCGCAGGCCCTGCTGCGGCAGGTCGTCGATGAGGAAGCGGTCGTCGGGATGCGGACCTTCGACCGGCAGGACGAGTTCCTGCGATAGCTCAGCCGTGCCGCCGCAGTGGTCGATGTGCCCATGGGTGAGCAGGATTTTCTCCAGCTCCACGCCCTGCTCCTTTACCGCATCGAGTATCAGCTCCAGGTCGCCGCCCGGATCGACTACCGCAGCCTTCTTCGTCTGTTCGCACACCAGCAGCGAACAGTTCTGCTGGAACGGGGTAACCGGAATGATGGCGACTTTCACGCGACCTCGAGGAAACGGCGAACTCGGTTGAGCTGCAGCCCGAATTCTACCCCTTCGACGCGCAGGCTCGCGCCAGGCGCGCGCCGCATCAGAGCATCGCCAGCGAACTGGCGCCCTTGGGCGGGGGAAACGACAGATCGAGCTCGGCCAGCTGCGCCGCCGTCAGTGTATGTTCGAGGGCGCCCAGATTCTCTTTCAGCCGCTCGCGGTTTCCGGTCTTCGGAATCACGATCACGTCCTCGCGCGCAAGCAGCCAGGCGAGCGCGGCCTGCGCCGGCGTCATGCCATGGCGCCGCGCGAACTCGGCGAGCTTGCGGTTGCCGGCCAGGTGCGCCTGCTCCAGCGGCGAATACGCCATCACCGGCACATGCCGCGCGCGCAGCCAGGGCAGCAGGTCCCACTCGATGCCGCGGCGCGCGAGGTTGTAGAGCAGCTGATTCGTCTGCACCGCGTCGCCCCCGGGCGCGCGCCACAGTTCCTGCATGTCCTTGAGATCGAGATTGCTGACGCCGTAATGCCGGATCTTGCCCGCCTCCTTGAGACGCATGAAGGCCAGCAGCGTCTCCGCCAGCGGCACGCCGCCGCGCCAATGCAGCAGGTACAGGTCGATGCGGTCGGTCTTCAGCCGTTTCAGGCTGCGCTCGCATGCGGCGGCGGCGCCTTTCGCCGACGCATTGTGCGGATACACCTTGCTCACCAGGAACACCTCGTCGCGCCGGCCGGCGATGGCCTCCGCGATGAGTTCCTCCGAGCGACCGTCGCCGTACATTTCCGCCGTATCGATCAGCCGCGCGCCCAGATCCAGACCCAGGCGCAGCGTCGCGATTTCCTCGGCGCGCGCGGCGCGCTCGTCGCCGATGTTCCAGGCGCCCATGCCGAAAGCGGGGACGCGCTCGCCGCAGGGAAGGCTGACTGTTTTCATATCGACCAATTCTACCGATCGGACGGTTGCGACGACAGCGGCGGGGCGACCGCCTCCAGGGAAACACGCTCGGCGCGCACGCCGTAGCGCAATTCGACTGCGGCGGCGATGTACATGAGCGTGGCGCCGAGCAGGTAGCCGTAGAACACGTTGATCCGCTCGCCGCTGCCTATCAGCACGCCGAACAACCAGGGTGCGACGATGCCGCCGGCCGCGGTGCCAAAAGCGTAGAACACGGCGATGGCCAGGGCGCGCAGTTCCAGCGGAAACACCTCGCTGATGGTCAGGTAGGCCGAACTCGCTGCGGCCGAGGCGAAGAAGAAGATCAGCGCCCAGGCAGCCGTCTGGCCCAGCGCCGTCAGCGTCTCGTTGACAAACAGTGCGCCGGTTGCGACCAGCAGGGTCGCGGCGATGGCATAGGTGGCGGAAATCATGATGCGGCGTCCGATGCTGTCGAAGTAGCGGCCCAGCAGCAGCGGACCAAGGAAATTTCCGACGGCGAATGGCAGGAGATAAAGCCCGGTATTCTGCGCCGGCACCGCATAGAAGCGCGTCAGTACCAGTGCGTAGGTGAAGAAAATGGCGTTGTAGAGAAAGGCCTGCGAGGCGATCAGCACGAAACATAGCGCCGAGCGGCTGCGGTACTTGTGGAACAGCGTCGAAAAAATGATGCGAAAACCGAAGCGGCTGCGCGGATGGATAGCCAGGGTCTCGCTCACAGCCGCCAAGGCAATGCCGGTTTGCCGCGCCACCCGCGTCTCGATGTCCGCCATGGACTGTTCGGCACGCGCATGATGGCCGTGTATGCTGAGCCAGCGCGGGCTTTCCGGGATGAAGGCGCGCGCGAACAGCACGAGGAAGCCGAGCAGGGCGCCGACACCGAAACCGACGCGCCAGCCGATATCGACCGCGAACACCGCCGGGTCGAGCAACACTACCGTGGCGCCGGAGCCGAGCACGGCGCCCAGCCAGAAGCTGCCGTTGATGATCAGGCTGACGCGGCCGCGCAGTCGCGCCGGGATCAGCTCGTCTATGGCGGAGTTGATGGCCGCGTACTCGCCGCCGATGCCGAAACCGGTGATGCAGCGAAACAAGGCGATGCTGGCGAAGTCCCAGGAAAACGCGGTCAGCAGCGTCCCGGTGAGATAGATCGCCAGCGTGACGAAGAACAGCTTGGCGCGACCATGGCGGTCGGTGAGCCAGCCGCAAACGAGGGCGCCGACGACCGCGCCCAGCAGATAAAAAGAGGCGAGGGCACCGATCTCTGGGCTGCTCAGATGCAGCGAGGCCGGATCCTGCAGGACGCCGCTGACTGCGCCCTTCAGCGTCACCTCCAAGCCGTCGATTGCCCAGCTCGCGCCGAGCGCGAACACCAGCAGCCAATGGAAACGGCTCCAGGGCAGCCGATCGAGGCGCGCTGGAATGTCGGTATGCACGGGTGTCGCGTCGCGCGGACTCGATCCGGCTGAGTGGGATTGTTGTTTCCGGTCCATCGTCGCCGTCGGCATCGGCGGAATTCGCAACTATCGGTCCGATGCCGGCCCTACTCTAGCGCAGGATGGAATGCCGCGTCGAGCCCGGCGCCACGTTCAAAAACGCCGATTGTCGAGCATTACACAACTGCGTTACAGCCCTACCCTCACCCCAGCCCTCTCCCGCTCAGGCGGGAGAGGGAGTCTCCCACAGGCTCTAGCGCATGCTCGGCCGGCGTGCCGTCTTCGCTACGACCGCCCGTAGAACTTGCGCACCGTTTCCTCGGCCACACGCTGCAAAAATGCGGCCGTCTCCTTGTCGACTTCGCCAAAATAGTCGTACGAATTTCCAACCGGCGACTTGCCATACAGGCTGGCATACACGACGCAGGCGGCAAGATAGGT
>JACZJU010000046.1 GCA_014860395.1 Burkholderiales bacterium | reverse complement strand
ACCCTTCGCCTCACCACCAAACTTCTTCGACAGCACCAAAGTGATCGCCGCCGTCAGCGTCGTCTTCCCATGGTCCACGTGACCTATCGTCCCTACGTTTACGTGCGGCTTCGTGCGCTCAAATTTAGCTTTTGACATGATGACTGTCCTTCGTTATCGATAATCAGACTGCCTTGGAATTCTTCTTTACTACAATGAGAGGACATTCCCCCCTCATACTGCGCTATGTTTGCCGCTGCAAGATCCATTTTGCAGCGGATACTAATGTTTCATGGTGCCGTTGGCGCGGATTGAACGCGCGACCTCTCCCTTACCAAGGGAGTGCTCTACCACTGAGCTACAACGGCGTCATCCGATTCGAGGTCGCCGATTCAAAGTCGTCTTTCCCAGGACCAGCATGCTGGAGCGGGTGAAGGGAATCGAACCCTCGTCGTAAGCTTGGAAGGCTTCTGCTCTACCATTGAGCTACACCCGCGTTTCACGACCCAACCCTCTTTCGCCACCCAGTGCTTACTGCCAACCCGCGCCGCAAATAAAGCTTGGTGGAGGAGGTTGGATTCGAACCAACGTAGGCGCAAGGCCAACAGATTTACAGTCTGCCCCCTTTAACCACTCGGGCACCCCTCCAAACGAAACGCGAGATTATGCTCGTTTTCACACTGCCAGTCAAACAAACCTAGGATACTCTTCCCCTGCCCCCTCCGCGCGGCCTGAACCACACGCTCGTGGCAGGCAGATGCTAGCATTCTCCTCCGAGTTTCGTTCACCTACAGGAAATCCCGACCCGCTGGCGCCCGCATCCGGCCTGATTGACGAATCCAAGCGCGAAACCGGCTGCGGTGCATCGCGGTAAGTCGTTCTCCGGAAAGCTAATATTAAGGTGATACTGATGAAAAAATCTCCCCTGGTGCTCCTTCCTGGCCTGCTGTGCGATGCGCAACTATGGCAGCCCCAGGTCGAGAGCCTGAGCGATATTGCGGACATCTGGATCGCCGATCATACGCGCTCCGACACCATGGCCGGCGTGGCGCGCGACGTGCTCGCCGATGCGCCGTTTGCAAGCTTCGCCCTCGCCGGCCTGTCGATGGGGGGCTATATCGCGCTCGAAATCATGCGCCAAGCGCAGCAGCGCGTCACCAGGCTCGCGCTGCTGGATACCGCAGCGGGTGCCGAACTGCCGGAGCAGACACAACGGCGCAAGGAACTCATCGCATTGGCCGAACGCGGCGAGTTTTCCCGGGTCACCGAGATCCTGCTGCCGCTGCTTATTCATCCCGCGCGGCTGGCCGAACCGGCGCTCAGCGACGTCATCAAGTCGATGGCGCGAAACGTGGGCAAGGACGCTTTCGTGCGCCAGCAGCAGGCCATCATGAGCAGGGCCGACAGCCTGAAACAGCTCGCAACCATCGCTAGTCCGACACTGGTCCTGTGTGGTCGGCAGGACGTGCTGACGCCGCTAGCGCGGCACGAGGAAATCGCGGCCGGCGTCGAGGGAGCGCGGCTGGAAGTCATCGAGGACTGTGGCCATCTCTCCACCCTGGAGCGGCCCGATACTGTGAACGCGGCCCTGCGCCGCTGGCTCGGCGTGTAGCGCGCCCCTCTGCAAGCCTAAGGGTCGTCAGCAATCGCTCAGCACGCAGCCGCGCTCCGAAGCGGGCGAAGCGTTTGGCAATTTCCGGCAATTCGCTTATTATTAGATAAATAAGACGCTGACGGGCCCCATGCTGGACGCTTTTCTATACGAGATTCTCGAAGTCAGTCCGACGGCGCGCCCCGCCGTGATCAGGGCGGCGTATCGCTGCCTCGTGCAGGAACACCACCCCGACAGGCATCCCGGCGATTCCGACGCAGCAGCGCGCATGTCCATGATCAACCACGCTTACTCGGTACTGGCCGATCCGCTGAAGCGGGCCCGATACGACGAAAAAATTAACATCCGCCCCACCGAACGTCGGGGTAGCGGAGTTACGTCGAATGCGGCCAAGCCGGGCGCGGGCCAGGGCCGTGCAAATCCACGCCCCTTTGCGTTCCGGCCCCTCGAGTAGTCCAGCGGCGACGCAACACGCGGTCCCTGAAACTGCGGTGGCGCGCGGTCAGCAGCCATTCGATTGTCATTGCGTCCAATTCCGTGATGCTGCTGCACATACTTAGAGCTTATTTCAAAATGAGGGGAGATATTCCCTCATATTCCCCTAAGTCAAGGGCCATTTCGGTAATTCTGAAATGGCCTCTTAGATATTTCCGAAACCCCGGCATATACTAGCTGTCAAAAAAGCGTCGCCAGAAGCCTGCGACGACAGTCTCATCGGCAAGGAGTCCGCTCAATGAATGCCCCAGCCAAGTTCCACGAAGTCACGCTGGACGACAAGTACACGCTGGATTCCGGCCGCGTGTTCCTCACCGGCACCCAAGCCATCGTGCGCCTGCCCATGATGCAACGCGAGCGCGACCTCGCCGCGGGCTTAAATACGGCAGGTTTCATCTCCGGCTACCGCGGCTCGCCGCTCGGCGGCATCGACCAGGCTATGCTCGGAGCGAAGAAACACCTCGATGCCCACCACATTAAATTCCAACCCGGCGTCAACGAAGACTTGGCCGCGACCGCGATTTGGGGCACGCAGCAGCTCAACCTGTTCAACGATGCCAAATATGACGGCGTGTTCTCCATCTGGTACGGCAAGGGCCCGGGCGTGGACCGCTGCGGCGACGTATTCAAGCACGGCAATGCTGCCGGCACCTCCAAGTACGGCGGCGTACTGGTACTCGCCGGCGACGATCACGCGGCAAAATCCTCCACGCTCGCGCATCAGAGCGAACACATACTCAAGGCATGCTGCATTCCGGTGCTGAACCCGGCCAACGTGCAGGAGTATCTGGACTACGGCCTGCACGGCTTCGCCATGTCGCGCTACGCCAGCTTGTGGGTCGGATTCAAATGCGTCACCGACGTGGTCGAGTCGGGCGCCTCGGTCTACATCGATCCGCATCGCGTGCAGGTGAAAATTCCGACCGATTTCGTGCTGCCGCCGGGCGGCCTGGGCATCCGCTGGCCCGACGCCATCCTCGAGCAGGAGGTGCGCCTGCTCGACTACAAGGTCTACGCGGCGCTCGCCTATGTGCGCGCCAACGGCCTGGACCGCATCGTCTGGGATTCGCCGCGCGCGCGGCTGGGCATCGTCACCACCGGCAAGTCCTACGGCGACACCATGCAGGCGCTGACCGATCTGGGCATAGACGAAAATACCGCGCGCGACCTTGGCATCCGCGTCTACAAGGTGGCGATGAGCTGGCCGCTGGAGCCGCAGGGCGCGCGCAAATTCGCGCAAGGCCTGGAAGAAATTCTGGTGGTGGAAGAGAAGCGCCAGCTGATCGAATACCAAATCAAGGAAGAGCTGTACGAGTGGCGTGCCGATCAGAGAGCGCCGCGCGTGGTGGGAAAATTCGACGACAACGGCGAATGGAGCCAAGCCGAGGGCCAGCCGGCCGGCACCTGGCTGCTGCCGGCGAGCTACGAGCTTTCGCCGGCGATGATCGCCAAGGCCCTTGCACGCCGGCTGGAAAAACTCGGCATGGACAAACAGCTGGGCGCACGCTACCGCGAGCGCCTCGCCTTCCTCGAATTCAAGGAGAAAGCGCTGGCCCGGCCGCAGGTCGTGACGCTGCGCCAACCGTATTTCTGCTCCGGCTGCCCGCACAACACCTCCACCCGCGTGCCCGAGGGCAGCCGCGCCACCGCCGGCATCGGCTGCCACTTCATGGCGGTATGGATGGACCGCAACACTTCGACCTTTACCCACATGGGCGGCGAAGGCGCGCCCTGGATCGGCCAGGCGCCGTTTTCGAACACGAAACATATTTTCGCCAACCTCGGCGATGGCACCTATTACCACTCCGGACTGATGGCGATCCGCGCCGCCTGCGCGGCCAAGGTCAACATGACCTACAAGATCCTGTACAACGACGCCGTGGCGATGACCGGCGGTCAAAAACACGATGGCCCGCTTGATCCGGCCTCGATCTCGCGCCAGATCGCGGCTGAGGGCGTGAACCCCATCGTCATCGTTACTGACGAGCCGGAGAAATATCCATCGGGCGTCAACTGGGCGCCCGGCGTGACGGTGCGCCATCGCGACGAGCTCGATGCGGTGCAGCGCGAATTGCGCGAACTGCCGGGTGTATCCGCCATCATCTACGACCAGACCTGCGCCTCGGAAAAGCGCCGCCGGCGCAAGCGCGGCGCTTTTCCCGATCCGGCCAAGCGCGTCGTCATCAACGAAATGGTGTGCGAAGGTTGCGGCGATTGCAGCGACAAATCCAACTGCCTGTCGGTGGAACCGTTGGAGACCGAATACGGCCGCAAGCGCACGATCAACCAGTCCACCTGCAACAAGGATTATTCCTGCGTCAAGGGATTCTGCCCCAGCTTCGTCACGGTGGAGGGCGGCCAATTGAAGAAAGGCAAGGCCGGCACGGCGAAGTCCGCCGACGATTTTCCGGCGCTGCCGGCGCCGGCAGCCGCAGCCATAGACCAGGCCTACGGCGTGCTGGTGACCGGCATTGGCGGCACGGGCGTGGTGACCATCGGCCAGATCCTCGCCATGGCCGCGCATCTTGAGGGCAAAGGCGTGTCGGTGCTCGACATGTCCGGGCTGGCGCAAAAAGGCGGCCCGGTGATGTCGCATGTGCGCATTGCGAATACCCCCGAAGACCTGCACGCGGCACGCATCGGCACCGGCGACGCGAGCCTAGTGATCGGCTGCGACCTAGTGGTAGCGGCCAGCCCGGATGCGCTGGCCAAGATGAGCGAGCCGAAGACGCGCGCGGTAATCAACGCCACCACCGCGCCGACCGCCGAGTTCGTGAAAAACCCGAACTGGCAGCTTCCAGGCAGCAACCTGCTGCACGACATCGCCGAAGCCTGCGGCAAGGACAATGTCGCTTTCGTCGCCGCAGGAGGCATATCCACGAATCTCATGGGCGACTCTATCGCCACCAATATGTTCATGCTTGGCTACGCGCTGCAGAAAGGCTGGGTGCCGGTTTCGGGCGCTGCAATCGAAAAAGCCATCGAGCTGAACGGCGTGGCGGTCGAATTCAATCTGAAGAGTTTCGTCTGGGGCCGGCGCGCCGCCATGGATCTCGCGCGCGTGGAGAGAATCGCCACGCCGACGGAGATCATTCCCATCAGCCAGCACCTTTCGCGCAGCCTCGATGAGCTGGTATCCAATCGCGTCGAATTCCTCACCGCTTACCAGAACGCCGACTATGCGGCGCGCTACAAGGCGCTGGTGGAAAAAGTGCGCCGGACCGAGTCCGAGAAGGCGAGCGGAACCAAGCTCAGCGAAGCCGTGGCGCGCTATTACGCCAAGCTCATGACCTACAAAGACGAGTACGAGGTTGCCCGGCTGCATTCGAATCCCGCGTTCATGCAGAAAATTGAAGGCATGTTCGAGGGCGACTACAAGGTGGTGTTCCATCTCGCCCCGCCCATTTTGAACAAGCCCGACCCGGCCACGGGCGAGGCGAAGAAGTCCACCTTCGGCCCGTGGATGAGGCACGGCTTCAGGCTGTTGGCGAAACTCAAAGGCCTGCGCGGTACGGCGCTGGACATCTTCGGCCGCACCGAGGAGCGCCGCACCGAGCGCGCGCTGATAGACGAGTACGCTGCGACGATGGAGCAATTGCTGGCCCGACTTACCCCAGAAAACCTCGCGCTTGCAGTCGAGATTGCCTGTATCCCCGAGCTGATCCGCGGCTACGGCCACGTCAAAATGCGCCACCTCAAGCAGGCCGAAAAGCAACGCGCCGGACTGCTGGAAAAATTCAACGCGCCGACGCAGAAAAGCGCAAGAGCGGCGTAGCCTAATACAGCAGCATGAGCCTAACCCGAGCCGATCTCGAACACGACCGCATCCGCCAGGAGCTGGCACTGACGCCGCTCGGCCAACATTTGCTCAGCGATGCCGAGCTGGAAGAATCCATATGGCAGATTCTGCAGCAGGCCGAAACCGGCGCGGACTGCTGGGTGTTCGGTTATGGCTCGCTGGTGTGGAATCCGCTGTTCCATTTCGAGGAAAAGCGGGCGGTCACCACCCACGGCTATCACCGAAGCTTCTGCCTGTGGTCACGCGTCAACCGCGGCACGCCGGACCGGCCGGGGCTGGTGCTGGGCCTGGATCGTGGCGGACGCTGCCGCGGCGTTGCCTATCGCATTGCCCCGGATCGCGTCGAAAACGAGTTGCGCCTGATCTGGCGGCGCGAGATGCTGCTGGGCGCCTATATACCGCGCTGGGTACAGGTAACGGACGGCGCGACCCAGTTCCGCGCCATCACGTTCACTATCAACCGTGCCGGCCCGGCCTATGCCGGCCGATTGACGCCTGAAGCCGTCATTGAGCGACTAATGACCTGCCACGGCCGCATGGGGCCGGGAATTGATTACCTGCTGCACACCGCGGAAGCCCTGCTCGCGGCTGGCATCGCCGACCGCCACCTGCAGAAGTTATGCGATCTCGCCCACGCTATAAAAGCGCGTGAACAGCCCGGGGCGACTCCGCCGATCTAAAAGGACTCGTCGCTGCGCAGATAGCGCCATTGGCCGGGCGGGAGATCGCCCAGTTTCACCTTGCCGATGCGGATGCGCTTCAAGCCGACCACGTCCAGTCCGACCAACTCGCACATGCGCCGGATCTGGCGCTTCTTGCCCTGGCGCAGAACGAAGCGCAGCTGATCCTGATTCAGCCAGCCCACCTGCGCCGGCCGCAGCGCCTCTCCATCGAGCGACAGGCCGTGGTTCAGCAGGGCGAGGCCTTGCTTCGACAGGCGGCCCTGGACGCGCACGAGGTATTCCTTCTCGATCGCGGAGTTCTCGCCGATCAGCTGCTTGGCGATCCGCCCGTCCTGCGTCATCACAAGCAAGCCTTGCGAATCGATATCCAGCCGTCCGGCCGGCGCCAGACCCCGCAAGTGCATGGCACGGAAGCGCTCGGGCGAGCGGTCGCCGGAAAAACGTGATTCGGCAGTGATCAGCGTCACGGCCGGCTTGTAACCCGGCTCAGCCTGTGCCGACACGTATCCGACGGGCTTGTGCAGCAGTATGGTCACGCGGGCGAGCTGGCTCGCCTGCCCCGCCTTGTTCAAGGTGATTTTGCTCGAGGGGTCGACGCGCGTACCGAGCTCGGTGACCCGTTCGCCGTTGACGAACACCCAGCCGCGCTCGATGTAGCCGTCGGCCTCCCGGCGCGAACAAAGCCCTTGTTCCGACATCAGCTTGGATACGCGTATTTTTTCCATACAGTCGAGGATAAGGCCGGGACGCGGCCCGCTCGCCCAAAGCGCGATAGGTTACCGCAAACCCGGGCAATATGATCTAGCTCGTTCGCTCGGGCTGAAACACGTAAAACCAAGCCCGGTTGCCGCCTGCCTACCGCCGAGGTGGCGGATTTCATTGCCTTTTTTGCGCGGAAGCGCTTCCGGCAATCTTTTTGATTTTTATCAAATGCGCACCGGCCTATGGCACGACAATGGCTCAACGGCGCGTATCTGACTATTGGCGCATATGCGCAGACTGACGCGCGTGATGACCATGATCAGCTGCCGTGGAGAAAGCAATTACCCGCGCAACTAACATTACGCAAGGATGCCACGCATGACAATCATCAAGTCTCTGACCATCGCTGCTGTACTTTCCCTGTTTGCCGCTTCAGCGTTCGCCTATGACGCCAACTGGAAGCGTGGCCGCATCTACTACCGCAGCGTATGCACCTCATGCCACGTGGCACAGCCCGTCGGTTCGATCAATCCGAACGCCAGGACCGTGGCCGAATGGACGGCTTACCTGGCGGCAGACAAGCACGCCAAAGGCAAGGAGTCGGTCAAGCAGTATGTCAGCAAGGCCTATCGCGCCAGCATCAAAGCTTCCAACAAGGCCGCCGAGAAGTTCGCCGATGTGCCGGACGAGGAGTTGGCAGCGGACATCAAGGCATTTTTAATCAAGGGCGCGAAGGATGGCGACTCTCCAGCCAGTTGCAGCTGATTTCGGAGCAACCCGTTGCAGGCGCCACGCCATAACGGCAAGGCGCACTGTTTGGGCGTGTCTGGCCGGGTCCAGCTAGCGCATGGGCGCGCGCTTCGCAAGGAATCCATCAAAGAATTCGCTTTGTCGTAAATCCCATCCCCAAGCTAAAGGAAAGCACCATGAAAGTAAAACACACGTCAATACTGGTTATGGCTATTGCGGCTCTGGCCGCCTACCCCGTATTTTTCCCGACCGCCGCTGCCGCCGCTGACGCCGCTGCGGTTCAGCCCCAGGAGGGATGGTTCAAGACGCTGGCAGACTATAACTTCATGCAGCAGAACGTCGATATTCCTCCGAAGATGGGCGTGATGATCATCGACTCGCGCCCTGCAGCGCGTCAGTACGACCCCGGACACATTCCCGGCGCCGTGAACATCCCCGACAGTCAGTTCGAGAAACAGGTCGCCAAGCTTCCGGAAGACAAATCTACGCTGCTGCTGTTCTACTGCGGCGGAGTCAAATGCATGCTCAGCCACAATTCGGCGTTCAAAGCCGAGAAACTCGGCTATACCAACATAAAAGTCTATGCGGACGGGATGCCCGACTGGCAGGCGAAGGGCGGGCCGGTCTCGGTATCCGCCGCGCACATCAAGAAGCTGATCGATGAAAAGGCCGATTACGCACTCATCGATGCACGGCCGGGGCGCGTTGCCGGCAAAGGCATGATCCCGACCGCCATCAATATTTCCGACAGCGCGTTCGACAAGAACATCGACAAGCTGCCGGCCAACAAGGCGACCCCGCTGATCTACTACTGCGGCGGCCTTAAGTGCCTCTTGTCAGACAAATCCGCCGAAAAAGCCCGCAAGCTCGGCTATACGAACGTGATGACCTACCCGCCGGGCTATCCGGAGTGGGAAAAGCTGTATGGCGGCGCTGCAAGCGCCATGGCCGCTCCTGCCGCGACGGGCGGCGCCCCAATGACCGCAACGTTATTGCAGCCCGGCAAGGAGAAGGGAACGGTCACGGTCGCGTCGTTTGAAAAAGCCTGGAAGGAAAACCCCGGCGCGGTGATGCTGGTCGACGTGCGTGATCCGAAAGAATTTGCTGCCGGCACTATCAAGGGTGCAGTGAACATACCGATGAACGAGCTCGAGAAAAAGATAGCCACGCTGCCTGCGGACAAGCCGGTGGTCTTCGTTTGCGGCACGGGCGCCCGCGCCGGCGAGGCTTTCGATACCGTGAAAATGCTGGGCGGCAAGGTGCAGGCCTACTTCCTCGACGCCACTGTCACCTTCAATGCGGACGGCACATACGTAATGGTCGGAAAGTCGTAGCTCTAGCTCCTACGCGCAGCGAACGCGGCGCGCGGCCGAAGCCGGCATTGCCGGCTTCGGCCGCGTGTTCTTTGGATCGGTGGCGCCACCGGCCGATTGCCCGCCGGAGCCGCAACGGTAGCCGTTCCGACTCTGGCCGCCGGAGCCGGGCCAAAACGCCAGAGCACGTCGGCTCACCTGCATAAGAACTCAAAACGCGTTAGGGTACCGGATCGACAGCCGCAACCCTTGTCGAACTTTATTTCCGCCGGCTTGTAACCCTTTGCGGCCTGGCGACGACTAATAAGGTGAGTCCTCCCGGAGAATCCTTCATGCACGCCACCGTTCACCTGCTCGCCCGCACCGATTTCCCGCGCCTGAAGCGCCGCACCATCGAGACGCTGCAACTGAATCTTGGCTACCGCTGCAATCAGAGCTGTGTGCACTGCCACGTAAACGCGGGACCGAATCGAACCGAGGAGATGACGGACGAGACCGTCGATGCCGCCATCGATTTCCTCGCCGCCAGCCCCGAGATCACCACCATAGACCTCACGGGTGGCGCCCCAGAGCTGAACCGCAATTTCCGCAGACTGGTGATTGCCGCGCGCGCGCGCGGACTGCGCGTGATCGACCGCTGCAACCTCACCATACTGGAGGAGCCCGGCTTCGAAGACCTGGCGGCGTTCCTGGCGGCCCACAGGGTCGAAATCGTCGCCTCTCTGCCCTGTTACCAGGAAGAAAACGTCGACAAGCAGCGCGGCAAAGGCGTGTTCGAAGCCAGCCTGAAAGGCCTCAGGAGGCTCAATGCCCTGGGCTATGGGCGCGTGGGCAGCGGCCTCGACCTCAACTTGGTCTATAACCCGCAGGGCGCCAGCTTGCCGCCGGCACAGGCCGCGCTGGAGGCCGATTACAAGCGCTATCTGGGCGAGCGTTACGGCATCGTGTTCAATCATTTGTTCACGCTTGCCAACATGCCGATCCAGCGCTTCGGCAGCATGTTGATCTCGAAAGGGGAGTTCAACGCCTATATGACGACGCTGCGCGCGGCGCACCGCGACGAAAACCTGGATCAAGTGATGTGCCGCAGCCTGATCAGCGTGGACTGGCAAGGCTATGTCTACGACTGCGACTTCAACCAGCAGCTCGGCCTGACCCTGCCGGACGAGAACCGCCCCCGGCTGCACATCACCGACACCACTGTCGCCCAGTTGGAAGGCCTGCCGATTCGCGTGGCGGATCATTGCTACGGTTGCACGGCGGGACAGGGCTCCAGCTGTGGCGGCGCGCTGGAGGATCCAATTGCGCCGGCGCCGACTTGCGCCAGCTAAACATGACCAGCTCGAGCACGCCCGGCCGGGTCTGCCCGTTACGCTACCGCTACGGACCGCTCGCCATTGCCGCCGCGCCCGAACGGTCGGCGGAAACCCTGTATCTAATCGGCGGGCTGTATGGCAATCCTCAGGCTCTGGCCGCGGTAGAGGCGATGGCCGCCGCCGAACCCGGGCCGGTGACCCTGTGCTTCAACGGCGACTTCAACTGGTTCAACGTCGACGATGCCGGCTTTCGCGCGATCAACGAACGCGTGCTGCGGCACGACGCCATTCTCGGCAACGTGGAGGCCGAATTGGGCGAGGCATCCGACGATGCCGGATGCGGCTGCGCCTATCCCGATTCGGTGGATGCCGCCGTGGTCGAGCGCTCTAACCGGATACACGCCCGGCTGAAACGCACGGCAGCGCGGCATCCGGATTTGCTGGGGCGCATCAGTGAGCTGCCGATGGTGGCGCGCTACCGTGTGGGAGCAGCCCGCGTCGGCGTAGTGCACGGCGATGCCGAATCGCTGGCCGGCTGGCGCTTCGATGTCTCGAGTCTGGATGATCCCAACCAGCGTGCCTGGCGCGCGCAAGCATTCGATGCAGCCGCAGTCGATGTATTCGCGAGCAGCCATACCTGCCTGCCTGCCGCACGCCGCTTCGATCTCGACGGACCAAAGCTGGTCGCGAACAACGGCGCCGCGGGCATGCCGAACGCCCATGGCGCCCGTTTCGGCATCCTGACCCGGATCGGCAGAACACCGTCACCCCATGCCTACCTCTACGGCCATAGCGTGAAGGACGCGCACATCGACGCGCTCCCCATCCGCTACGACGACGCGGCCTGGCAAGCATATTTTCTGGCCAACTGGCCCGCGGGCTCTTCCGCCTGGCTGTCCTATTTCGAGCGCATAAGCCAGGGACCGGCGTTTTGCTTGCAGCAGCCCGGCGACTTGGCTGTGGCCTGACTGCACGCCAAACTACGCGCCCAGCCGCGTCGCCAGTTCCTCAAAGCCGTCAACAATCAGATCATGCGCCGGGTTGGGTGTGGGGTCGGGCGGCCCGGACGGTCCCCACTCGGTGGGGCGCTTCACGAATGCGCTCTTGTAGCCGTTGTCGCGCGCCGCGTTCAGGTCAAAGTTGTGGCAGGCGACCATCATGATTTCGGACGGGTCGAGTTGCAGCCATTTCGCCGCGGTGAGGTAGGACTCGGGCCGCGTCTTGTAGATGCCTATCATCTCGCAGGAAATGATTGCATCCCAGTCGAAACCGTTCTTCTTCGCGACATCGATCACCAGCGAGGTCGTCAGCAGGGTGAGCGAGGCAACGACGTATTTGCGGCGCAGCCGCGCCTGCACCGCGGGGAAATCCGGCCAGGCATCGAGCGAATGCCAAGTGCGCCAGATGACATCCCTGTCATCGGCGGTCAGCGCGTCCAGTCGGAACTCCAGGATCACCTCGTCGAGCGTCCGGCGATGCAGATCATCGAAATTGAAGTCCGGATGGACCAGCCCGACCATGCCCTTCAGCGAGCGGCGGCGGTATTCGTTGGTGACCTCGTGCCAGTCCGCTTGCAGACCGCGGCGCGCGCCCGCGGCGGCGAACGCGCGGCTGATGCCGCCGTGCCAATCGAGGATGGTGCCGCCGGTGTCCAGGGTTAGTGCTTTGATGGCCATAGTGTCTCCTTTTGATTGATGCGGGATCGGCGAACGAGTAACAGTATGAGGGAATATCTCCCCTCATACTCCCCTGGATTTGCCGTTTCAAAACTCATTTTGCAGCGGGTCTTCAAGCTGCGGCAGGTAACAGGGGCGAAAACACAACGGTGTCTATACTGCCGAGACCGTCGCAGGTTTCTTCGCCTCCATAGCTGCTGTAACCCGCGAGATCACCGGCCAGACGATGAAATGATGCGCTCATCAGGATGTATTCCGGCTTGGACACGCTGTTCTTCAGCAGGCGATGCACCAGGATCACGTCCTCGCCGGTCAGTTCTTCGAACTGCCTTATTTTCTTGATGGCAACCACGCCATGATGCAAAACCGCTTTCAGCTTGAGATCGAGAATGTGTTGGCAGGCGTCGCAGGGACAGTTCGCCCGGTTGCTCGACAGTTCCTTCGATTTCGCATGAAATGCGGAAAAGAAAGCCGTGACCTGCCGCGCGACGTCGCGCGCAGCGGCTGCTTCCGCATCGCCCATTTCCGCATAAAGCAGCACCGCGTCGCCTTCCAGCTTGTTGAGCACAAGTGGAAAGTCCGCGCGTTCGATGATCGCCCCCAGCAACTGCGAGACAATTTCCTCGGCATGCAACAGGGCGGTCTTGTGAAACCTGATGAAATTCGTATAGCCGCCGATATCGGCGATGACGAGCGCTACGTGCTTTGGTTCCATACCTGTCCCGGATAGAAAATTGCCGAATCGCAGTGCGCGACAGCCTTGCCGCGGGATTCGTCGTCCCGCCAATTGCCGGGGTCCTGCGATACGCGGTCGCGCATTCCGGCGCGTTTGCACACTGCCTTTGCATCTAGTCGCGCGAAATCGACGATTCCTTACACGACGGCCACGCCCCCGGTTCGACTGCGCTGCGCAAGTGCCGCTGCATCTGCGGCGGCCCCGGGAATCCCGCGACGATTCATGGCAAAATACCTAGGTGCGCGGTTCGCGCGCTGCCACGAAACGGGAATCACCACCCGCAGCATAAGCACGATGGCCGAAGACGACGATCTCGCGCAATCTCTGGAGACGCACCGCAAATACTTGCAGCGTTACGCGCAGTTTCATCTGCGCGATCCGTCGCTCGCCGAGGATGCGGTGCAGGACACGCTAGTCGCGGCTTTGTCCCAGCGCGATCGATTCCAGGGCCGCTCGCAACTGCGCACCTGGCTCACCGGCATCCTCAAGCACAAGGTCATCGACCTGATGCGCAGCCGCGACCGCGCTCTGCCACCGGATGCATTTTCGCTGGACCAAGACAACAACTCCGCCGAAGGCGCATTCGACGCCGGCGGCAACTGGGTCGATCCGCCCGCCGACTGGGGCAAGCCCGACGCCGCGCTCGAGGCCAGCCAGTTCTGGCGCGTCTATCAGGAGTGTTGCCAGCGCATGTCCAGGCGCGACGCGCTGGTGTACTCGATGCGCGAGGTGATGGGTCTGTCATCTGAAGAAATCTGTAAGAAAATCGAGATTACTACGACTAATCTGCACGTAATTCTCTTTAGAGCGAGGCAGAGCCTGCGTACCTGCATAAGCAAGAACTGGTTTGGGACACAACATGATTGATAGGCCGTTTCGGCAGTACCGAAATGACCTCCGATTCAAGGGAGAATGAAGGGATGCGCTCCCTCATTTTCAAATGATCCATAGATTGATTTATCCATGCGAACAGGCGGCAAAACTCAGCTCGCGCGCGATGGAACAAGCTCTGACGATGCCGGAACGTGTGCGGCTGCGCCTGCACCTGATGATGTGCGAGCGCTGCACCAATTTCTCGCGCCAGATCGAATTTCTGCGCCGCGCATCGCGTAAAATTCCCGAAGTGCTCGAAAACGACGCGGACTGAGCCGGCCGTCGACGGCGCTTACCGCGCGCCGCTGGTTGCGCGCCCCATGCCGTCCTTGAAGGGAAGCTCGCCATGCAATCGCCGGATCAACCGGTACTGAAAGATATCGTGCTCGTCGGCGGCGGGCACAGCCACGTTGGCGTGCTCAAGCGCTTCGGCATGCATCCCGTGCCCGGCGTGCGCCTGACCGTGATCTGCCGCGACACGCATACGCCCTATTCCGGCATGCTGCCGGGCTATATCGCCGGGCATTACAGTTACGACGACGTCCACATCGACTTGTCGCGCCTGGCCCGGTTTGCGGGCGCGCGCTATTTTCGCGACGAGGCGCTGGGCCTGGACCGCGACGCAGGCAAGGTGCTGTGCCGCAATCGCCCGCCGGTGCCTTACGACCAACTGTCGATCAATATTGGCTCCACGCCGCAGATGAGCCATGTGGCCGGGGCCAACGAACACGCCGTGCCGGTGAAGCCGATCAACGGTTTCAACGAGCGCTGGCAGCTGCTGCTGGCGCGCGTGCGCAATCATGCCGGAACCACGCGTATCGCCGTCGTCGGCGGCGGCGCCGGCGGCGTCGAGCTGACGCTGGCGATGCAATACCGCCTGCGCAACGAGCTGCGCGCGCTAGGGCGCAATCCGGACGAACTCAGCTTCCACCTGCTCACACGCGGCGCGGTCATCCTGCGCACGCACAACAGCACGGTGCGGCGCGCATTCGAGCGCGTTCTTGCCGAACGCGGAGTAGACCTGCACTGCAACGCCGAGGTCACCCGGGTTTCGGCGGGTAGCCTGCAGACGGCGGGTGGCGAAACAGTGGCCGCCGACGAAATCGTATGGGTCACGCGCGCCGGCGGCGCGCCGTGGCTGCGCGAAACGGGGCTCGCTCTCGATGCCGACGGGTTCATTCAGGTGACCGACACCCTGCAGACCGTGACTGACCCCAGGGTGTTCGCCGCAGGCGACATCGCCAGCATGGTCGATCGCCCGCTGGAGAAAGCGGGGGTATTCGCGGTGCGCCAGGGACCGCCGTTGACCGAGAACCTGCGCCGCGCCGTCGAAGGCAGGACGCTCAAGCCCTACCGTCCGCAGAAAAGCTGGCTCGCGCTGATCAGCACCGGCGACCGCTACGCCGTCGCCTCGCGCGGCGCGCTCGGTTTCGGGGGCGCGTGGGTGTGGCGCTGGAAGGACTGGATAGACCGCCGCTTCATGCTCAAGTTCAGTCAGTTTCCGGTAATGGAAGCCGGCGGCGCGCAAGCTGTGCCCTCGCCGGTCAAACTCGGCGAGGAGGAAGCCGCGCAAGCCATTTCCGCAGTCGCCATGCGCTGCGGCGGCTGCGGCGCGAAAGTCGGCGCTACGGTGCTCGCGCGCGCGCTCGGCGCGCTGAATCCGGTAGAACGCGACGATGTGCTCATCGGCCTGCACGCGCCCGACGACGCCGCGGTGGTTCGCGTGCCGCCGGGCAAGGCGATGGTGCACACGGTGGATTTCTTCCGCGCCTTCGTCGACGATCCCTACATATTCGGCAAGGTCGCGGCCAACCATGCGCTGGGAGACATTTTCGCCATGGGCGCCGAGGCGCAGTCCGCCACTGCGATTGTAACCGTGCCCGCGGGACTGGAGGCCAAGCAGGAAGACCTGCTGTTTCAAATGATGTCCGGCGCGATCGAAGTGCTCAACGAGGCCGACTGCGCGCTGGTCGGCGGCCACACCGGGGAAGGCAAGGAGCTCGCGCTGGGTTTCGCCGTCAACGGCCTGGTGGACGAAGACATGGCGCCGGTGCTGCGCAAAAGTGGCATGCGCCCGGGCAATGTGCTGATCCTGACCAAGCCCATCGGCACCGGCACGCTGTTCGCGGCGCATGCACAGCTGCAGGCACGCGGCCGCTGGATAGACGCGGCCTTGCTCTCGATGTGCCAATCGAATCGCTTGGGCGCACAATGCCTGCGCGAACACGGCGCGACCGCCTGCACCGACCTCACCGGCTTCGGCCTGCTCGGACATCTGGTGGAAATGACCCGCCCCTCGGGTGTGGACGCGGAACTCGACCTCGCCGCGCTGCCCGTCCTCGAGGGCGCCGAGGAGACCAGCGCGGCCGGTATCCTGAGCTCGCTGCAGCCGGCCAACGTGCGGCTGCGCCGCGCGCTGCGCAACCAGCCGGAAGCGCTGGGCCATCCGCGCTATGCGCTGATTTTCGATCCGCAGACCGCCGGGGGGCTGCTTGCCAGCATTCCCGCGGAGCGCGTCGAAGCCTGTCTGGCAGCACTGCGCGCGCTCGGATACGAGCATGCCGCGGCCATCGGCCGGGTGCTGCCGCAGGGCGAGGCGCTGGAGCCGGTCGTCCTTAAGCTGGGTTCGTGACGCGGCCGATGCGACTAAAACTGCTTGCCGTCGTTGCGCTGCTTGCGCTGCTGGCGGCGACCTATTGGCTGTTGCACGAAACCGGCGCGATGGCGACGATCCTGAACCGGACCGCGCTGCACGATCAAATCGCGCGGCTGGGGGCATGGGGCCCGGTAATGGTGATCGGCCTCATGGTGCTGGCGATCCTGGTGAGCCCCATTCCCAGCGCGCCTATCGCGATGGCTGCCGGAGCCGCGTACGGGCATACCTGGGGCACGCTGTATGTGCTCCTGGGTGCCGAGATCGGAGCGTTGGTCGCTTTCGGCTTGGCACGCTGGTTGGGCGGGGAAACACTACGGCGCTGGTTTGGCGACCGCTTGTCCGTGGGATTGCTCGGATCTCAAAACGCGCTGATGGGCATCGTGCTCGTCAGCCGCCTCGTGCCGTTTATTTCATTCGATATCGTCAGCTACGCCGCGGGCCTTACGGTACTCTCGTTCTGGCGCTTCGCCATCGCCACGCTGATCGGCATCGTACCGGCAAGCTTTCTGCTGGCCCATTTCGGCGGCGAAATGGCCACGGGTGAATCCGATCGGATCATGATTTCCGTGCTGGCGCTGGGTGCCATCACCTTGATCCCCTTGGCGGTAAAACTCGTGCGTGACCGCCTGCGCCGGCCGCCGACCTAGCGCTGCGGCCGCCCGGCGTCGCGGCACTTGATACTATTGCGAATAAACATGGCAACTGATGCAGCCTGAATCACCCAAGGAAATGATGCCTCGAACCTGCCCTACATTCTTCTCCTTTCCCGCCGATGCGCCCGCGCAAAGCGCGGAGGCCGCCGCCGTCATCTCCGGATTGATGTCAGAAGCGCCGTCGGTGTCGCCCAAATACCTCTACGGGCCGCTGGGCTCTCGCCTGTTCGATGCCATCACCGAACTACCGGAGTATTACCCGACCCGCACCGAACGCGGGCTGCTCGAAGCCTGCCGCGACAGCGTTGCGCGCGCAGCGGGACCTGCGCCGACGCTGATCGACCTCGGCGCCGGCAACTGCGAAAAGGCGCGCAGCCTGTTTGATGCGCTCAAGCCTGGCCAGTATGTTGCGGTGGACATCTCAGTGGATTTTCTGCGACATACGCTGTCGCAGCTCCAGCGCGATTTCCCGGAGCTGGAAATGCTCGGCATCGGCGCCGATTTCTCCTCGGGACTGCGCCTGCCCGATGCGGTGCGCCGCGACAATCGCCTGTTCTTTTACCCCGGGTCGTCGATAGGCAACTTCACGCCGGAGCAAGCACTCACCTTCCTCGCCGGCATCAGAGCGCAGTGCGCAGGCGCCTATGGCGGCGGCCTGCTCATCGGCGTAGACCTGATCAAGCCCGCAACCCTGCTGCAGGCCGCCTACGACGATGCCCTCGGGGTCACTGCGGCATTCAACCTGAATCTGCTCAACAACCTCAATGCGCTCATCGGCAGCAATTTCGCCATGGGCGATTGGCGTCATGTCGCGCTTTTCAACGCAAGCGCGTCGCGCATCGAAATGCACCTCGAGGCCAGGCGCGACATCGAGGTGCGCTGGCCCGGCGGCGCACGCAGCTTCAGACAAGGCCAGCGCATTCATACGGAGAACAGCTACAAATACGCACTGGCGGATTTCAAGTCGCTGCTGACGCAGGCCGGGTTCGGCCGCATCCAGGCGTGGACCGACGCAAACGACTGGTTTGCGTTGTGCCACGCCACGCTCTGACGCACTAACGAGCCGTCAGCCGGCCGGTCGCATCTGGCGGCGGCGCACCCAGGCGCTCGCCGCATCCACCAGCACCACCAGCGCCAGCATGGCGATGATGACGCTCGAGGCCTGCGGCTCGTGCAGCAGCGACAGCTCGTAGTAGAGCATCTGACCCAGTCCGCCGGCGCCGACGAAGCCGAGCACCGTGGCCATGCGTATATTCATTTCCCAGCGGTACAGGCTGTAGGAGACCAGTTGCGGCGTGATCACGGGCAGCGTGCCGTAGACGAAAGCGAGTGCGGGCGCCGCGCCGCTCTCGGCGAGCGCGCGCGCCGGCTCGGGCGGCGCGTTTTCCAGGCTTTCGGCGAACAGGCGGCCAAGCACGCCCGAGGTGTGCAATGCGAGAGCGAGCGTGCCGGCAAACGGCCCCAATCCCGCGGCCAGCACCATCAGCGCCGCCCAGACCAGCTCCGGCACCGAGCGCAGCGCATTGAGGAGGAAGCGAGTCAGCCCCTTGAGCACGCCGCCCATACGGCCCGCCGCCGGCAGCGCCAGCAGCAACCCCGCGCCCGCGGCGAGCAGCGTGCCAACGGCGGATATGGCCAGTGTTTCGAGCGTGCCCTTGGCGATCTTGCGCAGGAATTCCGCGCTGATATCGGGCGGAAAAAACCGCATGGCGAACTGCAGCATGCCGCGGCCCGACTCGGCAGTGAACAGGCGCGCGAGGTCGAGCGACAGATAGGCGAAGCTGCCCCAGACAAGCACGGCGAGCAGCAGCAGGCTCAGCCAGCAATGCAGGCAAAAACCCAAAGCAGCGCGCCGCTCGGCGAAGCTCACAGCGCTCATGCGAGCAGCCTGCGCAGGAACACGCTGATCGCATCGGCCAGGAGCACCAGCAGCAGGAACACGATCAGGATGGTCGATACCTCGCCGCCATTGAGCATTTTCATCGACTGGTCCATGAGCTGCCCGAGGCCGCCGGCGCCGACGAAGCCCATGATCACCGACGCGCGCACCGCGCACTCCCAGCGATAGATGGTGTAGGAAGCCAGTTCCTGCCCCGCTCCCGGCAAGAGTCCGTAGAAAAACGCCATCAGGCGGCCGCCGCCGGATTCGAGCAGCACGCGCGCGGGACGCGTGTCGCCGGATTCGAGTATCTCCGAATAGACTTTGCCCAGCATGCCGCCGTAGGTCAGGGCGATCGCCAGCACGCCGGCGGCCGGACCCAGTCCGAAGGCGCGCACCAGCAGCAGGGCCCAGACCAGTTCGGGTACACCGCGCAATATCAGCAGCGCGAACCGCGCGAGCACGCGCAAGAATTCACCCAAGCCCTGATCAGGCCCGGGGCCGATGCGTGAAACCGACAGGCTGTGCGTGAGCGCAAGGCCCAGCGGCACGGCGAGCAGCATCGCAAGCGCAATGCCCGCGGTCGCCATCGCCAGCGTCTCGATGGTTGCCTTGAGTACCAGCGCGAGGAAATCCCCGCTGAGATTCGGCGGCAAGAACTGCCCGAGGAAGCCGCCCATCACGGCGAGGTTGCGCGCGTCGAACAGATCGGCCGGATTGAATTCGGCGATCAGCAACAGTGGCCACAGCACGAGCAGCGCCCCCAGCGCCCAGCCGGTGCGCCTGAGCGCGTCGGGATCGCGAAGCGGCGGCTGAAGAGCGGGCGGCATGCGGCGAACGCCTTAGATCACGCGCGGCGGCGCGACCGATGCACGCGCAGCGCCGGCCGCCTCCTGCGCATGCTCGACATGCGGATGAAAGGGCTCGCTATCCTGGGACGGCAGCGCGGTCTCCGACGCGTACAGATCGCGCAGCACGCTATCGCTGACCTGCGCCGGGGGCAGATCGAACACGATTTCTCCCGCTTTCAGGCCGATCACGCGCGGGAACCAGCGCAGCGCGATATCCACCGCATGCAGGCTCGCCACCAGCGTCACGCCGCGGCTCTGCGCCTCGCTGTGCAGTTGGCTCACCGCAAGATCTGCGAGCGCCGGATCCATCGCCGAAACCGGCTCGTCCGCGAGCAGCAGATCCGGGCGCTGATACAGTACGCGCGCCACGCCGACGCGCTGCAGCTGTCCGCCGGAGAGACGATCGCAGCGGTCGAACAGGCGGTCGGCGAGATCCAGTCGCGCCAGCTGATCGCGCGGCCCGGCGATGTCGGCCGGATAAAGCAGCGACAGCGCCGATTTCCACCATGGCCACTGGCCCAGGCGCCCGGCGATGACTGCGGTGATTGCGCGCTGGCGCGGCGGAATCGGCGGCGCCTGGTGGATGAAGCCGATGCGGCTGCGCAGGCGCCTGAGTTCGCCCGCGCCGAGCTGCCACGGATGGGCTCCGAGCACGCTGACCCGCCCTTCCGTCGGTCGGATCGAGGTAGCGAGGATGCGCAACAGCGTAGTCTTGCCCGCGCCGGAAGGACCGATGATCGCCAGTCGCTCGCCGCGCGCCGCCACGATCGACACGGCGCGCAGGGCGCGCTGCCCCTGCGCCTGTCCGTTGGCGTGAACCAGGCCGACTCGGTCGAGCTCGAAACCCATCGTGCGGGACGCGTGGCGTCAGCGCGCCGCTGCGCCGCGGCTCATTTGATCAGGCCGGCCGATTTCGCGGCATTCTCGATGCCGTCGTAGTTGGATGCCTTGGTCGGAATGAATTTGGATGCGCGCTGCAGATCCAGGATGGCTTTTTGCGCCGGATTGGCTGGGTCGAGCTTCAGGAACGCAGCGGTAAGCTTTTTCACCAGGGCCGGATCGAGGTCGCCGCGCACGGTCCAGTTGTAATCATAATAGGGCGGCGTCGTCGCCAGCACCCTGACCTTCGCCGCGTTGGGATTGTTCGCGCTCACCAGCTTGTCCCACACCGACGCGTTGAGCACGCCGGCTTCAGCCCTGCCGCCGGCGACGAAAGCCACGGTTGCATCGTGCGCACCCGAGAACGCCACGTTCTTGAAATCCTTGTCGGGATTGATCCCCGCTTGCAGCAGGAAATAGCGCGGCATCAGATGCCCAGAAGTCGAGGACGGCGAACCGAAAGCGAAAGTCTTGCCCTTGAGGTCGGCCAGGGTCTTGGCGCTGCTGCCTGCCGGCACGATGAATTTGCTGGTGAACTTCTCGTCCTCGGCGCGTTGCACTATGGGTATCGCAGTGCCATTGGTGCGCAGTTTGGTCTGCACGAACGTGAATCCGCCGAGCCAGGCTAGATCGAGCTTTCCCGTAGCTAGCGATTCGACCACGGCGGCATAATCGGTCACCGGCGTGAACTCGACTTTCATCCCGGTTTCCTGCGCGAGGTAATCACCGAGCGGCTTGAACTTGCGCTGCAGTTCGGTCGGCGCTTCGTCGGGAATGGCGGATACCCTGAGCACGCCTTGCGCTGCAGCGCCGTGCGTGAACGTCAAGCCCAAAGCCGTGAAAACCAAAAAGCGAAACAAAGCGATCATGAAATCATGCTCCAGAAAAGTCGTAGTAGACACGGCGGCCCGGCGCACGCGCTGCGGCCGCCGCCCTTGCGCCGTCACGGCGCCTGCCCGATGAAACTATAACCCAGCCGGGCCGGGTGCATGCCCCTACCGTCAGGTCGACAATTCGCGCGAAGACTTACATCTCACCTGGCGCAAGTGCGAAAACCGCAGAACAGGTCGGCCCGCTCGGGCTGGTAGTAATTGCGCCAGGTCGGTCGCAGCAGTCGCCGCGGCGTGACAAAGCTGCCGCCGCGCAGCACGCGGTGCTCATCGGCGAACCAGGGTGCGGAGTACTCTTTGTAGGGATCAGCGGAAAATCCCGGATAAGGCCCGAACCGACTGGAAGTCCATTCCCATACACTCCCGCAATCAAAGCGATCGGCGAATGTCCCCGCCGCATACTCCCATTCCGCCTCGCTGGCCAGCCGCCGGCCGGCCCAGGCGCAATAGGCTGCGGCCTCGTGCCAGCTCACATGCATCACCGGCGCCTGCGCGGCGAGCGGCAGCCAGCGATTCCAGCGCCGCACCGACCATGCGTTCCCGTCGCGCCTCCAGTAGCGCGGTTGATCCAGCGCGAGCCGATCGCGCATGGCCCAGCCGGATTCGCTCCAGAACTCGCGGCGGCTGTAGCCGCGATCTTCGACGAATTCGCAGTATTCGCCATTGCTCACGGCGCGCGACGCGATCGCAAAAGCAGGCAGCGCCACCTCATGCGCCCATTTTTCGTTGTCGAACACGAA
>JACZJU010000292.1 GCA_014860395.1 Burkholderiales bacterium | reverse complement strand
TAGAACTGGATCGAGGCGGCCAGCAGCACGACACTGCCCATGACCATGAGCATGGGAGCCAGCAAATCTGGCAGACCGGCGATTCCCGCCGCCGCACCGACGCCGGTCAGCAGTGGGCCGGCATAGCCCCAGCGCTGCGACAGCGCCACGGCGCGCTCCAGGCTGATCACCGTGCCGAAGAAGCCGCACGCCATCAACGGCCCATGCAGCGCGGCCAGTTCGGCGACCGGCGCCGGGAACGGCCAACCCAAACGCGCCAGCCCGGCAGCCATTCCCGCAAACAACGAGACGAACGCAAGCATCAGCATCGGCACTCGCCACGCCACCGAAACCCCAGTACTCATTACCCGCGTGCCTCAGCGCCGGTCGCCATTCGCTCAGGCGGATTTGGCGATACGCACCTTCCATACCTCGGGGCCGCTTTCCAGGTAATCCCAGGCGAAACTCGCGCCACGTTCGGCCTGGAACTGGTAATACAGCGGCTTCGGATCGTGGTCATTGACCAGCAGGAACGCGTCTCCCGGCACGAGCTTGTCGAAAGTGCCGAAAATCAGCGGATGGCGCTCGCGCGGAATGATGTCGCGCACGTCGACGGTGGTGGTCGTATCAGTGGTCATGTTTTAGTTCTCCATCGGTCGTTGAAAAAAAATCGTCCGGCCATGCCCATGCATCAGCCCGGCCAGCCGAAGGTTTGCCGCGCGGTCTCCGACATGAGGTCCGGCGTCCACGGCGGATCCCATACCAGCACCACATCGACGGCCAAGTCCTGCGGCGACACGGCGCCCACGGCCCTGCGCGCGTTGTCGGTGATCAGGTCCCCCATGGGGCAGGCGGGCGAGGTCATGGTCAGTTCGACGCGGACCAGATGCGGTGCGATATCGATGCGGTACACCAGCCCGAGGTCGACGATATTCATGCCGACCTCGGGGTCGTCGACCGAGCAAAGGGCCGCGCGTACCTGCTCCTCGGTCGGCAAAGCGCCTTCGGCTTCCATGACACCCCTTTAAGCTGTATATTATATGCCGCTTTACTATAACTTAAACTTCGGCCATAATCAACACATGATATACATCTTTAATTGGCGCCGAGGGGGCCTGCCATGCGCCTGACCACTTTTTCCGACTACAGCCTGCGGGTGTTGATCTACCTCGGCGTCCATGACGACGAGATCGCCACAGTCGGGCAGATCGCCGAGGCCTACGGCATTTCCGCCAACCATTTGATGAAGGTTGTGCACTACCTGGCGCAGGGCGGCTACATCGAGACCGCGCGCGGCAAGGGCGGCGGCATGCGCCTGGGTCTGGCGCCGGACAAGATCAACGTCGGCGAACTGGTGCGCGGCACCGAAGACAACCGCAATCTGGTCGAATGCTTCGACCGCGACACTTCCGACTGCCGCATCGAATCGGCCTGCGTGCTTCGCGGCATGCTCGGCCAGGCGCTGGAGGCCTTTTTCCGCTCGCTCGACGCCTACACGCTTGCCGATCTGATCGTGCCCAAGGCCCGCCTCGCGAACATGCTGGTGCTGGCGCAAAAGCGTGCCGGCTGAGATGGCCGGACGCTAACTTCGCGGAGAACTCTGATGAGCGCGGCCAAGATCACCTTCCCCGGATTCACCTCACCCGCAGCCGGGTTCGAGGCGCCGCTGGAAATGCTTTCGGCCTGCCACGGCCGCGTCGAGAGCCAATGCCAGACGCTGCTGCGATTGGTGCCGCATCTGGCCGCGAACGGTCCGGATCAGGCGGCGCGCGAGGCCGCGCAAAACGTGATGCGCTACTTCGACACTTCGGCCCCGCACCATCATGCCGACGAGGAAGAGGACCTGTTCCCGGCGCTGCTGCAGGCGGTCCCCAATGCTGAACTGGCGCCTTTGCATGAGCTCATCGCCGCACTGCAGGCGCAGCACCGCGAGTTGGAGCGGGCCTGGGCCGAGTTGCGCTGGAAGCTGGAAGGCGTCTGGCTCGGGACCCTGCGCGAGCTGGACGCTGCTGAAGTCGGACGGCTGGTCGAGCTCTACCGCGGCCACATCGCGCGCGAGGAGGAGGAATTGCTGCCGCTTGCGGCACGCGCCCTGGACGCTGCACGATTGGACAGCGTCGGCCGCGCGATGCGGCTGCGGCGCGGAATCAAGGAAGTCTAGTGCCCAAACCGCAGATCATCGAATTCACCACCGACAAGCGCTTCGTGCGCCGCGCGCGCGAGCTGACCATCATCGAAGCGATGGTGCGCATGTACTGCCGCGGGCACGGTCATCCGAACCGCGATCCGCTCTGCCCCGACTGCGCCGAACTGCTCGAATACGCTACGCGCCGGCTCGAGCGCTGCGTGTTCGGCGACGCCAAACCGACTTGCACCAATTGCACCGTCCACTGCTACAGCGCGGAAAAACGCGAGCAGATCCGGGTGGTGATGAAATGGGCCGGCCCGCGCATGCCGCTGCGCCACCCGATACTCAGCATTCTCCATATGTTCGACGGGCGCCGGCCGGCACCCCTGCTGCCGGCCAAGCCGGAGAAGTCCTCCAAGTAGACCTTGCTTCTCGCTCAGCCGAAAGTCAGCCCGCCTTGCGATGGAAGTGCGGGAACAGCTTGGCCACCACTTCGCCGTCGCTGGCCCAGGCCTTGCAGCCGTCGACGAAGTGCGGGCGCTCGGTCGCAAAGTCGGGGTCGGGCTTGGGCGGCGGCTGGCCGTCTTCGGGCCAGCTGCCCAAGGTCTGAAACGCGACCGTGGCAACGGGCAGCAGCAGCTCGCGCATATGGGTGCAGCCCTTGGTGCCGCCCACACATTCCTGCACCGCACGCCGCCAACCTGCGCCTATCTTTTTGCCGATCAGGCCCTTGAACGCAGGCAAGGCGCTGCTGCACGGGCCGTAGGGCACCGACATCATCGCGACCTGGATGTCCTGCACCGTCATCTCGTCGTCTATGGTCAGGCGCACGGCCATGTCGTGCACCGCTTCGCCGGGCGTGCGCAAGCCGCGAAACGGTTCGCGGTAGGCGAAAGGCTTGGTGTCGACGATGCGCGCCTCGATGTCCCAAAGCCCGTCCTCGCGCAGGTAGCCTTCGCAGCTGATGCCGCGCGTATGCTTGTGACGGCGCGGGGCCGGTGGCGGTAGATTCATGATAGTGTTCCTTTGATCGATTAGCAATTTGCGCGGACGAAATGCCGTCCGCGCGGATCGTCGCTTGCGTGCGGATGAAAAGCACATCCGCACGCAAGCGACGATCTTGTATTAACCCCTACTCGTTCTTGCTCTTATCCAGAACCGTGTTTTCTGTACGGATACGCTTCTCTTCCGTGCAGAAAACACGGTTGGCGCGCGCAGCGCGCAAGGTCTTTCGCCGCGCACGATGGCGCTCGCTACAGTACAGACGATCACCCTCATCCCACCTTCCTGATATCCCCTTCCGGCGTGACCACGCCGAAGACGGATTTTCTCAGTTCAGTAAGCTGGTCGCGCACCTGCGCGGCTTTTTCGAATTCCAGATTGCGCGCATGGTCGAGCATCTGCTTCTCCAGACGCTTGATCTCCCGCGCGAGCTGTTTTTCGCTCATGTGCAGATAGCGCGCCTGGTCCTGCGCCGCTTTCAGGTCGAACTGCGCCTGATCGCGATCGTAGAAGCCCTCGATGATGTCCTTGATGCGCTTGGTGATGCCCACGGGCGTGATGCCGCGCTCCTCGTTATAGGCGATCTGCTTGGCGCGGCGGCGCTCGGTTTCGCCGATCGCGCGCTTCATCGAGTCGGTGATGCGGTCGGCATAGAGTATGGCGGCGCCGTTGATGTGGCGCGCGGCGCGCCCTATGGTCTGGATCAGC
>JACZJU010000291.1 GCA_014860395.1 Burkholderiales bacterium | reverse complement strand
TTGACGCCGGTCTCGGGGTCTTTCGGCCTGTCTTCCTTGCGCACGGCCATCTGGTAGGCGGCGATTTCGGCGCGGAGCGTTTCGACATGCGGCAGCGCCTCGTCCAGCTTGAGGTCGGGAAACACTACGCAGAATTCCTCGCCGCCGTAGCGGTAGGCGGTGCCGCCGCCTGCCGCCTGCGCGAGGCGGCTGCCCACCAGCCTGAGCACCTGGTCGCCGATGTCGTGGCCGTGGGTATCGTTGAAATTCTTGAAATGGTCGACGTCCACCATCGCGATCGCGTACACCGGGCCCAGCCCCTGCAGGCGCTCGTCCAGCGCGCGGCGGCTGGGCAGTCCGGTCAGCTCATCGCGAAACGCGAGGCGGTGCGACTCCTGCAGCAGCGACACCAGCAGGATGGTGCCCGTCGCCGTCATGAAGGCGGCGAAGGCGCCGGGCGTCTCCGCCCATTCGCAGGCGATGAAGAACGCCACCAGCGCGACCGCCTGGCCGATGTCCAGCGGGCGCGTTTCTTCGGCCGGATCCTTCGGCCATGCCCTGAACGTGGCGGCGACGAAAGCCGCGGCGAACAGCAACCGTCCGAGTATCGGTGTCGGCGGGGAGCTGAGCAGCCAATGATGCAGCAGGTCCTGCCACGCCATGCCCGACATGCTGCTGCGCCCGGCGCTCGCAATCCAGGCGGTAAATACGCTTTCGACCACGGCCAGCAGGAGCCAGCGGTAGTTGAAATGATGCGAAATGCCGCGCTCCGGGAAGATCAGCGCCAGCAGGATATTGAGCGGTACGAAAATCGCGGCGGCGGTGAACACCGCGCGCGCGGCGAAGCTGGCGGCGCCGTACTCCAGCGCAATGCTGTAGCCGGCAAAGGCGGCAAGCAGCGAGGCGAGCGCGATGAAGGCGCGGCCGCGGTTGAACCAGACCCCCATGCCCGTAGCCAGCAGCAGCACCACGCTGGGCCCCAGCGTCTTCAGGCCGGAGAGCGAAGGCGGCAGCGCCGGGCCGACGGTCAATGCGAGCGCCGCGGCCAGCAGGATCGCGGTCGGCGCGAGTACGGGCCCAAAAGCGCGGAGGTCAGAAAGTTTCAACGGTGCGCGCGGCGTATGGCTGCGAATGAGACGGCTGTCGCAATCATGCGCCTTCTTTCCGATCGCTGGAACCCTTTCTTGCGGTGACTTCGATTTCGATGCGTATGCGCGGGTCGGCCAGACCAGCCGAAATCATCGTCGCCGCTGGCCGGATCTCGCCGAAGTGCTTGCGCAGAACCGGCCAGCATTGTTCGAACTCCGCTGCCGCCGGCACGATATAGGTCACGCGCACGACGTCATCGAGGCTTGAGCCCGCTTGCCGCAGCGCAGCGGCGATGTTCCTCAGGCACTGTTCGGTTTGCATCGCGATGTCATCCGCGATGGTCATCGTCGTGTAGTCGAAACCGGTGGTCCCGGAGACGAACACCCATTCGCCGTCGACGACGGCGCGGGAATACCCGATCTGGGCCTCGAAGCTTGAACCAGAGCTGATGAGCTTGCGCGGCACGTGCACCTCCGTTCTGCAGACAGGACTGGCAACGCGTACAGGCTACGTCAAAGTCCCCGATACCTCAACCGCGCCGCGCGTGCACGCGCAGGCCGAGCGCGGCGAGTTCGTTCAGAAGCAACGCGGCGATAATGAGGGCGCCGCCGGCGAGCGTCGCCAGAGCCGGCGCTTCGCCCGCGCCGAGCCACGCCCACAGCGGTCCGAGCACCACTTCGAGCAGCGCGAGCAGCGCGATCTCGGGCGCGGACAGGTGCCGGCTCGCGCGCACCATCAGCATGCAGGGCAGGCCGAGCTGCAGGCAGCCGAGCACGGCAAGCAGGAAGAGGTCGTGCGCGTTCGCGCGCAAGGGCAGAGCGACCGGCAAGGTGATGACGGCTGAAATAATCGCGCCGAGCAGCACTGCCGGGATGAAATCCACCGAGCGTCCGGCGTGCTTGAGCGTAACGAAGTTCACCGCCGCAGCCAAGGGCACGGCGAGGGCGATCAGCATGCCGACCGCGTGGCGCGGCTCGCCCGCGGCGAAGCCCGAGCCGAACATCCACAGCATGCCGGCGATGGCGAGCGCGATCGCCGCCCAGGTGCGCGGCGCGATCGGCTCGCGCAGCACCGCGCGCGCAAGCAGCGCCGTGACCAGCGGCCCGATGCTGTTGACGATCAGGGTGTTCGCGGTGGTGGTGGTCATCAGCGCCAGCATGAACGCGCTGAACATGATGGCCCACATCGCGCCCGAGAGCAGGCCGTAGCCGCCGCTCGCGCGCACTGTGCTCCAGGCGCCGCGGCCGCGGGTGACGAGCAGCGCGGCGAGCACGAAGACGGCGGCGAACAGGCTGCGCCAGAACGTGACCTCCCAGCGCCCGGTTGTCTCCAGATGGCGCGTGACCACGCCGGCGATGCTCCACAGCGTCGGCGCGATGATCATCAATACGACCGCGCGCCGGTGCGCGCCTGTGTCGCCGGCGCTCATGTCCTGGCGCGCCCGTCGAGGAAGCGATCGAGTGCCACCGCGAGCCCCGGGGTCTCGCTGTCGACGAATTCATAGCGCGCGCGCGCCACCGGCTTGTCGATCTCGATCAATGCCGCCAGGTCGATTGGCGTTGCCGTCACCACGACCTCCGCGTCGGCGCTGTTGATGGTCAGTCGCAGCGCTTCGAGTTGCGCCGGTGTATACCCCGTCGCCGGCAGCACCGGTCCGATATGCGGGTACTGCGCGTAGACGGCGGCGATTTCTGGCGCGGCGGATGCGCGCGGATCGACGATCGCCGCCGCCCCGGCCGCCAGCGCCGCGACGTAACCGGCGCCGTGGGGCATGCCGCCGTGGGTGATGGTGGGGCCGTCCTCGACCACCAACACGCGCTTGCCATGCACTGCCGCCGCATCATCCAGGCGCACCGGCATCGAGCCGCGGATAATCGTCGCGCGCGGATTGACGCGGCGCGCGCTGTCGATCACCTGTTGTACTTCGCCCGGCTCGGCCGAGTCGGCTTTCGCCAGCAGCACGACGTCGGCCATGCGCAGCACCGTTTCGCCCGGGTGGTAGGCGGTCTCGTGGCCGGGGCGCAGCGGATCGGCGAGCACGATGTGCAGGTCGGGGCGCACGAACGGGAAGTCGTTGTTGCCGCCGTCCCAGAGGATGATATCGGCATCGCGCCCGGCCTCCTCGATGATGCGGACGTAATCGACGCCGGCATAGACGGTATTGCCGGCGGCGAGGTGGGGCTCGTATTCCTCGCGCTCCTCCAGGGTGCAGTCGGCGCGCGCCAGGTCGGCGCGCGTGGCGAAGCGTTGCACGCCCTGTCGCGCGAGATCGCCGTAAGGCATGGGGTGGCGCACCACCGCGGCGCGCAGGCCGCGGCCGGCCAACTCGCGCGTGAGCCAGCGGCTCACCGGCGACTTGCCGCAGCCTGTGCGCACCGCCGACACCGCGATTACCGGCACGCCTGCCTCCACCATGGTGCGCTGCGGGCCGAGCAGGGTGAAATCGGCGCCGGCGGCGAGCGCGCGCGAAGCGAGGTGCATGACTTCGGCGTGGGCAAGATCGCTGTAGGCGAACACGACCTGCTCCACTTCCTGCGTGCGGATCAGCGCTTCGAGTTCCGCTTCGGGCACGATGGCTATGCCCTCGGGATAGAGCGACCCTGCGAGCGCGGCCGGATAGCGGCGTCCGGCGATGCCGGGAATCTGCGCCGCGGTGAAGGCGACGACTTCAACCGCCGGCTCGTCGCGATAGACGACGTTGAAGTTGTGGAA
>JACZJU010000290.1 GCA_014860395.1 Burkholderiales bacterium | reverse complement strand
CTCCCTCTCCCGCCTGGGCGGGAGAGGGCTGGGGTGAGGGTAGGGCTGTAACGCTTTGCGCAATGCTCGACAATTGAGCGAATGCGAATCCGGGGCCTGCCTACTTGAAGCTGAACGTATAGAAGGCATCCACCGCGTTTTCGGTTCCGGTCTGCGTGCGCACCGACAGGCGCGGCGTGAGGGTGTAGCTGATTTTCACCAGGTTGGTGGCGGTCGCAAGGCCCTGCTCGAAACTCAGGTAGGCGCGCGAGGACAGGCGCTTGCCCAGGGTCAGGACCGTGCTTTCCAGTCCGCTCCCGCCGGCGAGGGAAAATTCGTCCAGGCCGGCGGCGTGCGCGATGCGCTGCTGCAACGAGATCGATTCGCCGCGCGCGAGCAATGCGCCGGCCGCAGCCTGTAGCAGCCCCAGATCCGTGCGGTTTGCGCCTTCCATGCCGTGGCCGAGGATCAGCCAGGAAAGTTTTTCGCTGTCGGGAACGGATGGATTCGAGGTGAGGCTGATTTGCGGCGCGAGCGCCGTGCCGCGTATCGCCACGCCCGCTTCCACCGCCAGGCCCTTGCGCAGGGCGACGATGTCCAGGCCCGGGTTGTCCAGCGGCCCGGCGAAATTGAAGATGCCGCGGTCTATGGTCAGACTCTGCGCATAGGCCGAGTAGCTGCCCTCGGCGACACGGATGCTGCCCGAGGCGGTCGCCGGCGCGCCGCTGTTCGCTTGCACCTTGACCGCGCCGGCCAGGCGCGCGGTGATGCCCCGGCCCTTGAGGCGGAAATTGTCGCCCAGGTCGAGATCGAGTGCGATGTCGGTCGCGAACGGCGGGCTTTTGCGCTCGGCTTCGCCGTCGCGGCCCAGCACCACTACGTCGGAGCTGAGGGTGGGCGTATCCGCCTCCGGCAGGGTGATTTCACCCTTGTCAGCTTTCAGTTTGGCGGTCAACTGCACCTGCTTGTCCTGCAGCTTCGCCTCTGCATCGCCGCTTAGGATCAGGTGACGGTCGAGGCGCTTGATCACTTCGAGCTTGCTTGCCTTGAGCGCGATGCGCGCGCTGGTCTTGCCCGATTCCCATTCGACCGAGCCGCTGCCTTCGAGCGTGCCCTCGCCGCCGCGCAGCGTGAGCTGATCCAGCAGCAGGCTGTTCTCCTTCAGGCTCGCGCGCAGCTTGCCGTCTTTCAGGTAGATGCCCTGCTCCGGGTACTCGAATTTGAGTCCGTCGCCGCTGATGCCGCCGCTCAGGTGCGGCTGGTCCACCGTGCCCTGCCCGGCGAACTGCCCCTTGAGCTTGCCGGCTACCGTCATCCTTCCGCCTGACAGGGATGTGACCCAGGCGAGCGAGGGCACATCGAGTGTCGCATCCAAGGCCAGGGGGGCGTTCCCGGACAGGCCCACGGACGTGCCCTGGCGCGTGAGCGTCGTGCGCAGGCTGGCGGACAGGGAGCCGAACACGGCGCCGGCCGCATCCAGCGTGGCGGCGAGCCGGTCGTCCGTCAGCGTCGCCGCGAGCGCCAGGCGGCTGAGGCCCAGGGGTGTCTCCGGTTCGGAGAGCACGGTGAGGTCGCCCTGCTCGCGCTGCAGTTCGAACTCGCCGTTGATCGTGTCCGTCGCGGCGAGTTTCCACCTGCCGCCCAAGGTGAGCGCGCCCGAAATTTCCTGCGGGTTTTCCTGCAGAGGATCGATCAGCGCCAGCAGCTCGCGCGTATCCAGCCCCGACAGCGTACCGGCGCTGAAGATGCCATTTGCGCGCCGCGCGAGCTCCGTTATGCGCACGTTGCCGTGCGCAAATCGCAGCGTGGCCGCGCCCAGCGCGAAATCGCCGCCTTTGATCGCGAGGCTCGCCGGGGCTTCGAGCGCCACCGCGTAGCGCCCGCGGTTGTCGAAGCTGAGGATGCGGCCGGACCAGCCCTTGTCCGTGTGCCAGCCGCCGGCAAGCGCGGCGTGCGCGTCGACGGTTTCGTTGCGCACCGCCAGTTTCAGCTCGTGCTCGCCCCGGCGTCCGCTCCCGGTCACCGACGCCGCTTCGATCTCTAGCGCTTTCGAGCGGTAATCGCGCAGCGACGCGCTGAGCGCCAGCGGACCGTCGATGCCCCGGTCGATTTTTCCGTCGACGGAGAATTCCGCCACGCGGTGCTCGCCCGCCCACACCAAATTGCGACCCTGGGCGCGGAACGCGCCGGAGGGCTCGGCGATAGTCCCCTCCAGCTTGCCCGAGGCGCGCAATTGCCCGCCCAATTGCGCCGCGAACGCGGCAAGATCGCCGCCGTCGAGCCGCCAATCCAGGCCGTCGCCAGGGGCGCCGAAAGCGCCGCGGGCCGACAGGTGATTGGCGCCGAGATCGAGCGCGATGTCGCTGTCCCAGATGCGCTCCGCGGAAACGCGCGCCTTGCCGCCGCCGTGCAGGCGGTGTCCGCGGTAGCGGCTGTCCGTGGTGGAAAATTCCAGCGCGGCCTCGGGGCTCGGGGACAGATGTCCGCTGGCGGAAATGCTGCCGTTGATCAGCGCCGCGGGATAATCGCCCAGCCGCGACGGGTCGAAGTGCGAGAGCTTGCCTGCGGCGCGAAACTCGCGCGCTTTTGCCAGCGACATCTCGCCGCTGAAGTTCAGTTCGCCGCCGGCGATCGCAAGCTGCGCCGAACGGACTTGCAGCGTATCGCCGCGGCGGGAGGCATCGATGTGCACGCGATACTCGCCTTCGCGCAGATCCGCCTGCACTTCCTGGGTGTCGCCGTTCGCGGCCAGCTTCAGGCTCCCCGCCAGCCTGGTCGCGGCCAGCTTGGCGTAGACGCCGCGCAGGTCGAACGCGCTCGTCTCCAGGGCCAGATTCAGCCGGCCCTGGCGCAGGCTGCCCGCGCCTGTCAACTTGCCCGCATTGCCGAAGTCCAGGCGCACATCTTTCAACTCGAGCGCGCCGGGTGTGCCGGCAAAGGCCAGCTCCGCCGCGCGCAGCGGAGCGAGCGACGCATCGATAGAGCCGGGCAGGCTGTTGACTAGCTTCAGTTCGCCGGCGTAGGCGCCTTGGTCCTGCGCGCGCAGGCTCAGATCGACAGTGACATCGGTGCGCGGCAGCCCGGCCTCGAACTTGCGCGCATCGACGCGTGCAACGTGCAGCGTGGCCTGGCGCAGCGGCATCTGCTGCAGCGGCGCGATCGCGGCGCGCAGCTCGGCCTCGGCGCCGCCCGAGTTGCCTGTCGCTGTCAGGGCGATGTCGGCGAGGGTGCCCGCGACTTCTGCGCGCACCGTGTACGCGTGCGGCGCGTCTGCGCGCTTGAGTCCGGCGCTGCCGTTCAGCGCGAACGGCGCAGCCTGGGCCAGCGTCAGATCGGCATCGCCCTTGCCCCAGGGCGTTTGCGCCGACGCCAGTGCGTGCAGGCGCCCATGCGGATTTTGCAGCTCCAGCGTGAGCGCGCTGAACTCGAGTTTGCCGCCGTCGCTCGCGAATGCCAGGGCATCGATGTGCGCTTTGCGGATTTCCAGCCGCAGCGGTAGCTGCAGCGTCGTCGGCAGCTGCAGCGGTTCGGCCGAAGGTTTTCCGGGTTCGACCGAGAGCGCTTGCAGCGAGAGACTGTCAATCTGAACGGTGCGGGTAAACAAGAGCGCGCGCGGCGACCACGCAAGGTCGAGCCGGTTACCTTCGATGCGGCGATCGCCGTCCTCGAACGCGAACCGGGCTATGCGTATGTTTGCGTAAAGCGAGCCGCGCACGTCTTCGAGCGTCAGTTTGCCGGCGCTCGCCTGCACCGCCTGCGCCGCGAGCCAGCGCAATGCCGTCTCGCTGCCGCCGAACCAGATCGCGCCCAGGAGCGCGCAGGCGAACAACAGCGTGCCCGCCGCCAGGGCGCGCAGCCAGCTGCGCAAAGTGGGGGAGCGCGCCATCAGAACGGAATCCCCACGGAGAAATGCACGCGCAGTTTGCCGACTTCGCGGCCGTAGGCAAGATCGAGATTGAGCAGACCGACCGGGCTCTTCCAGCGCGCGCCGGCGCCGTAGCC
>JACZJU010000289.1 GCA_014860395.1 Burkholderiales bacterium | reverse complement strand
CGTTGGCACCGACGCCCAAGCCGCCCCCGCCGCCGTTGCCAGCAACACCGCCATCGCCGCCGTTGCCGCCCATGCCGCCGCCGCCGCCCGGGTTGTTGCTACCGGCGCCGATGCCGCCGCTGGCGCCGCCGGCCGCCGTGTTGCCGGTCAGGCTGACGTTGGCCACCGTTACGTTAGCGCCCTGGGCTACGAAGATCGCACCGCCCAGGCCGGCGCCACCGCCTCCAGCCGTCGCGCCCGGGGTGAAGCCAGCGCCGCCGTTGCCGCCGTTGCCGCCGTTGCCGCCTGATGCCACGGCGTTAGTGATGGAGAGGTCCTGGATGGCGATCGTTCCCGAATAGACCAGCAGACCGCGATAGGTGTTGTTGCCCGACAGCGTGTGGCTGCCGCCGATGATGGTGACGCTGTTCTGCACCGCCGGCAGGTCGGCGGTCAGGGTCACGTTCGCATTGAAGGTGATGGTGTCGCCGTTCTGCGCGCCGGTGCCCGGATTCAGCGCCGCGCGCAGATCGGCTTCGTTGTTGATCAGGAAGTCCGCAGCGCGCGCGGGCAGAGCCAGGACGATGAGCAGCGTCATGCAAGCAACGGCGATGGAGCGCAGCAGCAAGGGAACAGACGAATCGATTGGGCGCATGGTGTTCTCCGGGATTCAGGATTCGATGATGCGCGCGGACTTGCCGCGCCAAATCGGGGCTGGGCGCAGTGGACTGGCTGTACAAGCTGATTCGGCACGGGGCCGAACCGATCCTGGCACCGCCGCGCCGGCCGGGCACTCGGGCGCGACCACGGCGCTTTCACAGGCAATGTTCATGTTGTTCTCCCTGAGGCAGTGCTTGGGTGAGAAGCATTCTCGCCTTGCGAACGATGGGTCGTCAAGACCTCAGGCGGTGGTACCAGTGCGCGATGGTGGCCACCGAAAAGCAGTCGCTCGACGTCGATGCACCGTTCAACGACAGGCGGACTCGCTCGAGGCGAGGTTCAGGTTTTCCAGAGGTGGTTCAGGTTGAAGCGCAGCATCAGGTCGTCGCGCGGCATCACCGCGGAGATGCCCAGGCCCGGAGTCTGCGTATCGCGAATTACCGGCTGGATCCGCGGCATGCCCTGCGTGGTGACCAGACTTGCCACCACCGGCGTGTTGGCGCTGCCGCCGCGCCGCTGAACCACGCCGACCTCGCCGTTTTCGAGCTTGACGAAGGTGCCCGGCGGGTAGATCCCGATCTCCTTGATCATCGCCGCCGAGAAGGGATTGCCTTCGCCGCTGCCTTCCTGCAGAAACAGCGCACGCACCGCCCCGGTCGAAGGCATCGGCGAACGCGTGGCCCGAGGCGACACCTTGGCGCTGAGTATGTCGGCGGTGCGCAGCAGCAGCGCTTCCTCGGAAGGCGTAGTGAGGCCGGCCGGATAGCCTTTTCCATCCGGAGACTCGTGGTGTTCGCGCACGGCGCGCAGCCACACTTCATCGCGGATCCCTGCAGCGCGCAACATGGTTTCCCCGCGCCCGGGGTGCGATTCGATCAGGCTGCGCTGATCCGATGTGAGCGGCGTCGATTGCTCGAAAAGCAGGGCCTGCAATTCGATCATGGCGATATTCATCGTCAGCGCCGCGCAGCACAAGGTCGTGCGCCGGCCCTCGTCCCAATGTATGCGCCTGGCGGTCAGATCAGCAAGCACGGCGACATGCATGGAGTGAATCACCGGATAGTCCTTTTGCTCCATCAGCATGATGGCCGCGAGCGCCATGTCGGGGCTGCGTTCGCACAGGCCATGCATCAGCCCGGATATCTCCATCGCCTTGTCGGCGAAGCCCGCTTCCGCGGTTGGCGCGCGCAGCAGCCGGGCGAGTTTGCCCTGGGCCTTGTCCCAGAGCCAGAACGGGTCGTAATTGGCGTCGTCCTCCAGCGACGACACGCCCGACGATCCCGCATGGCCCGCGATGTCGGCGAACAATCCGCGCTGCAGCAGGGAATCGATCTGGGACTCGCGGGTGATTTCCTGGCCGCGGCGCAGCAGCAGGTTGCCGCTCTGGTCGTAGACATCCCAAATCAGCGTTTGGCCGATTTTCAGTTGCCCCGGCCTCAGGCGCATGCGCTTGCTCATGTTCGCGTAGAGGCGACGGTTATCCGCACGTGGACTATTTTTTCCAGCTGGTCATGTCATCGACCTTGACATCGTATTTCGCCATCTTCGCGACGGCTTCTTTCTGCGCGTCGATCTCGACGCTCTGAAATGCCTCGGCGAGCTTGTAGCAATACTTGGCCAGGTCCACGGGGTTGGGTTTGGTCTGCTCTTTGGTGAGCATGACGCGGCCGACCAGTTCGACGTAGATCCGGGCCGCGAGGTCTCTCACCGGTGTGGACGTCGAGCCGGGAGGGGTAGGGGG
>JACZJU010000288.1 GCA_014860395.1 Burkholderiales bacterium | reverse complement strand
TGGCGGCCGTTTCTGCTCGGCGCGGCGATGAAAATCACCGGCAGCGGGCCCTTGCCCAACGTGCCTCTGAAAGGCGATTACGCCAAGCGCGATTTCGCCCGCAGCGCAAAATACTACGGCGTGGAGTACAAGCTGCCCTCCACCTTCCCGATATCCTCGCAGGCACCGGCGCGCGCTTTTTACTGGGTCAACCAGAAAGATCCGAAACAGGCGAAGGCCGTGGCCGCAGCCCTGTATCGCGCCTATTTCGTCAATGACGTCAACATCTCCAATCCCGAGGACACCATCGCCGTATGCGCCAAGCTCGGGTACAAGGCGGACGAGGTGCGCGCCGCGCTCAATGATCCGGCGATCAAGGAGCTGGTGAAGACCGAGGTGGACAAGGCGATCGCCCGCGGCGCGTTCGGCTCGCCCTATATTGTCGTCGACGACGAGGCCTTCTGGGGAGCCGACCGCCTGGAGCAGGTCGAAAAGTGGCTCGCCAGCGGCGGCTGGAAATATTAGGCAGGGGCGGATGCGCGCATGAATATCGAGAAGATCAAGGTACGAACCGAAACCGGCCAGACCATGGAAGTCGTGGTCCTCAACAAGCGCGCCAGCGGCATCGAAATCGTGCTCGGCGAAGGCGTCCACAACGTCAAGTGCACGCTCAGTCCGACCCGAAACGGCCTGTCCTACGCCGGCAGCGTGATGGGACGGGAACTAATCTACGAGCGCAGCCGCGATCAGGTTCAGGCGGATATCGACCTGCTCAATCCCGTGCTGCGCAAATCCAGATAGCGTTGACTGCCGGAGGCGCGTATGCAAGCAGTCATGTATGACCGCTTCGGCGACGAATCGGTGCTGTCACTGCGCGAAGCCGCCGTAGCGCAGCCCGCGCGCGGCGAGGTGCAGGTGCGCGTGCGCATGGCCAGCCTGAACCCGATCGACTTCAAGTTGCGCAGCGGCATTTTGCGCATGCTCGGCCGCCCCAAGCGTCCGGCGATCACCGGCAAGGATTTCGCGGGCGAAATCAGCGCGCTGGGTGCCGGCGTGCAGGGCTACAAAGTGGGCCAGCGGGTGTTCGGCTCGGTCGATCCCCTGGGCGGCCGCGGATCATGCGCGCAGTTCGTCGCCCTTTCGGCGGACCTGATCGCGCTCACCCCGGAGGCCGTAAGCGACGAAATCGCTGCGAGCTTGCCGGTCGCCTCCGGCACCGCCCTGCAGTCGCTCACCGACATCGCGCGGCTTCAAGCCGGCCAGGCTATCCTGATCAGCGGCGCCTCCGGCGCCGTGGGCGCGACCGCGGTGCAACTGGCGCGCTCGATCGGCGCCCGCATCACCGGCGTGTGCGGCACGGCCAACCTCGATTACGTCCGGTCCCTGGGCGCCGAGCGCGTCATCGATTACAAGACCGAAGACTGGCTGCGGCCGGGCCAGCACTTCGACGTGATCTTCGATGCCGCTGCAGCCGCATCGTTCGCGCAGGCGCGGCCGCTGCTGACGACGAGCGGCTTCTATATCAACACCATGCCGCGGCTGGCGCTGTACTGGGCGGCGCTGGTCGCACGGGCAACATCGCGTCAGCGCTGCGTGCCCTTCCTGCTCAAGACCGATGCCGCATTGCTCGCGCGGCTGGCCAAGCTCGCCGCCGAGCGCGTCATCGTGCCGCACATTCAGGAAATCGTGGACTTGAGCCAGGTCGCTTCGGCGCAGCGCCGCATGCGACAGGGAAAGGTACACGGCAAGGTGTGTGTGCGTGTGGGCGCCTGAAGCACCGCCCGGATTGTGCAACTTACGACTGTTTCAGCCGCTGTGCGAATTCCCCGGCGAAACGCTCCACCGCCGCCCAATCGGTGTACTCGTAATCCCGCGAGGTGTCGGTTTCGCCGCCGCCCAGACCGACGAACACGATCATCACCCGGCGTTTGATCGGACCGTAGAGGCTGTACCTGACCGCTCCGGCGAAACTGGCGACGAGCTGCGGCTGCCAGCCGGTCTTACGCAGGAACTTGTCGATGTAGCGCTGCGCGGCCGCGGGCTTCGGGCGCGGCCCACCCGCGCTTAAGCTCACCGAGAAAAATGCGTTGGGCCGTGCCTCGAGCGCGCCGCGAAGCCGCCGTACCAGCGTGCGCAGAAAAGCGGGATGGTTGCCGTAATGAATAGAGGCACCGATGATCACGCCGTCGTAGGCCGTTGGATCCAGCCGCGCCGGATCGGCGTCCGCCGGCACCATGTCCACGCTGTGTCCTGTTTCGCGCAGCGTGTGCGCCATGCGCTCGGCGATAAGCGCCGTCTGGCCTTCGATGCTGGCGTAAAGCAATAGTATGCGGGGCATGGGAGTCGGATTATCGGCTGTTGTGGGAATGAAATTGCCGCTGCTGCTGAAATCTTCGCGGCGCTGGCGAAATGATGCGCGAGCGAGCCGGTTAAGTCAATTGCGAAACCTCGCGCAAGAAGGCCATCGATCGCCAAGCCGCGCCAGGCGAGGCGTCGCCGAAGGCCCGACATCGGTCGAAGTCCGCCCGCGAAACCTGCTCTACGCTCCCGTGGCAAGGCGCGCAAGCGGCGCTCAGTTGCGCAAACCGGGCAACGCTGGTTAGTATCATCCAATGCGCACGCATCCCATCCCTGTGCAGTTGCGTGCCTCGTTCGAGGCACACCTTGCCGAAGAACGAATTCGCAGCACGCGCGAAGGCTGCGTGCTTGCTTCCGTGCTTTACGCCTTGTTCGGCATTCTCGACATCTGGGCGATACCCACCGCATTGCAGGAAGTCTGGCTGATCAGGACCATCGCCGTGATCATGCTGCTGGGCTACTACTGGTCAACGCATTTCCCATTTTTCATAAAGCGCTACGTACCGCTGATCGTCACGATGTACCTCGGGCTGGGCCTGGGGATCGAAGCAATGGTCTTTCTCTCCGGACCAGCCGACCTCGCAAGGCATCTGTATTACACCGGCCTGATCCTGGTCGTCATGGCGCTCTACACCTGGTCGTTCCTGCAAATCTGGCAGAGCGCTGCGACCGGGCTGGCCCTGGTCGTGCTGTATGTGCTGATCGCCCTCTACATTCACAACATGGGCAATACGCAAGAATGGCCGGTGCTGATGACAAACTGTTTCTTTTTCGTCAGCGCCAATATCGTCGGCGTATATGCCAACGTCATACGCGGCCGTTATCTCAGGGAAAACTTCCTGCTGCGTCAGAACCTGGTGAGCGATCTTCAGCGCACCGAGGCGGAGAAGAAAGAGAGCGAGTTCTGGTCGGAGCACGACGCCCTGACCGGCCTGCCAAACCGCAAACACCTGATGCCCAGATTCGATGCCGTGATTGCAAACGCGGCGCGAACCGGGTCTGCGCTTGCATTGCTGTTCGTGGACCTGGACGGTTTCAAGCCGATCAACGACCAGTTTGGCCATGCCACCGGCGATGCCGTGCTGAAGGCGGTGGGAAAAAGGCTGGCGAGTTGCGTGCGCGAAGACGATTTGGTCGCCCGCCTCGGCGGCGACGAGTTCGTGGTCGTGCTCAGCGTAGACGGAAGCCACCACGATGCCGCCAGACGCGTAGCCAGGTCGATCATCGCCAGCATCGCAAGTCCGATCCGCGAGCCGAACATCGGCCGCGCGCTCTCGAGCAGCGTCGGCATTGCCTTTTATCCCAACGACGCCGCGGATGCCGAGTCGCTGTTGGCGGCGGCCGACCGGCAATTGTACGAGGCCAAGCGCCAAGGCCGAGGGACCATCAGCGTAGCGCCTGACTGATCCGGGCGCGCGCGCCCGCCGGGCCGGGGAACCGGCGGTTGCTATAATGGCTTTTTCGGCCGCCAGCCCCTTGTATGACACTTGCGCGCCGATACCATTCCTCCTGCCACCCGCCATGAGCACACTGAAGACCAATCTCAACGCACGCTCAGCCGAATTCCGCGCCAATGCCGGGGCGATGTCGGCGCTGGTGGACGACCTGCGCGCCAAGATAGACCAGATCGCGGCAGGCGGCGGCGAGGCCGCGCGCGCCAAGCACATCGCCCGGGGGAAACTCTTGCCGCGCGAGCGCGTGCGCACCCTGCTCGATGCGGGCTCGCCCTTTCTGGAACTGTCGCAGTTGGCCGCGCTCGACATGTACGACAACGAAGCGCCCTGCGCCGGCATCATCACCGGCATCGGCCGTGTCCTGGGCCAGGAATGCATGATCGTGGTGAACGATGCCACGGTCAAAGGCGGCACCTATTTTCCGATGACGGTGAAAAAGCACCTGCGTGCGCAGGAAATCGCGGCGCAGAACAACCTGCCCTGCATTTACCTGGTGGATTCGGGCGGCGCCAACCTGCCCACCTGGGAGGAAGTGTTTCCGGACCGCGAGCACTTCGGCCGCATTTTCTACAATCAGGCGAACATGTCGGCCGCCGGAATACCCCAGATCGCGGTGGTGATGGGCTCCTGCACCGCCGGCGGCGCCTATGTGCCGGCGATGTCCGACGAAGCCATCATCGTCAAGGAGCAAGGCACGATTTTCCTGGGCGGGCCACCGCTGGTAAAGGCCGCCACCGGCGAAATCGTTACGCCCGAGGAACTCGGCGGCGCCGACGTGCACACGCGCCAATCCGGGGTGGCGGACCATTACGCGCTGAACGATGCGCACGCGCTTGCGATCGCGCGCACCATCGTCGGCAACCTCAACCGGGCGAAACAGGTGAATACGGTGCTGCGCGAGCCGCGCGAGCCGCTGTACCCTACCGAGGAACTGCGCGGCGTCATTCCCGCCGACACGCGCAAGCCCTACGACGTGCGCGAGATCATCGCCCGAATTGTCGACGCCAGCGAATTCGACGAGTTCAAGCAGAACTACGGCACCACGCTGGTGACGGGCTTCGCCCACATCCATGGCTATCCGATCGGCATCGTTGCCAATAACGGCATCCTGTTTTCCGAGTCGGCGCTGAAAGCCGCGCATTTCATCGAGCTGTGCTCGCAGCGTGGCATCCCGCTATTGTTCTTGCAGAACATCACCGGTTTCATGGTGGGCAAGAAATACGAAACCAGCGGCATCGCCCGCGACGGCGCCAAGATGGTGACCGCCGTCTCCTGCGCGCGCGTACCCAAGTTCACCGTCATCATCGGCGGCAGCTACGGCGCCGGCAATTACGGTATGTGCGGCCGCGCCTATTCGCCGCGCTTCCTGTGGATGTGGCCCAATGCGCGCATTTCGGTGATGGGCGGTGCGCAGGCGGCCTCGGTGCTCGCCACCGTCAGGCGCGACGGCATCGAGGCCAAAGGCGGCAGCTGGAGCAAGGAAGAGGAAGAGGCGTTCAAGCAGCCCATCCTGGAGCAATACGACCGCAACGGCCACCCTTATTACGCCAGCGCGCGCCTGTGGGACGACGGCGTGATCGCGCCCGAAGACACCCGCAGGGTGCTGGGCCTGGCGCTCTCGGCCGCGCTCAATGCGCCGATCGAAGCGACGCGCTTCGGCGTGTTCCGCATGTAATACCGGCTACGAGGACCGAATCATGAATTACGAATCGCTGCAGGTGGAAGTGGACAAAGGCGTAGCCACCATCCGCATGAACCGTCCGGAGGTGCGCAACGCCTTCAACGAAACCATGATCGAGGAGCTGTCGCGCGCGTTCCTGGCCGCGGACGCGAACGCGGCGGTGCGCGCGGTGGTGCTCGCCGGCGCGGGTCCCGCGTTCTGCGCAGGCGCGGATCTCAACTGGATGAAAAAAATGTCCGGCTATAGCCCGGAGGAGAATCGCGCCGACGCGATGAACCTCGCGATGACGCTGAACACCATCTACATGATGAACAAGCCGACAGTTGCGCGCGTGCACGGCGCAGCGTTTGCCGGCGGCATGGGTCTCGTCGCGGCCTGCGACATTGCGATCGCGGCCGAAGAGGCCGAATTCTGCCTGACCGAAGTCAAGATCGGGCTGACCCCCGCCAACATCAGCCCCTACGTCGTCGCCGCCATGGGCGAACGCCAGGCGCGACGCTATTTCCTCACGGCCGAGCGCTTTTCCGCCGCCGAAGCCCTGCGCATCGGCCTGCTACATCGCGTGACGCCGGCGGCACAGCTCGACGCCGGCGTAGACGCCCTGCTCGCGCATCTGCTGGCCGCGAGCCCGGCCGCGATCGCGGCCAGCAAGGAGCTGATACGCTACGTGGCGCATGGCGCCATAGACCAGGAGACGATGGCCGGCACCGCCGAGCGCATCGCGGCGGCGCGCGCCTCCGACGACGGCAAGGAGGGCATACGTTCCTTCCTGGAGAAGCGCAAACCGTCCTGGACCCAGGTCAAGTAAGCGTGTTCAAGAAAATACTCATCGCCAATCGCGGCGAAATCGCCTGCCGCGTGATCAAGACCGCGCAGCGTCTGGGCGTGAAGACCGTGGCGGTGTATTCCGAGGCCGACGCCCTGGCGCGCCACGTGGGTCTTGCCGACGAAGCGTATTGCATCGGGCCCGCGGCGGCAAAAGACAGCTATCTGCGCGGCGACAAGATCCTCGAGACCGCAAAGAACTGCGGTGCCCAGGCCGTACACCCCGGCTATGGCTTCCTGTCGGAGAACGCGGATTTCGCCGAGGACTGCGCCAAATCGGGCCTGGTGTTCATCGGGCCACCGCCCGCGGCGATCCGCGCCATGGGCAGCAAGAGCGCGGCTAAAGACATCATGGGCAAAGCCGGCGTGCCGCTGGTGCCCGGTTATCACGGCGAGGCGCAGGAAGCCGCCCTGCTGCAGAAAGAGGCGGACAAGATCGGCTATCCGGTGCTGATCAAGGCCTCGGCAGGCGGCGGCGGCAAGGGCATGCGCATCGTGGAAAAGGCCGCGGATTTCGCCGCCGCGCTCGCCTCCTGCCAGCGCGAATCCAAGGCGAGCTTCGGCGACGAGCGCGTGCTGCTGGAAAAATATCTGACGCGTCCGCGCCACATCGAAATCCAGGTGTTCGCCGACACGCAGGGCGATGCGCTGTATCTGTTCGAGCGCGACTGTTCGGTGCAGCGGCGCCACCAGAAAGTGCTGGAGGAGGCGCCGGCGCCGGGCATGAGCCAGGCGCGGCGCAACAGCATGGGCGAGGCCGCGGTGGCGGCGGCCAAGGCGATAGGCTACGTCGGCGCGGGCACGGTGGAGTTCATCGCCGAGCCGGGCGACGGCAAAAAAAGCGCCGGGACGTTTTATTTCATGGAAATGAACACGCGGCTGCAGGTCGAGCATCCGGTAACCGAAATGATCACCGGGCTGGACCTGGTCGAATGGCAGCTGCGCGTAGCCTGCGGCGAGCCGCTGCCGCGCGCGCAGGACGAGCTCGCAATCAATGGTCATGCGCTGGAGGCGCGCATCTACGCCGAGGACCCGGACAAGAACTTCCTGCCTTCGACCGGGCGCATCACCCATCTTGCCGCACCGGCCGAGTCGCGCCATGTGCGCATCGACACCGGCGTGTGCGCAGGCGATGCGATCACGCCGTTCTACGATCCGATGATCGCCAAGCTCATCGTCTGGGACCTTGACCGCCCTTCGGCACTCGCGCGCATGCGCGGCGCGCTGGAACAATTCCAAGTGGTCGGCGTCAGCACCAATACCGAATTCCTGGCGCGGCTGGTGTCGTGTGAGGCCTTCGCCAAGGCGGATCTGGACACCGGTCTGATCGAGCGCAACCGCGCCGAGCTCATGCCCGCGCCGCCGCTCGCTGGCGACGAGGTGCTGGCGCTTGCCGCGCTGGCGGAGCTGCTGGCGATCGAGCGCCGCGCCAAGGAGCGCGCCGCCGGCTCGGGCGATCCGTTTTCGCCCTGGGGCAGCTGCGACGGCTGGCGCTTGAATCAGGACAACCATCACATCCTGATATTCCGGCAGGGCGATCGCGAACAGGCGGTCACCGCGCATTACCGCCCGGGGCGCTTTGAGCTCGAACTCCCCGGCGGCAGGCATAGCCTCACCGGCGCCTGGCAGGCCGACGGCAGCCTGACGGCCTGGCTGGAAAACGCGGTGCTGCAGGCAAACGTGGTGCGCTCGGGACAGACCCTGGACGTATTCTTCCGCGGCACCCGCTACCAGCTGGAACTGCATGACCCGGCCCTGCATGAAATCGATACCGACGCGCATGGCGGCAACCTCAGGGCGCCGATGCCGGGAAAGATCATTGCCGTGCTGACGAAGAGCGGGGCCAAGGTGGAGAAGGGCACACCGCTCATCATCCTGGAAGCAATGAAGATGGAGCACACCATCGTTGCGCCTGGCCGGGGAACGGTAAAGGAAATCCATTACAAGGTGGGCGAGCAGGTCAACGAAGGCGCCGAGCTGCTCGGATTCGAGCTCGACAAGGATTAAGCTGTAACCATCGCCATGATGCTTCCGCAAAAAGTACGCATAGTCGAAGTCGGGCCGCGCGACGGCCTGCAAAACGAAGCTGCGTTGGTGCCGGCCGCGGTCAAAATCGAACTGATACACCGCCTCGCCGACGCCGGGCTGCCGGTGGTCGAAGCCACGGCCTTCGTCTCGCCCAAGTGGGTCCCGCAAATGGCGGACAACACCGCAGTCATGGCCGGCATCCGCAGAAAGCCCGGCGTCGCCTACCCGGTGCTGGTGCCTAACCTCAAAGGCTTCGAAGCAGCGCTGGCGGCGGGCGCCGAGGAAGTGGCAGTGTTCGCTGCGGCCTCCGAAGCATTCAGCCAGAAGAACATCAACTGCTCCATCGCCGACAGCCTGGCGCGCTTCGAGCCGGTGATGCAGGCGGCCAAACAACATGGCGTACGCGTGCGCGGCTACATTTCCTGCGTCGCCGGCTGCCCCTATCAAGGCGCGGTCGAGCCCGCGGCGGTGGCCGAAGTCGCGGCGGAACTGGCGCGCATGGGCTGCTACGAAATTTCCCTGGGCGATACCATCGGCGTCGGCACACCGAAGCAGATCCAAACAATGCTCTCAACGGTGGCACTGGCCGTGCCGATGGAAAAACTCGCGGTGCATTTCCATGACACCTGGGGGCAGGCGCTCGCCAACATCTATGCCGCGCTGGAACTCGGGGTGGCCACCATCGACAGCTCGGTCGCAGGCCTGGGCGGCTGCCCCTATGCCAAGGGCGCTTCCGGCAATGTCGCCACCGAAGACGTGGTGTACATGCTCGACGGCCTGGGGATAGATACCGGAGTGGATCTCGAGATGGTATTCGCAGCCGGGCAGTATATCTGCGGCGAGCTAAAGCGCGAGCCGGCGTCCAAGGTCGCGCGCGCGCTCGCAGCCAAGGCCTGCGCGTGAACCGGCCCGCGGCGAAACTGCGGGAGGCTGAAGTCCCCTCGCCCTGCATCGACGTCTGCCGCATGGATGCGGCGAGCGGCTGCTGCGAAGGCTGCCGCCGTACGATCGAGGAGATCGCCGGCTGGTCAAGCTACAGCACGATGGAAAAACGCGCGGTACTCGAGCGGCTGTCGGCGCGTAGCGACAAATCTTGAATCTGCCGCAGCAAATCCAGGTGTTCGAGCGCGGCTGGCTGTCGAGCAACAACATACTGATAGCCGACGACGACAGCTATACGCTGATCGACAGCGGCTACGTCGCGCACGCTGCGCAGACGCTGCTGCTGCTGCAGCATGCCCTGCGCGGCAAGCCCCTCGCTCGGCTGATCAACACCCATTGCCACTCCGACCACATGGGCGGCAACGCCGCGCTCGCGCGCGCCTACGGCTGCCGCACCAGCATACCCGTGGGCGAGGCGCCGGCGATCGCCGCCTGGGACGAAGCCAGGCTGATGCTCGGCTACACCGGCCAGAGCGCGGCGCGCTTCGTCTATGACGACACCATCGCCGCAGGGGACCGGCTGCAGCTCGGCGGCCTGGATTGGGAGGCGCTGGCGGCGCCCGGCCACGACATGCACGCGCTCATGTTCTACTCGCGCGCGGCGCGCATCCTGATCTCTGGGGACGCGTTGTGGGAAAACGGCTTCGGTCTGATCTTTCCAGAATTGATAGGCGAGGAAGGCGGCTATGCCGGCACGCGCGCGACGCTGGAGGCGATTTCGCGTCTGGACATAGCCACGGTCATCCCCGGCCACGGCGCGCCCTTCAGTGCGGTCGCACGGGCGCTGGATGTCGCGTTTCAGCGGCTGGACGCCTACGAGCGCGATCCGGCCAAGCTCGCTCGGCACGGGCTCAAGGTGATGCTGAGCTTTTCTCTCATGATCCAGGGCCGGATGGCCCTCGTCGATCTGCCGCAGTTTCTTGCCGACCGGCCCATCTACGGCGACGTCAACCGGCGTTTTCTGCGATTGCCCGATGAAGAATTGCGCGAGTACCTGGTCAAGGACCTGGAGCGCGCCGGCGCACTGGTGTGCCGCGACGGTCAGTTGTTGTCCACAGGCTAGAGCGCGCGTGAATACCCCGGCGCCAGCTGCTGACCTTTCCGCAAAAGTATTCGCGGAACA
>JACZJU010000287.1 GCA_014860395.1 Burkholderiales bacterium | reverse complement strand
GGCGGGGTGCCGGCGGGCAGGGGGCGGCACTTGCCCTGCTCGAGTTCGTTCATGTTCACGCAGGTTGCGGCTGCGCCTGCAACCCGGCGCCTTGCAGCCGGGCGATGCGCGCGAGCGCCGGCGGATGCGAATCGTAGAAGGCCGAGTACAGCGGGTCGGGCGTGAGCGTGGCGGCGTTGTCCTGATACAGCTTCACCAGCGCATGGACCAGATCGGCGGGAGCCGAGTGGCGTGCGGCATAGGCGTCGGCTTCGTATTCGTGCTTGCGCGAATACAGGCTGGTAAGCGGGTGCAGCAGGAAGGTGAACACCGGCACTACGAGAAAAAACAGCAGCAGCGCGAGCGCGGTCGAATGCGTCTGCACGTTTAGGCCGGCGTAGAACCAATCCTGTTTCATCGCGTAACCGAGCAGCCAGAGAAACCCCAGGCTCATGGCGAACAGCGCGGCCATGCGTTTCCATACATGATGGTGTTTGAAATGCCCCAGCTCGTGCGCCAGCACGGCCTCGATCTCCGCCGGTGCCAGGCGCGCGATCAGGGTGTCGAACAGCACGATGCGCTTGGCTGCGCCAAAGCCGGTGAAATAGGCATTGCCGTGGCTGGAGCGACGCGAACTGTCCATCACATACAGGCCCCGTGCCTTGAAGCCGCACTTCGCCAGCAGCGCTTCGATGCGGCTCTTCAGGCTGGCGTCCGCGAGCGGCGTGAATTTGTTGAAAAGCGGCGCGATCAGGGTGGGGTAGACGGTGAGCACCAGCAGATTGAACACGATCCAGGTGGCCCAGACATACAGCCACCATTGCTCGCCCATGCGTTGCATCAGCCATAGCACGCACGCGAGCAGCGGCAGTCCAAGTGCGGCGCCGAGCAGAGTTTGCTTGGCGAGATCGGCGAAGAACAGCCGCAGCGTCATCTTGTTGAAGCCGAAGCGCGCTTCGATGACGAAGGTGCGGTACAGCGACAGCGGCAGGTCGATCAGTCCGGAAATCACGGCGACGCTGGCGATGAGGGCGATGCCGTGCGCGTAGCCGCCGGCATCGAAGACGCGCAGCCAAGCCTCGTGCAGCGCCTGCAGCGCGCCGCCCAGGGTGAGCGCCAGCAGAAATAGCGCGCCGATGACGATGTCGACCATGCCCAGGCGCGTCTTGTCGATGCTGTAGTCGGCCGCCTTCTGGTGCGCCGCAAGGCCGATGTGTTCGGAGAAGTCCGCAGGCACACGGTCGCGGCAGCGAGCGATGTGCCGGATGTGACGCCGGGCCAGCCACAGGCGCAGGCCCAGGGTGAGCGCGAGCGCTGCAAGAAAGACGGCGGTGAAGGTCTGCATCTGGCTGAAATATGACACAATAAAGCCCTTCAATCAATCAACGTGAAAAAGTCGGCTCATGCCTCAAGATCAGAATAATCTCGCTTGGTTGGACATGGAAATGACCGGGTTAGATCCCGACGGTGACAGAATTATCGAGGTTGCCATCGTGGTCACCGATTCGCAATTGAACACCGTTGCCGAGTCGCCGGTTCTGGTTGTGCATCAGGCCGACAGTGTGCTCGACGCGATGGACGACTGGAACAAATCCACGCACGCGCGCTCCGGGCTGATCGCCAAGGTCAAGGCTTCGACGCTGGCTGAGGCAGAGGTCGAGCAGCAGTACCTGGATTTTCTCGCGCAGTACCTGCCCTCCAAAACCTCTCCGATATGCGGCAATTCCATCTGCCAGGACCGCAGGTTCCTCGCGCGCCATATGCCGCGGCTGGAGGCCTATTTCCACTACCGCAACCTAGACGTGAGCACGCTGAAGGAACTGGTGAAACGCTGGAAACCGGAACTGGCCAAGGGATTGACCAAGCACGGCAAGCACGAGGCGCTGGCCGACATCTACGAATCAATCGAAGAACTCAAGTACTACCGCGAGCATTTTTTGAAAGTCTAAACGGCGAAGTGCGGCTTTGCGGCATGGTGCGGGAGAGAAACCGTTCGCACGCGATCGGCGATGTTGCAAAAAAACTCCGGCGGCTTGCCTGGTTTTAACAATAACCGTGTTTTCTGTACGGATACGCTTTTCATCCGTACAGAAAACACGGTTGGCGCGCGGAGCGCGCAATGCCGGCACACCAACTCCGGCGGACGCGGGAGGATAATGGAGGCTGCGACGACAGAACTTGCGCGGACGGCGTCCCGTCCGCGCGGATCACCGATCGTGTGCGGATGAAAAGCACATCCGCACACGATCGGCGATCTTGTATAAAACCCAGACGATCTGTTTGGCGCTAACAATGGCCGTGATTACGGCGCGCTGCGTAGCAAGCGCCTACAGCGGCACCACCTTGCCCGGATTCATCAGATTGTCCGGGTCGAACAGGCGCTTGATATCGCGCATCACGTCGACCGCTTCGCCCAGTTCCTCGCGCAGCCAGCCCTGTTTGCCCAGTCCGATGCCGTGCTCTCCGGTGCAGGTGCCCTCCATCGCGAGCGCACGCTGGACAAGGCGCTTGTTGAACGACTTGGCGAGTTCGAGTTCCTTTGGCTCGTTCGGGTCGACCAGGAAGACCAGGTGGAAGTTGCCGTCGCCGACGTGCCCGAGCAGCGGCACCGGGCAAAGATAGTCGGCCACGTCCTTCATGGTTTCCGACACGCACTCCGCCAGCCGCGAAATCGGCACGCACACGTCGGTCGATATCCCGCGGCTGCCCGGCCGCAGCTGCAGGCAGGCAAAGTAGGCGTTGTGGCGAGCCTCCCATAGCTTGGTGCGGTCCTCGGCCTTGGTCGCCCACTGGAAATCCATGCCGCCGTTCTCTTTGGCGATCTCCTGCACCGCCTCGGCCTGCTCTACCACGCCGGCCCGGGTGCCGTGGAACTCGAAAAACAGTGTTGGGGCGACGCGGTAGCCGGTCTTGCTGTATTTGTTAATGCAATCGATCGCGGTGGCGTCGACGATTTCGCAGCGCGCTATTGGAATGCCAGCCTGTATGGTCTGGATGACGGTCCTGGTGCAGCCTTCGACCGAATCGAACGCGCACACCGCCGCCGACATCGCTTCCTGCACCGCATACAGTTTCACCGTGATTTCGGTGATGACGCCCAGCGTTCCTTCCGAGCCGACGAACAGCCGCGTCAGATCGTAGCCGGCTGCGGATTTTTTGGCCCGCCGCGCGGTCTTGATGATGCGCCCGTCGGCGAGGACTACGGTAAGCGAAATCACATTCTCGCGCATGGTGCCGTAGCGCACCGCGTTGGTGCCGGAGGCTCGCGTCGCCGTCATGCCGCCTATGGTCGCGTCGGCGCCTGGATCGATCGGGAAGAACAGCCCGGTGTGGCGGATGTGCTCGTTCAACTGCTTGCGCGTGACCCCAGCCTGTACCACCGCGTCGAGGTCGGCTTCGTGCACGGCGAGCACCTGGTTCATCTGGCTCAGGTCGAGGCATACGCCGCCGTTCACGGCGAGGATATGCCCCTCGAGCGAGGTGCCGACGCCGTAGGGAATCATCGGCACCTGGTGGCGGCGGCAGATGTTGACGATATCGCGCACTTCCTCCGTGGTTTGCGGAAACACCACGGCGTCGGGCGCCGCATACGGAAAATAGGATTCGTCCTTGCCATGCTGGTCGCGGATCCCGCGCGCGACAGTGGCGCGGTCGCCCAGCAGGGACTTGAGTTCGTTTACTAGCGTGGCGTTGAGTTCGCGCGGCTGGTTCATGGGGGCACCCGTCAATGAAGGGACCCATGATTATAGAAGCAGTCGCCGGGGCGAGCAAAGCAATTCATGCCCGCGGGAAGTCCGGGCTTGCGGCCGCGCGAGCGGTCGTGGCGGCCGGTCTGTGTCCTGCTGCCCGCGCCTTTGCAGTGATTGAATGATTTCGGTCAACGAACTCGCGGGCTATCGTTGCCTCTTTATCGGGATCGCGGTAGATTCGCCGTGGAATGCCGCGATTGCACGGCCGCCAATATCATCTTCCATTTCAATCCCTTCTTGCCAAGGAACGACATGACTGAATTCGACGCCGCCGCGCTCGACGCGCAAACACAGTACAAGCTGCTGATTGGCAGCGTGACGCCGCGACCGATTGCGCTGGTGACCACGCTCGGCAGCCGTGGGCCGAACGCGGCGCCGTTCAGTTTTTTCAACGGCGTCGGTTCTGACCCGGCCATGATCATGTTCTCCGTCGGCGACACAGCCGGCCACGCCAAGGATACGGTAGCGAACATTCTGGAGGTTCCGGAGTTCGTGGTGCACATCGTCAGCGATGCGATCAGGGAGAAAATGAACGTATGCGCGATCGACTACCCGCGCGGCGTGAACGAGATCGCCGAAGCAGGCTTCACCGCGGTGGCGTCGAAGAAAGTGCGTCCCCCGCGCATTGCGGAGGCGCCGATTGCGTTCGAGTGCAGATTGCTGCAGATGGTGGAACTTGGTCACCAGCCCTATCACATGGTGATCGGCGAGATCCTGTATTTTCATTTCCACGAAGGCATCGTGGACGAGCGTTTTCACGTCGACGTAGGTAAGGTCAATCCAATCGGCCGGCTGGCTGGCAGGGGCGGCTATACCCGCATCACCGACCGCTTCGAGATGCCGCGCCTCAAGTTGGGCGGCGGCGTGATCGAGGGCTGAAGCGTAGAGCGGCGGCCGTGGAGACGCCGGGAGGCGATTCCCGGCCAAGGGAGGATGACGGGATTCCCGCTTTCACTTCCGAACAGGCGCCAGGGCGGATCGATTGCCATAAGTTGTTCTCTGGGGTAGATTCGCAAAGTCAGCAACAAGGAGATCAGTCATGAATGCCGGGTTCAAAGCGGTAACAAGAGGCTCGCTCGCTGCGGCAGCGGTGCTGGCCGTGGCCGCTTGCGCGCCCTCGGGCGTGAGCTACAAGAAGGACGTGCAGCCGATCCTGTCCAAGAATTGCGCAGAATGCCACGCGCCGGGCAAGGAGGGGTTTATCGCTAGCGGGCTGGATGTCACCAGCTACCAGGCGCTGATGAAAGGCGGCAAGTATGGGCCGCTGGTCAAGCCCGGCGATGCCCTCTCGAGCTCGCTCAACATGCTGGTGGAAGGGCGCGCGCATCCTTCGATCCGGATGCCGCATGGCCGGGCGAAACTTCCCGACAAGGACATTGAAATCCTCAAGGTTTGGGTGAACGAGGGCGCGAAGGACAATTAGGCGGCGCTTGCCGGATCGCCGCCACGGCCCACGAGGGAAGCCCCCCTCGTTTTGCAGCGAAGCCTAAGCGCCGAATGCGCCGGCGGCCTGCAGCGCGTCGATTTCCCGGTTCTCCAATCCTAGCAATTCGCGCAGCACTGCGGCCGTGTGTTCGCCCAGCGCAGGCGAGGGCGCGCGTATCGAGCCCGGCGTAGCCGACAGACGCACTGGCACGCCCACGACGCGCACCTTGCCGGCGCGCGGGTGCTCGATTTCGACCAACGAACCGCGTGCCTTGACCTGCGGATGCTCGACCACCTGGGCGAGGTTGTTGATGGCGCCGACCGGGATCCCGCTCTTGGTAAGCAGCGCCTCCCACTCCTCGTAGCTGCGCGTCAGAAATGCCTGCTGCAATTTTTCGATCAATGCCTCGCGGTTGCGGTTGCGCTCGCCGTTGCTGCGAAAGCGCGGGTCGTCGGCTAGCTCGGGGCAGCCGATCACCGGACAGAAGATCTTCCACAGCTTCTCACTGCCCACGGCCAGCGCCAGATCGCGCGTCTTGGTCTGAAACGTCTGGTAGGGCAACAGGGCCTTGTATGCAGTGCCCATGGGTTTGGGAATTTCTCCGGTCGCGCAATAGTTTCCGATCATGGTGCCGAGCAGCGCCAGTTGGCCTTCCATCATTGAGACATCTATCGCTTGTCCGATGCCGCTTTTTTCCTTTGCACGCAGTGCGAGCATGATGCCGAACGCAGCGTTCATGCCGGCGGTCAGGTCGGCAATGGAGACGCCGGCACGGGCGCCGTGGCCACCAGCCTCGCCAGTAACGCTGATCATGCCGCTCTCGGCCTGGAGAATCAGGTCGAGCGCAGGGCGGTCGCGGTAGGGGCCATCCTGGCCGAACCCGGAGATCGAGCAGTAAATGATGCCGGGATTGCGCCGGCGCGCCGTTTCGTAGTCCAGGCCCAGCCGCGTGAGCGCGCCGGCGCGATAGTTTTCCAGCACGACATCGGCGCGCTCGACCAGGCGCAGGAAGGTTTCCTTGCCCTCCGGGTTTTTCAGATCGAGCACCATGCCCTGCTTGTTGCGGTGCAGGCTCACGAAGTAGTCGGTATCCCCGCCGGCCAGGGGCGTGCCCCAGGCGCGCGCGATGTCGCCCAGGCCGGGGGGTTCGATTTTGATCACTTGCGCGCCGTAATCGGCAAGCATGGTCGAGCAGAAAGGCCCGGCGAGCGCGTGGCTCAGGTCGAGCACCTTGACGCCATCCAGCGGTGATTGCATGGTGGTTCCGGTGATATTGCGAAGGCGGTCATTTTCTCATAAGAGCTCATTACAAAACGAGGGGATATTTCCCCTCGTGCTCCCCTAAATCAGAGGCCATTTCGGAAATTCTGAAATGGCCTCTAAGAACCTGTTTCAAAACGAGGAGATATCCATCGGCTGCGTCCCGAAATCGAGCCGCATCCATCGTGTTGCTGCCGATTGCCCGGGGAGGCCGGAACAGCGATCTAGCCGATCGGCTAGTATGCGGCGTGAGCTGAGCTGCGGTATGCTGTGCCGGTCGCACTAACACGACGATCGCATGGCATGAAAATTCTGCTGGTGGATGACCACGCCCTGCTCAGGGGCGGCATGAAGTTCCTGCTGCGCAGCCTCGACGCCGATCTGGATATGGACGAAGCAAGCAACGGCGCCCAGGCGCTGGAACTGGTGGCAGCGCGCAGCTATGATCTGCTGCTGCTCGACCTCAAGATGCCCGGCCTCAACGGGATGGACGCGCTCGCCGCGCTGCGCGTCGCGGTTCCCGACACGCCGCTAGTGGTTCTTTCGGCCGAAGACGATCCAGCCGTGGTGCGCGCCGCGATCGAGGGTGGCGCAATGGGGTTTATCCCGAAATCCTCCACGCCGGAGGTGCTGATCCAGGCGCTGCAGCTGGTGCTCGCGCACGGCGTGTACCTGCCGTCCACCGCGCTCGAAACTGCGAACCTTGTTCCCGCACCGGAACGGTCGTCGGAGCAAACCGATGCGGGCGACGGCCTGTTGCCCAGCCTTACGCCGCGGCAGATGGAGGTGCTGCGTTGCGTCATCAAGGGCAAGCCGAACAAGGCCATCGCGCGCGAATTGGAGGTGTCCGAAGGCACGGTCAAGGCGCATCTTTCCGCAGTGTTCCAGGCGCTCGGTGCGCACAATCGCACCGAGGTGGTCTACGCCGCAGCGAAGTTGGGGCTGCTGCTTGCCTGAAGCAAGCACCGTGGGCGCCGCCGTCACGGGCGAGACCGCCGCCATGCAGATGGACGAGGACCCGGTCCGACTGGATCACCTGCGGCGCCAGCAGTTCGAACTGCTGCAGCGGCAGGCGACGCGCTCGCCTTTCATCATCGCTGTCGTGGTCGCCGTGCTCGCCTACGTCGTGGCGGAACACGTACCGCTGTACCTGGTGGGGCCCTGGGCACTGGTGCAGATTCTGCTGCCGTTTCTGCGCCGTGGCTATGCGCTGCGGCGTCTAGGCGATCCGCCGGCGGACGTGAAGGGTGCGCTGGAGCAAATGGTGTGGTATGCGTTTTTCGCCGGCCTGGTCACCGGTGCGGCGGGCCCCTTGTTCTTCCCCGCCCTGCATCCAGAGGGCAAGGCGCTGCTCAGCATGATTCTCGTATGCTGGATTGCAGGCGGCGTATCCACCATGGCAGCCTACGCGCGCGTATTCTATGCGTTTGCCACGCCGGCGCTGCTGTCGCTGGCGTTGTTGTGGGCGATGGAGGGCGATGCCCGCAGCATTGCGGTGGCGCTGCTGATTCTGCTGTTCGGTCTGATCCTGGCGTTTTTCGTGCACGATACCGAGCGCGTGGTGCGCGAATCCTTCGCGATTCGCTACGACAACGAACGCCTGCTCGCTGCGCTGGAGCGCGAGCGCCAGGAGGTGTCGTTCGCACGCGACCGCGCCGAGGAGGCGAATCTCGCCAAATCGCGATTTCTCGCGGCTGCCAGCCATGACCTGCGCCAGCCGTTGCATGCATTGTCGCTGTTCAGCGCGACCCTGAGCCTGCGGGCGGTTGACAGCACGGCGGGGGAGATCGCCCGCCACATCAACACGGCGCTCGCCTCGCTGTCTACGCTGGTGGACTCGCTGCTCGACATTTCCAAACTCGATGCAGGGGCGGTGCGGCCTGAGCTGCGGCGCGTGAACGTGAAAGAACTGGTCGAGCGTATCGAAGCCGATTTCCGGCCGCTCGCGCGCGACAAGGGCTTGATGTTCCGCGTCGCGCCGGTCGAAGCCCATGTCGAAACCGACCCGGTGCTGCTCGAACGCATGGTGCGCAATCTGGTGGACAATGCGATCAAGTACACCGCGATGGGCAGCGTCAGCCTAGATGCCAAGGCGGACGAGCGCACGGTGCGCATCGCGGTGCGCGACACCGGACCCGGCATCGCCGAATCCGAGCGCGAGCGCATATTCAAGGAGTTCTATCAGGTCGGCAATCCGGAGCGCGATCGCGGCAAGGGGCTGGGATTGGGGCTGGCGATCGTGCGGCGGTTGGCGCGGCTGCTCGATCTGGAGGTGCAGCTCGACAGCGAACCCGGGCGCGGCTCTACCTTCGCTGTGACGCTGCCGCGCATGCCCGAGGAAAGGGCCAAGCCGCGGCCACCGCGCCCGCCGGTGACAGATGATGCGGACGCATTGATCGGCGCCAGGGTGCTGGTGATCGACGACGAACTGAGTGTGCGCGTAGGCACGCGCACCCTGCTCGAATCCTGGGGTTGCCGGGTTGCAGCCTGCAGCGGCTTTGACGAAGCGCAGCGCCTGCTCGACGACTACGCGCTGGATGTCGACGTGATTCTCGCGGATTTCAGGCTGCCGCAGCACGAGAATGGCATAGAAACCGTGCGCCGGCTGCGCGCGCGCCTGGGCAATGTGCCGGCGCTGATGGTGAGTGGCGACACGGCGCCCGAGCGGCTGCGCGAGGCGCAGGCGAGCGGCCTGCCGTTTTTGCACAAACCCGTGCCCGCGGACAAACTCAAGCAAACCATGCTGACAGTGCTGCGGCGCTAGGGTCTGTTGCGTTCCTTTAAAAGAAAAAGGCCGTCTGCATCAGACGGCCTTCCTGCCTTGCGAACTGCAACGTATCTGCGCCATCTCCGGCCCGGCCTGTGGCGGCCGGGCCCGAAGACGGTCAGTTCCTTGCGATCACGGAATGGTTACCGTGTAGGCGGCGTAGAAATGCGCAAAATCACGCCCGGCCGGGTCGGATGCCCACAGATGCACGCCGGTGAAGCGGTCATCGGCGAGATAATTGCCGGCGCTGTCGCAGTGGTTGTCGCCGGAGCCGCCGCTAGTGCAGTAAATCGCGCCGCTGCGGGCACTGGACTTGACCCCTGACTTGTCATTGAAGTTGTCTCGGGTAAATATTCCCGATCCCGTCGACGTTTCGTACGCCGGACCTTTGCCGTAGACCTGGATGCTGGTCGGCTCCAAAGCGCCCGTCGGCACCTCCCACTCCAGATCGGCCGAGCCGGTTGGATCGGCAGGAACATAAGTGGCGCCGTTCGTGGTCACGCTCGCTGCCTTGATGTCAGCAATGTTCGCTGCGGTAAGATTTGCCATGGGCTGCGCCTTCAGCTCGGCGACGGTCATCGCACGCGCGCGGGTCTTGTAGTACTGGGTCGCATCCGGCGTCGTTTGGCCGGCCAGGTAATATTCGAACTTCCACACCGCCTGCGCCGGAATCGCAACGATCGCCGCCTCGTCATAAAGATCGGTGGAGAAGAAGTTGCCGGTGTCGGCCAGGGCCGGATCGCCGCTGTTGGCGCTGTCGAGATATTGCCTTGCCAAACGCACGAAGTTGGTTCCGGTCTTAGTTTCGGCGCTGGTCGTCGGATTGACTTTTACCAGCGGAAAATAGGCCGAACCCGCACTCGGCTTCAACAGCAAGGTCTTGCCGCTGGGCGAGGTCACGACGACCTTGACTACGTCCGCAACATCGGCTGTATTGAAGACTTGC
>JACZJU010000003.1 GCA_014860395.1 Burkholderiales bacterium | reverse complement strand
GCCACCCTGTCCGTATCCTTGAAAATCCAATGTCAGCTTGAATTTTGCAGCCGGCCCCGGCCTGCAACACAAGCCCCGCCGGTGCAGGGCCTGGTTGCCGCGGCGGAACGGCCCGCCGACTAGCGCGCTATCTTGGTGCCGATGACTTCGATATCGACGCGACGATCGGGCTGCAGGCAGGCGATGAGTTTCGTGCTCTTGGCGCAATCTTCGGCTTTGGTGACCGGCTGCGTCTCGCCCTTGCCTTCGGAATATATGCGGGCCGGCTCGACGCCCTTGCTAACCATATAGGCTTTCACCGATGCCACACGCTGCTCGGACAGGCGCTGGTTGTAGCCCGTGCTGCCGATGCGGTCGGTATGGCCTATGGCCATGATGGTTTCGGGGCTGATGTCCTTTAGCTTGCCGACGAATGTGTCCAGCGCGTCACGCCCGGCCGGACGCAGCGTGGCCTTGTCGAAGTCGAATAGCGCATCGGCATCCAGAGTCAGCTTCTCGGCCACCGGAATTGGAGCAGGGGGCGGTGTCAGCGCGGCCACTTTCATCGGCGGCGCAGCAGGCGCGGGCGCCGCTACTGGCGGCGCAACATACGCGACGTAGTTGGGGTCGCATTCGGCGCTCGGCGCCGGGGGCGGGCCGAAGCCGGTGTGCCAGCATAGGCCGAAGTCGCTCTTGACTACATTGCCACGGCTATCGTCCAGAAATGACTTGCCGTCCGGATTTTGATTTTGCGCCTGCGCGGCGCCGGACAAGATGCCCAATGCCAGTGCGCATGCCGCGGCCAGCCCGATTTGCTTCTTGTTGAATGATTTCGTCATGGTGTTTCTCCTTGTGAACAACGGTGATTCCGCCTGCAGCTTCTATCCCCACTTGCTCAAGCCGCAAATCACGCTAAGGGAAACTGACTGGCAATGACCGCATTGTGCGGGCATCGCGCGCTAGCGATCTGGGCGCTAGCGCACATAACGAGAAATAATTTCCAATGCTCCTGAACTACAGAGTCGAGCGAACGCTTCAATCGCACCTGAGGAAATTCGGCGCAGTCAGTGCCCGCGATCTTCAGCCGGCGCGCGCAGCCGGCGCGCATGCGCGCGCAATCGAAAAGGGTCAGCGGCGGCAGAACAGCAGGCTGATGGCGGCGCCCACGACGGCGCTGAGGCCCGCGGCGATAGCCACGGTCTGCCAGGGGTTCTCGTGCACATACGCATCGGTCGCATGCGCGCCCGCCCTGGTCGTTTCGATCACCGCGTCTTCCAGACTGCGCAACTGCTGCTTGGCGGAGTTCAGATTGCGTTCCACCTTGGTGCGCAGAGCGCCGGCCTTGTCGCCGCCTTCGTCGGCCACCAGCTTCAGCAATTGGTCGGTTTCGCTCATCACCGCGTTGAAATCGGCGAGCAGCTTTTTCTTGATTACCTGGGTACTTGAGTGGGTCATCGTAGTCTCCATCGGGCGGAAGGCAGGCGCCGCCGGGATGGCTGCGCTGCTCCACTTCGCTGCGGATAGCTTATCCGGGGCGCCGAACGCGGTCGGTACGGCAGCGCACATTTGCAGCCGATGCCGCGCGCCTCGCGGTGACCTCAAGCCGAGGGTCGATTTTTTTCTTCCTGTATGTATGCTGGCGTACAGAGCGGCCGGGAGAAAGTCGAAATAATTGTCGCTGCAATGCGCGCGCCACATTTTTGCTTGGTCATTAACGACCCACGCACAACAATAAGGAACGAAGGAAAGAGCTATGACGAAAATCAAAGTAGTCACCGTTGCCTTGTTGGCGCTGAGCCAAAGCGCCTTTGCCCAGATCCCGCCAAGCGCGGGTGGCCAGATGCAGCAGATTCCGCCCGCGCCCGTCCTGCAAAGAGCGCCCCCGGAGATCCGCATCGAGCCGATTGGTGCACCGGGCATCCCGGTCGCGGATGACGCCAAGATTCTGGTCAAGTCGCTGCACGTGACCGGGCAGACGCTGTATTCCGAAGCCCAACTGATCGCGATCGCGGGGTTCAGTCCGGAGCGCGAACTGACGCTCGCGGAACTGCGCGGCATGGCGGCCAAGATTGCCGATTATTACCACCTGCACGGGTATTTCGTAGCGCAAGCCTTCCTGCCCGCGCAGGACATCAAGGACGGCGCGGTGACCATCGAAGTGATCGAAGGCCGCTACGGCAACATCACCCTGCGCAACCAGACCAAGCTTTCGGAGCCACTGGCAAGCGGATTGCTCGACGGCCTGAACAGCGGCGACACCATCGCCATCGCCCCGCTCGAGAACCGCCTGCTGCTGCTGTCCGACATTCCCGGCGTGAACGTGAAATCCACCCTGACCCCGGGCGCCGCGGTCGGCACATCCGACCTGATCGTCGACGTGACTCCGGGCAAGACCGTGAGCGGGAGCGTCGAAGCCGACAACGCCGGCAACCGCTACACCGGCGAGTACCGTGTAGGAGCGACGGTAAACCTCAACAATCTTGCCGGGCACGGCGACGTGGCAAGCCTGCGGGTAATGACCTCGGGCTCGGGGCTGAACTATGGCCGCGCGTCCTACCAGATGCAGTTCGGCAAGGCGACGGCCGGGATTGCTTACACCGCTCTCAATTACAAGCTAGGCAAGGAGTTTGAGCCCTTGCACGCCCACGGCACGGAAGAGATTGCGAGCATCTACGGCAGCTATCCGCTGATCCGCTCGCGCAACACCAACCTTTACGCCCTCGCCGGTTTTGACGCCAAAACCTTTCAGGACAAGGTGGACCTGACTTCTTCGGTCACCGACAAGAAGGCCGACGTCTGGTGGGCGGGCCTGCACGGCAACCACCTCGACAGCTTCGGCGGCGGCGGGGCGAGCAGCTATTCGCTCACCCAGTATTTCGGCGATCTCGACATCGAGACCCCTGCAGCGCTGGCCGTGGATCAGACCGTGCCGGGGCCGCACACCAACGGGCATTACCAGAAGCTGGCGTTCAATGTCGCGCGGCTGCAGCGCGTCACTGAAAAGGTCTCGCTTTACGGCGCGATAAACGGCCAGTTCGCCTCGAAGAACCTGGACATCTCGGAGAAAATGGGGCTGGGCGGCCCGTACGCGGTGCGCGCGTATCCGGTGGGCGAAGCCTACGCGGACGAGGGCTATGTAGTGAACCTGGAGGCGAGACTGCTGCTGCCGAAGTTCTCCGAGCGTATGCCGGGGCAGATGCATTTGGTCGGCTTCGTCGATAGCGGTTCGGTGACCCATAACAAGAACCCCTGGACGGCCGGCGACAACCACAGAACCCTGAGCGGCGCGGGGGTTGGGCTCACCTGGGCCGACTACAACAATTTTGTGGTGAATCTGTATTGGGCGCACAAGCTCGGCAGCGAGGTCGCGACTTCGGCCCCGGACAAGAGTGGCCGCTTCTGGTTCCAGGTCGTCAAATACTTCTGATTGCGGAATACGCAGAGGACATCGACCTATTGAGCATTGCGTAATTGCATGACAGTTTCGTCGGTGTTCGCCCCCTCACCCCAGCCC
>JACZJU010000286.1 GCA_014860395.1 Burkholderiales bacterium | reverse complement strand
GCTCGACAAATTGTTGCGGCTCGGCATCCCGGTGTACTACAACGAGCCGCGCCGGCTCCCCGATATCGCGCGCGCGATAGAACAACTGGGGCGTCTTGCCGGCACCGACGCGATCGCGCTGCCGGCCGCGCAGGCGTTTCTTGCACGCGTCGCCGAAATGCGCCGGCGCTACGTCGGCCGCGCACCGGTGCCGCTGTTCTTTCAGATCTGGGACCAGCCGCTCTTGACCGTCAACGGCGAGCATTTGATTACCGACGTGATCCGGTTGTGCGGTGGGCGCAACCTGTTCGCCGGGCTCGCGCCGCTGACGCCGGAAGTCTCGACCGAAGCGGTGCTCGCCGCCGATCCGGAAGCGATAATCGGCGTCACTGACGAAGCGGGGCAGGCAGCGAACCTGGATGCATGGAAGCAATGGCCGCGACTGCGGGCGGTCGCGCGCGGGAATCTGTTCGTCATCGATTCCGATCTCATCAGCCGCAACACGCCGCGCATCCTCGACGGCGCAGAGCAGCTGTGCGAGCACCTGGACGCGGCGCGCGCGAAGCGAAAATGAGCCGCCGCAGGACGCCGCCGATGACGCGCAGCGCAGGCCGATTCACCGTTGCCGGGTTCTCTGCTATCGTGCGGGCATGCTGAAGAATCCGGTTGGTTCGCCGAGCCTGCGTCGCGTGTCGGGTGCTTCCGGGCGCTCTAGTACCGCGCGATGGTGGTGCCGAACATGCAGCGTTTGCACTCGCTGCTTTACGATGCGCGCCGGGGCAGCTTAGCGGCGCGATGAAAATTGCCCTGGTACGGCAGAGGTACAACCCCTATGGCGGCGCCGAGCGCTTTGTCGAGCGCGCCATGACTGCGCTTGCCGCGCGCGACGTGGAGCTGACCTTGCTCGCGCGGGCCTGGTCAACAACGGCAGGGTCAACAACGACAGGGACGGAAACAACGGCGCCGGACGCGGCCGGCGCGGGATGGCGTCTGATCCGATGCGACCCATTCTATCTGGGCCGGGTGTGGCGCGACTGGAGCTTTGCGCGCGCTGTCTGCGCCGCGGTGAAATCGCACAGCTTCGATCTGGTGCAGTCGCATGAGCGCATCAGCTGCTGCGACGTCTATCGCGCCGGCGACGGCGTGCATCGCCAGTGGCTCGCCAACCGCAAGCGCGCCGCCGGCTTGTTCGAACGCATCGCGCTCACGCTTAATCCTTACCACTGGTATACCTTGGCGGCGGAAAAGCGCATGTTCGAAAGCCCGCGCCTGCGCGCGGTGATCTGCAACTCGAACATGGTGAAGGAGGAGCTGCGCCGGCATTTCGGACTGGCCGAGGCCAAGCTGCACGTGATCTACAGCGGCGTCGATCTCGCCGCGTTTCATCCGGATCTGCGCCAGACCTGGCGCGCGCGCAAGCGCAAAGAACTCGGCATTGCGGACGCGGCCATGGTGTTCCTGTTCGTCGGCTCGGGCTTCAGGCGCAAAGGCCTGCCGCAGCTGCTGCGCGCGCTCTCCGGCGTGCGCGACGCCCACCTGGTCGTGGTGGGGGCGGACAAGGAACTGCCGCGCCTGCGTCATGCAGCCGAACGCGGCACGCTTTCCGGACGGGTGCATTTCGCCGGCGGCCAGGAAGACGTCAAACCCTGGTACGGCATGGCGGATTGTTTCGTGCTGCCCACACTCTACGATCCTTTCCCCAATGCGGCGCTGGAGGCGATGGCCTGCGGCCTGCCGCTGGTCACCAGCCTGCAATGCGGGGCGGCCGAATTCGTCGAAAGCGGCGTCGAGGGCTATCTCTGCCGCGATCCGCTGGACGTGGTCGAACTGGCGCGCTGCCTGAGTTTGGCGGCCGTTCCAGGGCAGTCGCTGCGCATGGGTGCAGCCGCGCGGCGCAAAGTCGAGCCCTACGGTCTCGCCGGCATGGCGCAGCAATTGACGCAGCTGTACGCGGAACTGCTTCAAGAAACGCCGCGATAGCAAGCTCACCTTTTCGGCGGGCAAGCGCATGAACAACCGCGGTTGGCGTTTAGGGCTCTGATATAATTACACATTTTTTCAACACCGCAACCTAACCATAACTAATGGCCGTCCCCGAAACCAAGAGCCGGGTCCTTTATGCGCGATTGCTGCGCTATGTAGTGCCCTATTGGCGCATGTTCGCGCTGTCGATCGTTGCGATGGCATTGGTGGCGGCGACCGAGCCCCTGCTCCCGGCGCTGATGAAGCCGCTGCTGGACGGCAGCTTCGTCAGCAAGGATCCCACCACGATTCGCTATATTCCGTTCGCCCTGGTCGGATTGTTCCTGGTGCGCGGCGTGTTCGGGTTTGTCAGCGACTACGCTCTGAGCTGGGTATCCAACCGCGTGGTGTTCGATCTGCGCGCGGAAATGTTCGGCCGCATGGTCAATCTGCCCACGCGCTATTACGACGACGCCTCCTCGGGCGCGCTGATTTCCAAGCTTTCCTACGACGTGACCGGCGTCATGGGGGCCGCAACCAGCGTGCTGACGGTGATGGTACGCGACACCCTCACCGTGGCCGGACTGCTGGCCTGGATGTTCTACCTCGACTGGAAGCTTTCGCTGATCACGCTGGTGATAGGACCGGTCATCGCCGTGGTCATCCGCTCATTCAGCAGCAGGTTGCGCCAGGTGAGCCGCGAGGCGCAGCGCGCGATGGGGGACATTACCCATGTGCTGGACGAGGCGATCGGGTGCCACAAGGTGGTGAAGGTATTCGGCGGCCAGGAGTACGAGCAGCGCCACTTCGGCGAAGCGATCAAGCGCATGCGTAATTACGCCATGCGCCACACCATTGCGGCCGGGGCCTCGGTGCCGCTGGTGCAGGTGTGCGCCGCCATCGCGGTCGCGGTCATCGTCTACTACTCCACCCGGCAGGGCGGCACGAACGGCGTGACCGTGGGCAGCTTCGTATCGTTCATGACCGCCACCCTGATGCTGCTCTCGCCGCTAAAGCGCCTGACCGGGGTCAACGCCGGGCTGCAGCGCGGCCTGGCGGCGGCCGAAAGCGTGTTCGCGGTCGTCGACGAAGAACCCGAGGAAGACAACGGCACGCAAACTCTGGACCGGGCGCAAGGCCGGATCGTGTTCGATCATCTGTGTTTTTCTTATCCCAACGCCAGCCGGCCGGCCCTGGACGACATCAATCTGGAGATCGCGGCAGGGGAAACCGTGGCCCTGGTCGGCGGCTCCGGCGGCGGCAAGACGACGCTCGCCAATCTGATCCCGCGCTTTTATCAGCCGAGTGCCGGGCGCATCCTGCTCGACGGCATAGACACGCAGACGCTGACGCTTGCCAGCCTGCGCGCCAATCTCGCCCTGGTCAGCCAGGACGTGGTGTTGTTCAACGATACGATCGCGGCCAACATCGCCTACGGCCCCTTGGCGGGCGCGAGTGAGGCTGCGATCGTCGCCGCCGCCGAGGCCGCGCATGCAATGGAATTCATCCGTGAAATGCCTGAGGGCCTGCAGACGATGATAGGCGAGAACGGCGTGCGCCTCTCGGGCGGGCAGCGACAGCGCATTGCGATCGCGCGCGCGCTGCTGAAGGATGCGCCGGTGCTGATCCTGGACGAAGCCACCTCGGCCCTGGACACCGAGTCCGAGCGGGTGGTGCAGGCGGCGCTGGACACTTTGATGCAAGGCCGCACCACGCTGATCATCGCCCACCGCCTGTCCACGATCGAGAAAGCGAACCGCATCGTAGTGCTGCAACACGGGAAGATCGCCGAAGTCGGTTCTCATGCCGAGTTGCTGGCGCACGATGGACGCTACGCCTACCTGTATAAGATCCAGTTCGCCGCTGAGGATGACGCGTCCGAACAGCAGCAAAACCAAGTGCGCGCCCGCGCCAGGCCTTCCCCGATTATTTGAGGCAGTCGCCGCGCAATGCGGCGTAAGCGCGCGCCACGGCGTCCACCGATATGTCTTTCACTTCCATGCTGGGCATCTGCAGCAGTTCGTAGGTCATGCCCCAGGGATGCCACCGCTCCGCGGTGGACTGTCCGAACAGGCAGACCATGGGTTTGCCCAGCCCGGCTGCCACATGCATGGCGCCGCCATCGCCGCAAATCACCGCGTCGCACGCAGACAAGGCGGCAATCAGATCTTCCAGTCGCTGCGTCGGTAGGGCCACGATCGGAACTCCCGCCGCCAGCTCCTGCACGCGCGCGGCCTTCTCGTCGTCCCCCGGGTGTTGCGCGTTATCCGCGCTTCCTGGCGCCCACAGCAGCAGGAATGCGGCATCTTGCGCCGCCAGACGCCGTGCCAGTTCGGCGAACGACTCGGCCGGCCAGCGCTGCGATGGTTTGCGCGCGCTGATGTGCAGGCCGATCAGCCGGGGCGGCCGCCGCGGCAAGGCGCCGGCGATGAGGGCGTCGATTCGCGCCCGTTCGTCAGAACTCGGTACTACGCGCGGCGCTGGGGTCTCGTAGTGCAGGCCCATACGCGCGAGCAGGTGACAGCTTTGCTCCACCTCGTGCGGACCCGCAACCACGTCCTCGTCGCCGCGCACGAGCAGCCGGCTGCCGCCGATCCAGCGTGCGAAGCGCAGCGAACTCGCTTGTGCGCCGCCGGGCAGCAGCACCCAGTCGAAGCGTTCGCGGCGCAGGGCGAGTATGGTCTGTATCCGCTGCAGATAGATGCGGAGCGCCGACTCGCCCACCGCGCGGTGCTTGATCTTGGTGTAGGAGCAAAGCAGGTCAATGTCGGGATTGCCGGCCAGTACGCCGGCGTTGTAACGCGTCGCCAGTACGACGATGCGCGCCGCCGGCAGCTGCGCGCGCAAGGCCCGCAGGAGCGGCGTCGTGCATACCAGGTCGCCGATGTTGTCGCGGCGGATGACGAGTATTTTTTGTGCGGCGGATGGGTTCATCGTGCCTGCGAGCCCAATTCAATTAGCTTGCCCGATTACTTCGCCAGGCTTGTGCGGCACCGATCAGATGCTTGGCGCGTTTCTCATAAGTGTGATCCCGCATTACCCTGGTATGAGCTGCCTCGGCGATGCGCCGGGATTCCTCGAAGTGGGCAAGCCAATGCTGAACTCTGGCCACACAATCGTCCAGGTCGGTGAAGCCCGCCCACTCGGTTGCAAGGTCGAAGTCGTCGGCAGCGTGGCGGCGCTCGTCGGTGAGCAGGAAGCCGCCGCGCGCCGGCACCCCGTAACAGCGTTCCGGCAGGCCCCAGCTCAGTGTGCCGCCGTGGTCGCAGGAGGAGCGGTAGGACAGGTTGATGCGCGAGCGCTGGATCACGTGTATCTGTTCGGCCTCGGTGATTCCGGAAGAGTGCCTGATGTAATGGCGAACGCCAAGCGCATCCAGGCGCGGCCTCAATGCCGCGAAGAAGCGCGCACGCTCGGCATGCTCCTTGTACCGCTCGCCATCCATATTGCCGAGAAAGGAAACGTCGTATTCATAGAAGGCGGGATCGCGCATCTCCTCCAGCGTGTGGCCGTGCAGATTGAAGTTGCGCACCCAGACGGCGTTCGCGTTGTAAATCTTGCGCGGCGCGAAATTCCAGGTCGGCTGCAGGGTATGGCTGGCGTAGATGTCGAGCGGGCGCAGCAGCCGGAACAAGGCAAGCCGGCGCCAGCGTATGCCCATGTGCCAGGGCGCGTCGCGGTCCAGGCCCATCAGCGGCACCCCGGCTTGTTTCAGGCGGCGCTTGAGAGCGAGCGTGGACCAGGGATTGCGGACCGCTTCGTATAGATTGACCACACAGGCCTCACATTGCGCCAGCAGGTCCGGCGCCGGCGCCCAGGCGTTTTCCACCACGCGGCAGCCTATTTGCTCGAACGCTTCCTTCAGCGGCGGGAAGCCCTTGCGATAGTTGAGTATGACGGTGTCGCGCTGCACGGACAGGCTCAACTGCAGGCGTGGCCGGCGCTGCTCATGCCATCCAGCTCTTCAGCCAGGAGCGCGCGACGCGGCGGCGCTGCGCGCTCAAGGTTGCATGGTTCCAGAGCAAGCCGTAGACGCCGTCGCGGCGCAACTGGCGGTAAAGACGGCGGCGCAGCCCGGGCGAATTCACTTGGCGCAGCTTGTGGAAAATGGACAGGGCGCCGTCCACCAGCTGCCAGTGCAGCAGCTGTTGCAGCTCCGGGTCTTCGCGCAGCGGCGCAGCCAGCTCGGTCATCCCGCGGGCGATATAGGCGAAACTGGCAATCTCCGCTTCCAGATGTTTGTCCCTGGTGTCCGGCGCCGGCCGCCGGTGGCGCTGTCGATAGAAATAGCCGGGGGTGGGGTCGTAGGCTACCCGCTGCGCTTCCAGAAACGCGCGCGTCGTCCACAGCACGTCTTCGTGGATCAGGCGCGGCACGAAACGCAAGCCCAGGCGCTCGATGAAATCGCGCCGGTACAGATGCATCCACACCATGTGCAGCAAGGTCTTTTCCGCCAGACGGCGGCGCAGCACCTCGCGGCCCGGCATGACTTCGGTGGAAAGTTCGTCGAGATAGATCGGGCGGTCTTCGCGGCGGCCTTCGAAGTGGTACATCGCATTGCTGTGCGCCATGTCCAGATCTTTCGTGCGTGCCAGATCGAGCAGGCGGCGATAGTAGCCGGGCTCGATCCAGTCGTCGGAATCGACGAAAGCCACATACTCGCCGCTGATGTGGGCCAGCCCGGTGTTGCGGGCGGCTGACAGGCCGCCGTTTTCCTGGCGGATCACGCGTATTTGCGCATGCCGGGCTGCATAGCTGGCGAGGATGGCCGGGCAATCGTCGGTGGAACCGTCGTCGACGCACACGATTTCCATGCCGTCCAGATCTTGCGCGGCCAGGCTCGCCATGCAGCGTTCCAGAAAGGGCGCTACGTTGTAGACTGGCACCACCAGGCTAAGCATCGGATTCACGTTGTCGCCACCTCCTCCTTGAACAGATAGAGGACGTGCTTGCGCATATTGCCCAGATCCAGCGCAAAGCCGGCGGCGAACAGCCAGCTCAGCATTTCCGAGATGCGGGCGTAGCCGAGCACATGGGGATGGACCTCGATTACGATCTTACGGATCGGATCCAGCCGCGCGTGGCGCAGAAACTCATATTCGCCGCCCTCGATGTCGAGGATCATGAAACTGGGCTGGATACGCTGGATTTCCTGATTGAGGTCGATCTGCCTGACGCGGATGCGGGTGGCGTCCTCGGATCCCTGGATCAGTGAAGAGGCCCAGTAATCCTTTGCCAGCCAGAAGTCGCACTCGCCTTCGCCTTCGCCCAGCAGCACATTGCTGACCGTTGGCGCTACTCCATTAAGGGCATGTACCTGCTTGATGACTTCCATCAGCTGCGGGTTGGCTTCGTAGGCAAATACGCGCTCGCTGCCGACAGCTTTCGCGCTAAGAGCGGAGAGGAAGCCGATGCCGGCGCCAACTTCCATCACCACGTCATCGGCGGCGATCTTCTTCTGCACCAGTTCGGCTTCTTTGGATTCGTACACGCCGAAGAAAATGTCCTTGAGGATCGGCGGCGTGATCGCGGGATGTTTCATCGGCAGGCGCACGCCGAAATTGGTCGTATAGCCGGCCTTCGGCAAGCGCCAGAGGATGCGCTTGATGCGTTTATCGGTTTTTCCGCCGGGTCTGATCAAGGCTTGCTCTTTTCAGTCGTTCGACAAGGGGTGTGCGGCCAGCCAGATCAGCAGCACCACGAAGGTGTAGGCGAGGCGCCGGGAAGCCTTGCCCTGTTTCGCCGCCTGCCAGAGCTGGTGGACGGCAGCGGCGTTCAGGAACGGCGCCAGTTCGCCGCAGCGGGCGATGTAATGCTCGCAGGCGGCGTTCCATTGTCCGTTGAAATAGTGCTGCAAGGGCACGGAAAAGCCGTGTTTGGGCCGATTCCACACAGCTTCCGGCAAATGCCGGCGGGCCAGGGCGCGCAGCAATGCCTTGCCGCCCTCGGCATCGTAATGCACGCCGGCGGGCCAGTCCAGCACCAGGTCCAGCACCGGGTTGCCGAGCAGCGGCACGCGCACTTCCAGACTGTGGTTCATGCTCGCGCGGTCGGTCTTGACCAGACAATCCTCGGACAGATAGGTCCACAGGTCTGCGCGCATCAGGCTGGCGGTGTCCATGCCGCGCCCATAACCCAGGGTCAGCTCGCGCCACAGCGCCAGGGTGTCCTGCGGCCGGCAGGCAGCGAGGGCAGCCGGGTTGAGATAGTGTCCGAGATCCTTGCGCGAGCGCGTGAACGGGCCCAATTCGACTTGCCGGTAGAGCATCATTTCGCGTCCGGCCAGGCCGCGGCGCAGCAGATTTCCGGGCAGCCAGCCGGCACGCACGCCGCTGCGCAGCAGGCGGCGGACTAGGTTGTCGGGAAAGCGGTTTTCGGTTTGCGAGAAACGCGGGTAGCCGGCAAACAGCTCGTCGCCGCCGTCGCCGCTGATGGCTACGGTGACAGCCTGGCGGGTGAAGCGGGACAACTCATGCGTCGCCACATAGGCCGGATCGGCCAGCGGCTGGTCGAGTGCGGCGATGGCGGCTTCGAATGTGGCGGCATCGATCGCCGGCGCGTCGATCACTGCGTGCTCGGTGGCGTAGTGGTCCGCGACTGCGCGTGCGGCCGGGGTTTCGTCGAAGCCCGCCTGCGCAAAGCGGATATTGAAGGTTTTTAGCGGCTGCACGCCGGCTTCCGCCATGTAATGCACCATCAGGCTGGAGTCGATGCCGCCGGAGAGGAAGGCGCCCAGCGGCACGTCGGCCACCATTTGGCGGCGCACGCTCTCGCGCAGCGCGGCATCCACCGCTTCCAGCGCGCCGGAAAACGACGGCGCGGCTGCCCGCGGCGCCGGCGGCTGCCAGTAGCGGCGCATCCTCAGCCGGGTGCCTTCGTGTTCGAACAGCAGCACAGTGGCGGGCGGCAACTGGCGCACATCGCGCAGGATGGAGTGTGGCGACTGCACCGCCTGGCAGGCGAGGTAGTCGCGCAGGGCTTCATGGTCCAGGCGGCGCGGGAATCCGGGCAGCGCGAAAAAGGGCGCCAGGGTGGAGGCGAAGACCATCCCGCCGTCCAAGGCGGCGTAGAACAGCGGCTTCACCCCGACGCGGTCGCGCACCAGCAGCAGGCGCTGCGCCTGCGCATCCCAGAGGGCGAAGGCGAAGATGCCGTCGAGCCGGTCGAGCAGCGTTTCTCCCCAGGCGCGCCAGCCCTGCAGCAGCACTTCGGTGTCGGACTGGGTATGAAACGGCCAACCCTGGGCTTGCAGTTCCGCGCGCAGTTCCCTGAAGTTGTAGATCTCGCCGTTGAACGCCAGGGTCCAGCGACGGTCTTCGCTTTGCATCGGCTGCGCGCCGCCGGCGAGGTCGATGATCGCAAGGCGCCGATGGCCGAACACCGCCGCGCCGGACTCCACCACGCCGTGGCCGTCCGGGCCGCGCGCTTGCAGCGTATCCAGCGCGCCGCTTACATGCTCGCGCCAGCGGGTGCCGACCATGCCGAGTACGCCGCACATGCTCAGCCCTGGCCCGCGAGTCGTTCATAAGCAGCAAGGACGCTGCTCATCTCAAAGGTGGAAAGATCGACCTTGCTCGGGTCGATCGGGGCGGCAAGATTTTCGGAAATCACCTTCGCCAGCGCGGCGACATCGCCGCAGGGCACCAGGCATTCCGGAAAGGCAGCCAGTATCTCCCGCGGCCCGGAGGGACAGTCGGTGCTCACTGTTGGCGTACCGCAGGCAAGCGCCTCGATCAGAACATTGGGCAGGCCTTCATGGTCGGAGCAGAGCACGAGGAGGTCGGCGCCAGCGATCCATGGGTAGGGATTAAGCTGGAAACCGGCAACCAACACTCGATCGGAAAGGCCGCGGCTATCTATCATGGCCTGCAGCTTCGCGTCGGGTGCGGTCAGCAATACCAACAGGAGATCGGTACGGACGCGCGTCCATGCGTCCAGCAACAGGTCATGGCGCTTCTGCCGGGCGAAGCGACCGACATGGATGACATAGGGCCGAGCCGGCAGGCCCGGCGTTGCGATGCCGGCAGTCTGCCGCAATGCGTCCAGGTCGAAGGGGTTCGGGATGATCTCTATCGGTCCGTCTGCGCCAATTTCGTGGCGCAGGTCGTGCGCTACGCCGTTGGAGACAGCGATCAGCGGCCGCTTTCGATAAAGGTGCCGGTAGCGTTTCAGCCGTCGGCGCGCCCTGGCGGGCTGATCGGCGGCAAGTTTGGCGATCTCGCTCGACAGGGTATTGGCGATGCGACACCAATGGCGCGGAAGATTGGCCAGCGTGGTCACTTCGTCGGCGAAGGGCAGGGTGGATACCAGCAGGTCGTAGGGCGCCGACAGATGTCGGGCGAGGCGGTGCGCCAGCAGGCGTTTGCCTAGCCAGCCTTTGGATGCCGACGTTGTCAGAGCTGACACTTTCACACCCTGGGGCCGTGCATGCGCGACCCGGTCTTCCAGCAACGTGAGCTCGACGTCATGCCGCTTGTCGGCCAAGCCCTCAGCTAGCTTGACGATGGCCTTCTCGGCTCCGCCGCCGGCTAGATTGGTGACGACGAAAACGAACCTCATCGCTGGCGCGGGGGATGTTGCGTCATCGCCCGCTCCACTTCTGCGAAAACGGTGTCGACATGGATGTCCGCCATCTCTGTCATCTCGGTGCAGCGCTCGCGCGCTGCGGGGTGGTCGATCACATAGGCGCAAGGATGGTCGAGCGGCCCGGTGAGCTTGGAGGATGAGACGCAGTGGTAGAGGGCGACCAGTGGGATGTCGAAGGCGCTCATGATGTGTGTAGGGCCGGTGTCCACGCCGATGTAGAGATCGGTAAGCGTCATCAGGGCCGCAGTATCCCTCAAGCTGAGACTGCCGGCGAACAGCGCAGCGCGCTCGCCTAGATGCTGTTTCAGCCAGTCAGTTCGCAGGCGTTCCGCGGAGCCGCCAAAAATGAGGAAGCGGGCTTGCGGCCAACGCGATGTGATGCGATCGCAAAGCGCGGCAAAGTTTTCGATCGGCCAGTCGCGGTAGGATTTGGTGGCGAAACTGGCGACTTGCAGTCCGACCAGCGGTCGGCTGTTGCCGAAGCCTGCGTCGTTCAGGCGTCGGCGCGCCGCTGCGGTTTCCAAAGGGGTAGATTGGAAGGCAATGCGCAGACCGGCCGGAAGAATCCCGACTGCTGCAGGCAGGCGCAGGAGCTGGCGCACGGCATGCTCGCTTTGGAAAGCGGGACGAGCAATGGCGGCGAAGAGTCTTCGGTTCAGAGAGGCATTTTCCTGCTCGAAGGCCACGACCCGCTCCGACACCCTCAGGGCGTAGGCCACCAGTGCTTGGTCAAAGCCGAAGACGAAAGCGAGATCGAAAGATTTTCCGCCAAGCCAACCGCACCAAGTCGCGCGGTTCTTGGTGATGGCGCCGACACGGGACACAAAGGGCAGATGCTGCAGGACTTCGGCGCGTTTGGGGTGTGCGAGCACGGTAATGCGCGCCGCTGGAAATGCTGCTGCTACTGCCCGAATGGTAGGAGTGGCGAACAGGGTATCGCCGATACGGGAGACAGCAATGAAAAGTATATTGGTTGGCGGCGGATCGGGGAACGGCATGCCTATTTCTCGGGCAAGGAGAACTCGAACAGGTAGTCAGGGAAGGAGTATTCCACCGGAGAAATACCGAGGCGCCAGGCAAGCATCTTAACTGCGCCGCCGATTCCACCGATAGGTTTGACCAGATGATAAGCCTGCAGGCGCAGTCCGATGCGGCGGCTGATTTCCAGCGCCATGGTCGGGGTGAACCAGGCCATGTGATCCAGATTCACCACAACAACGCCCTCGCGGAAGAACTGGCGCACGAACTTGCGGCTAAAAGGATTCGGTGTCGCCGCAAAGATGCGGCCTGCCGGACTCAAGTGGCGCTTGGCGAAAAGGAGTAAGGCCGAGGGATTGTCAACGTGCTCCATGACATCGCCGATGAATACCGTGTCGAAACGTTCGCCCAGGTCGAGCTCCGATGTTGCATCGACGCAGCGGACGTTGAAGCCGCGGCCGTTCAGCTCGGCCACCAGCGGTTCGAGAATGTCCAGCCCCAGGCAGTATCCGGCTGACCTGTGTATGCGGCCGTGGCGCCAGCCCGGCTCGTCGAAATAGCGGGCGCTGTGGGAGACGACGCCGATGTCGAGGACGCGCTTACCGGCGACGGCCCGCTCGACGAATCCGGTCAGGTCGGTGTCGGTATGAACCTTGCGCAGCAGGGGCAAGAGCGCACGCGCTTCGGCCTTGGCTTTGCGGTTGTTGGGGTCGTCGGAGATGCGGGTCCAGTCAAAATTCATTTCGCTTCCCTCAGGACGTTGCGAAACACGCTCTCCATGCGATCCAGCATGGCGTCGCGGGAGAAGCGTTGCAGAGCCCGGTCGCGGGCGGCATGGCCAAGGCGCGCCGCCAGGTCCGGCTCCTGCATTAGCCGGGCTATGGCCGCGGCCAGGGCGGAGGCATCCTTGGGCGGCACGATCAGTGCCGTTTCCCCATCGTTCACCGCTTCGAGGATGGCACCGACAGGTGTGGTGACAACCGGCAGGCCGGTCATCATCGCCTGGATAATCGCCTGTGGCACGCCTTCGTTGGCGTAGGAAGGAAGACAGAAGATATCGAGCGCGCGCAGCCAGTCTTCCGGCTTGTCCTGTTGGCCGAGCAGGCGCACGCGGCTGGCAAGCTGCAGCTCGGCAACTTTCGCCTCGATGGGTCCGCGCATCGGCCCCTCGCCGATGATCAGCAGCGTCGCCTCCGGCCGGGCGAGCTTGGCGAACGCCTCGAGCAAATACAGATGGCCCTTCCAGCTGCGCAGCGTCGCGACGATGCCGATGATGCGGCCGTCAGGGGCTAGCCCCAGCGCCATTCGCGCTGCCCGTTTGTCGGCGGGCGAGAAGCGTACGGTGTCGATCCCGGTGGGAACCGAGGTGACGCGCTCAGGTGCTACACCGGACCCCTCGATCAGTTGTAGTCGCAGGGCTTCGCCGGTGGTGACGACGTGAGATACCGCGCCGCCGTACAGCCAGCGGCTGGCCGCGTTCCGTGGAACCGGGGCGGATATGTGGCGGGTGCGCACGACTGGCGGGCTGCGGCGTAGCGCGGTGCATGCCAGCGCGGTAAGCCAGCTGTCGGTAGAGCTATGAGTATTTACGACGTCCGGTCGCGCTTGGGCCAAATGGCGGCGCAGGGCAAATAGTCCAGCCAGGTTCTTGCGCGCGATCGGCAGGTCGACCGCCGGCACGCCAAAGCGCGGTGCGGCGGCGAAAATATGTGCCGCGGCGGGGCAGGCAAGGGTCACTTCATGACCTCGCGCGATCAAGCCTTTCGCTTCTTCCAGAATGCGGATTTCCTGGCCCCCCCAGCCGCAGGAAGCTTCGGTGTGGAGAATCCTCATGCCGCGCGTTCTAGTGCTTTCAACGCGGCCGCTCCATCAGCTCCAGGGCCGCGCCCAGCACGCGCTCGGTCGGGATGATTTCCAGGCAGTCGCTGCGTTTGCTGCCGCCGCAGCCATCCAGGCCGCAGGGGCGGCAGGAATGGTCCGAAGTGATGACCCGGGCCGGCACCTGCCACGGGCCCCATATGTCGGCGCCGCTCGGACCGAACAGCACCACCACCGGCGTGCCTACGGCGGCGGCGATATGCATGGGCGCCGAGTCCATTCCGATGAACAGTCGCGCGCGCGCCGTCAATGCGGCCAGTTCTTTCAACGTCAGTCTGCCCGCCAGGCTGGGGGCGGGGAAGGGCAGGCGCGCCAGAATGCGTTGAACCATTCCGGTTTCCTGACTGTCGGGGCCGCTGGTGAAGAGCAGGGGATGACCGCGCTCGGCCAGGCGCAGCGCCAGCTCCGCCACTTTTTCCTCGGGCCAGCACTTGAACTGCCAGCGCGAGCTCGGGTGGATCATGATGAACTTGCCGGCTGCTAGGCCGAGATCGCGCAGGTGTTTTTCGGCGGCGCGGTCTGCGTCCGCACCTGCGACCAATACCAATTTCTTGTCCGCTGCCTCCGGCCAAAGTCCGATGCGGCGCAGCGCATCCAGATTGCATTCGACCATGTGGCGCGCGTTGGCTTGCGCGTAAAGATGGGTAAAGCTGTTGCGATATAGCCTGCCTGGGTGCTTCGGCGCCACCGAGACCGCCGGCTTCAATACTCGCGCCAGCCAGGCGCCGCGCGCGCTGCTGGTGAGGTGGACCATGAGGTCATAGCCGCGCGATCGCAGGGCCTGGAGCAAGCGCCACTCTTCGCGCAGGGAACCGCGCTTGGTGAGCAGGTGCAACCGGCTCAGCGCCGGGTGCCCAGACAGCATGTCGCGCGTGTCCTGGTACACCAGGGCGTCGATCTCGGCTTGCGGCAGCTGCCGTTTGAGCGCACCGAGGACCGGGCTGGCCAGCAGCACATCGCCGTGGTGGCGCAGCTTGGTGACCAGTACGCGGCGGATGCGGCTAGGATCCAGGGTGTCGCTAGTGCTCAAGGTGGTGTCGATAGTGCGAAAGCAGTTCGCAGGTTTAATCCGGAGTTGCTGCCGAGTATAGCCGCAATTTCCAGGTGGTTCAGTGGCTTGAGTTGTTTAGACAGACCAGGCTGGTGAACCCGCGCGCGCGGCTCCAGTCAACTGCCGCGCTGCAGCGCCATCAGCTTGGCGTATTTGTGAAAGCTGTTGCAGCAACCGATGACGATATGCACCAGGCCGGCGGTGCCATCGAGAAAACCCAGACGCAGGAAATAGAATTTGAGAAAGCGCAGCGCCGGCGACAGCAGCAGCTGCGCCACGCCCGCGCGTTTGCCCGCCTTGAACAGCACTTCGGCCTGCATGCTGGTATAGCGGTTCTGCTTGTCCAGATAGCCGGCCAGGCTCTCGGCTGAATCGTGCAACAGATCCCCTTTAAGGCGTACTACGGGTGTGTCGGTCAACACTTTTTCATGCACCGGGTCGTTGCTCCAGCGCGCTCGCCGCCGATCAAACAGGCGCAGGCTCCAGTCCGGATAGCCCTCGCCATGTCTGAGCCAGCGTCCCATGAAACGATTGCAGCGCGGCATGGCATAAGCCGACACCGCGGGCGCTGCCAGCTCCGCCAGGATGCTCGCGCGCAAGTCTGCGCTCACGCGCTCGTCGGCATCCAGGCACAGCACCCAGTCGTTGCGCGCGGCTTCGACGGCGAATTGCTTCTGCGCGCCGAAGCCCAGCCACTCTTTTTGCACCACGCGGGCGCCGCGCTCGGCGGCGAGTTCGGCGGTACCGTCACTCGAGCCGGAGTCGACCACCAAGATTTCGTCCGCAAACGACGCGCTCTCCAGGCAGGCGCCGAGCTGGGCCGCGGCGTTCTTGGCAATGATGACGACGGAAAGGGCCGGGCGGGACAAAATTCAGGATACCTTATAATTCGCTGCGGCTATTCTAACAAAGCCAGGCGCTCCTTCCCTCGCGTATGCCCAATATCCTGCTGATCAAGACGTCCTCCCTCGGCGACGTGGTGCACAACCTGCCGGTGGTGAGCGACATCCGCGCGCGCTTCCCGCGCGCGCGCATCGACTGGGTGGTGGAGGAAGCGTACCGCGACATCGTCGGCATGCATCCGGGCGTGCGCCGCGCGATTTCGGTGGCGCTGCGGCGCTGGCGCGGGAATGTGTTCAAGCCGGCGCACTGGCGCGAGTTCGGCCAGTTCCGCCATGCCCTGTCGGGCATGCGCTACGACTATGTCATCGACACCCAGGGTTTGATCAAAAGCGCGCTTCTGGCACGAGCGGCTTCCGGCACGCGCCACGGTTATGCCGCGGCCAGTGCGCGCGAGCCGCTGGCAGCGAGGTTCTACGATGTCACTCATGTGGTGGCGCGCGATTTGCACGCGGTCATGCGCAACCGGCGGCTTGCGGCCCTGGCCCTGGGCTACGAACTGCCGTCTGCTATCGAGTATGGCATCACCGCATCCGCGACTGCGGCCGAGTCCAGGCCCTATTGCATGCTGCTGCATTCGACCAGCCGCGCCGACAAGCTATGGCCCGAGCAGAAGTGGGTGCAGCTCGGGGGCGAACTCGCGCGGCAGGGATATGCGCTGATGCTGCCCTGGGGCGACGCCGCGGAGCACGCGCGCAGCGAGCGCCTCGCGCGCGCACTGCCAGATGCGACCGTGCCGCCCGCGCTCGGTATCCCCGGCGTGGCGAGCTTGCTTGCCGGCGCGCAGGTGGTGATCGGCGTCGATACCGGGCTCACCCATCTGGCAGCGGCGCTGGGGCGGCCGGTGGTGGCGATCTACTGTCGCACGCATCCCGGACTCACCGGCGTATACGCGGGACCCGGAGCACCGGTGCGCAACCTGGGCGATGCCGGTGTGGTACCCGAGGTGGACGAGGTACTGGCAGCGATGCGTGAGCTAGTGGGCAGGAACGCGGCATGATTTGGCGCCTGGGCTATCGACTGCTGCTGTGGCTGCTGTTGCCTTGGGCGCTCGTGCATCTGTGGTGGCGCGGCCGGCGTCAGCCAGCCTACCGCGAGCACATCGCCGAGCGCTTCGGTTGGTATCAGGCGAGGCCCACGCGGCCGGTGATCTGGTTGCACGCGGTGTCGGTGGGCGAAACGCGCGCGGCCGAGCCGCTGGTGCGCGCGCTGGCTGCGCGCTATTCCGGGCATGAGCTGTTGCTCACGCAGATGACACCCACTGGACGGGAGACTGCGCAGCAGCTATTCGGCGATGCGGCGACCATCGTCTACCTGCCCTATGACTATCCCGGCGCGGTGGCGCGTTTTCTGCAACGCTTCAAACCGCGCTTGGGCATCCTCATGGAAACCGAAATCTGGTTCAATTTGGTCGAGGGATGTGCGCGCCTGGGCGTGCCGCTGCTCTTAGCCAATGCGCGCATGTCGGAAAAATCAGCGCGCGGCTATCGACTGGTGGCGCCGCTGACGCGCGCCGCGCTGGTTCGGCTCTCGGCGATCAGCGCGCAAACGCCCGAGGATGCGCGGCGCTTGGAGCAATTGGGCGCATCGGCCGTGGAGGTTACCGGCAATCTCAAGTTCGATGTCGTCCCGCCGCAGCAACTGCTCGCGCTGGGTGCGGAAATCAAGCAGCGCATCGGTCCGCGGCTGGTACTGCTCGCCGCGAGCACGCGCGAGGGCGAGGAAGAATTGGTCCTGGATGCGTTTGCCCGCATCGGCATAGAGGGACTGCTGTTGCTGCTGGTACCGCGCCATCCGCAGCGCTTCGGCGAGGTCGCGGCCTTGCTGGAAAAGCGCAAGCTGTCCTACCTGCGTCGCAGCGAAAATTCCTCCGTGCCGCCCGATTGCCGCGTGTTGCTAGGCGACAGCATGGGGGAAATGGCGGCCTACTATGCGGCCTGCGACCTGGCATTCATCGGTGGCAGTTTGTTGCCTTACGGTGGGCAGAATCTGATCGAGGCCTGCGCGGTGGGCCGGCCGCTGCTGTTCGGTCTGCATATGTACAACTTCGCCGAAGCGTCCAGGCTGGCATTGGTGGCGGGCGCTGCGATCGAAGTCGCCGATGCGGCCGCGCTGGCAGAGCGGGCGGCGGAGCTGCTAGCGGATCAGGCTGCGCTGAAGCGCATGTCGCAGGCGGCGCTCTCTTTCAGCCGCGCGCATCAGGGGGCGACGGCGCGCAACCTGGCAATCTGCGAGAGGCTGCTGCCGCCGACCTAGACTGGCGGCCATTGCGCGCTACGCGCGCCAACCGTGTTTTTCGTGCGGATGAAAAGCGCATCCGCACGAAAAACACGGTTCTGGATAAAAACAGGCAGAGCTTCGGGTTGCTTCTATACCAAGATCGCCGATCGCGTACGGATGTGCTTTTCATCCGTACGCGATCGGCGATCCGCGCGGGCGGGACGCCGCCCGCGCAAGCTTAGCCACAATGGCTTGAGGGATCCTGCTACCCTCGCCGCGTGGCGCCTGATTTTCTGGTTCTAACTAGTACCCAGCAGGCGGTTGACCTCTTCCAGGTCGTCCTCGGTCAGCGTGCCTGCTGCGGCCTTGAGCCGGAGCCCGTTCACCAGCGTGTCGTAGCGCGCTTTGGATAGATCGCGCTCGGTTGAGTACAGCTGCTGCTGCGCGTTCAGCACATCGATGTTGATGCGCACGCCCACCTCATAGCCGAGCTTGTTCGAATCCAGCGCGCTCTGGCTGGAAACGAGCGCCTGCTCCAGCGCACCCACTTGCGCGATGCCGTTGCTGACGCCGAGGTAGGCCTGACGCACCGCGAGCGCGGCGCTGCGGCGCGCATTCTCCAGGTCCTGGCGCGCTTTTTCCTGATTCGCTATCGCCTGGCGCACCAGGGAATTGGTGCCGCCGCCCGAATACAGGGGGATCGCAAGCTGCAATCCGACGCTGGTGCTGGTGCTGTCGGTGCCAATGCTCGTGGTGCCGACGGTACTGAAGCTGGAGGAATTCTTGCCGTAGCTACCCACTAAATTGAGTGTGGGATAGTGGCCGGCGCGGCTGCGCTCGATCTCGCGCGAGGCGATCTCCAGCGCGGCCTGCTGTATGCGCACTGCGTAATTCTGTTCTTCAGCACTGGCTACCCACTGATCCATCACATTTGGTTTGGGCGGGCTGAGTTCGGTCGCCGGTTTGAGCGGGACGAGCCTGTCGGGGAACTTGCCGATGATCTGCTGCAGCGCGTTTTTCTTGATTTCGAGGTCGCTTTGCGCGGCGATTTCCTGGCTGCCGGCAAGGTCGAAGCGCGCCTGCGCCTCGTGCGTGTCGGTGATGGTGGCGGTGCCTACCTCGAAGTTGCGCTTGGCCTGAGCCAGTTGCTCGGAGATGGCGATTTTCTGCGCCTGGATGAACGCCAGGGTGTCCTGGGAGGCGAGCACGTCGAAATATGCCTGGGCCACGCGCACGATCAGGTCCTGCGCCACTTGCCCGAAGGCGGCTTCGGCCTGAGCCACTTTGAAGCCGGCTTCCTTGTACACCATGTAGCTCTGCCAGTTGAACAGGGGCTGCGTCAGCGACACGCCCCAGCTGTTGGTGTTGCCTTCGCGCGTAGAGGACGGCAGCGCGGCGCGGTAATCGATGTCTACGTAGTTCATCTGGGTCGAGGCGCTGGCGCCTATCGTCGGCCGCAGCACGGCCTGTCCCTGCGGCAGGCTTTCGCGCCCCGCGTCGCGCGCGGCCCGCGCCGAGGCATATACCGGGTCGTTGGCACGCGCCTCGCGGTAAGTCTGCAGCAGATCCGCGGCGGCAAGCGGCTGGCTGAATGCAAGTATGGCGAGGAAGATCGCGTGTCGTTTCATGTCGGGCTCAGTATCTTGGCATTGCGGGTTCGACCTGGTCGGCCCAGGCATTTACCCCGCCTTGCAGGTTGTACAGATTGGAAAAACCGTGGCGCTCCAGGAACAGCCCGACCTGGTAACTGCGCACGCCGTGATGGCAGATCAGCACGGTATCGTTCTCGGGATCAAACTCCTGCGCCCGCGCCGGTATGGTGTTCATCGGCGCCAGCGTAGATCCCTCGATGCGGCAGGTGCGGTATTCCCAAGGCTCACGCACGTCGAGCAAGACGGGCGGCTTGCGACTGCGATCGGCGAGCCATTGCTGCAGCAGCTGCGGTGTGATCTGCGTCATGGTCAGAAGCTGAAGCGCTCGCCTTCGAGCGCGTTCGTGAGCGGCGCAATCTGCGTTTCCAGCAGATCGATGGAGTTATACACCCCCTCGCCGGTGCAGGTGACCAGCCGCGCGGCCATCACCGGCGGTTTGCCGACAACGGCGAACAGGCGCGCGCCGGCTTTCATTTGCTGCAGAAATTGTTGCGGCAGTTCCGGCGTAGAGCCGGTGAGCACGATGATGTCGTAAGGTGCGTGTTTGGTCCAGCCGCGCGCGCCGTCGCCGAGTTCCAGCGTCACGTTGGCCACGCCGGCCCGGCGCAGATTGGCCTCAGCCGAAGCTTTCAATTCCGCATTGATTTCCACGCTGTAAACATGCTGTGCGCGGTGCGCCAGCAGCGCGGTGAAATAGCCGCAACCGGTACCGATTTCGAGGATCTGATCGGTTGGCTTGACCGCGAGCTCCTGCAGCACGCGCGCCTCGAGCTTGGGCGGCCACATGCGCTCACCCTGGCCTATGGGAATCTCCAGGTCCGAGAACGCCAGCATGCCGTAGGCTGGGGGCACGAAATCCTCGCGCTTGACCGCGTAGAGCAGGTCCAGCACGTCCTGGTCCAGCACTTCCCAGGGGCGGATTTGGTACTCGATCATGTTCAAACGGGCTTGTTCGACGCTCATCGCAGTCATGGCAGATCGGCTCGCTTAGGTAAGTAGACGAAGGCAGATTTTAGCATCGTTTGCGCGGCTTTCTTGTGACGCTTGTCACATACCCTGCGCGGCCTCGGCAGCCCGGGCGGCAGGGCTTGCGGCTGCGCCAGCCTAGGCAGCGCCCTGCACATCACGCCTGGGGCGTGCCGCATCCGCAGCCGCTCCGGACCCGAATTTGGTCTGCGCCCAGCGTGCAAGATCGTCCAGATACGTGTAGATCACCGGCACCACCACCAGCGTCAGCAGGGTGGAAGTAATGATGCCGCCGATCACGGCATGTCCCATCGGCGCGCGCTGTTCCGAGCCTTCGCCTATGCCCAGCGCCAGCGGAATCATGCCGAACACCATGGCGAAGGTCGTCATCAGGATCGGTCGCAGCCGGATGCGCCCGGCCTCGAGAATGGCTTGCGTTCGTTCCCGGCCTGCGGCGCGCAACTGGTTGGTGAAGTCCACCAGCAAAATCGCGTTTTTGGTCACCAGGCCCATCAGCATAACGAAGCCGATGATGGAGAAAATGTTCAGCGTCGAGCGCGCGATCAGAAGCGCGAGCAGCACTCCGATCAGGGACAGCGGCAGCGACATCATGATCGCCACCGGCTGCAGAAAGGAGCCGAACTGGCTGGCGAGTATCAGGTAAATGAAGATCACAGCCAAAAGCAGCGCCGACAGCGCATAGCCCATGGTCTCCTGGATGTCCTTGGTCGAGCCGCCCATGACGAAGCGATAGCCCGGCTGGGTCGGAATCTTCGCCAGTTGCGCAATGATCTCCTTGCCCAGGTCGCCCGCCGGCCGGCCGAGTGCATTCGCGGTGACCAGCACTTCGCGCGTCAGGTCCTTGCGGTTGATCTGCGTGGCGCCCAGGGTGGGCACGAAATCGGCGACCTGCCGCAGCGCCACCATTTTCGGGCTGCCGTCGGCGCCGATCTGGTTGCTGGCGATGTAAATGCGCCCCAGATCCCCGCGGTTTTCGCGTTCGCCTTTAGCCAGCCGCACCTTGACGTCGTAGTTCTCGTCGTCGGGCGCCCTCCAGCTCGAGACCGCTTCGCCCGCGAGCAGCGGCCGCAGCGCCTCGCCGATTTTGCCCACCCCCACGCCGAGGTCGCTTGCGAGTTCGCGGTTGACGCGCACCGCCACGGTGGGCTTGGCCGCCTTGAGGCTGGAATCGATATCCACCAGGCCGTCGATTTTCGCCATGACCTTCTTCACCTCCTGCGACAGCCGCTCGATTTCAGCCATGTCCGCACCTTGTACCGAGACCTGCAGCGGCTTGCCGCTGCCGACCGGGGCGTAGACGCCGAGGTTGGTGACTTCAACGCCGGCGATTTGCTGCAGGCGCAGGCGCATCGGTTTTTGCAGTTGCTTCAGCGTGGCGGCGCGTTGGCCACGATCCAGCAGCCTGACGAAAATGGTGGCGTAATTTTTTCCCGGTGTGGTTCCGGTGTTCACCGTGGCGTAGGTGTAAATCACCTCTGGAAACTCGCGCAGCGCGGCCTCGGCCTGCTGCACCTTGCTTTGGGTGAATTCGAGCGAAGACCCCACCGGGGTGTTCAATTGCACCATGATTTCAGCCAAGTCGGCCTCGGGCACGAATTCCGAGCCTATCTTCGGCACCAGTGCGAAGGCGACGAGAAAACTCGCCAGGGCGATCGCGATCACGCTCCTTCTGTGCGCAAGCGACCAGGAAAGCAGCGCCGAATAGCGCACACTGACGCGCTGGATCGCCTGTTCGTTCCAGGAGAGCATGCGCGCGAACCAGCCCTTGCCGTGCACGCCGTGCGCCGCCGGGTCGTACCAGATCGAAGACAGCATCGGGTCGAGGGTGAAGCTGACGAACATCGACAGCAGCACCGCCGCCGCCACGGTGATGCCGAATTGATGAAAGAACCTGCCGATGATGCCGCCCATGAAGCCCACGGGCAGGAACACCGCGACGATGGAAAATGTCGTTGCCATCACCGCCAGGCCGATTTCCCGGGTGCCCTCCAGCGCTGCATCGTGATGGGTCTTGCCCATGGCGAGGTGGCGCACGATGTTTTCGCGCACCACGATGGCGTCGTCGATCAACAGACCGACGCACAGGCTCATCGCCATCAGCGTGAGCATGTTGATGGTGAAGCCCGCCGCATACATCACGAGGAAGGTGCCGATCAGCGAAATCGGCAGCGTGAGCCCTGTGATCACCGTGCTGCGCCAGGAGTTGAGGAACAGGAACACGATGAGGATGGTGAGCGCCGCGCCTTCGAGCAGCGTGTGCTTCACGTTGTTGACCGAGTTGCGGATGCCGCGCGAGGTGTCGCGCACCACCTCCAGCGTGACGCCGGCGGGCAGCTGCTTTTTCAGTGTGGCCACCACCTCCAGGACGTTGTCCACTGTGTCGATGGTGTTGGCGCTCTGCGATTTGATGATGTCCAGCGATACGACGCGTTTGCCGTTCACCAGCGCCGCGCTTTCCTCCTCCTCCTGCCCGTCGACCACGGTCGCGACCTGCGACAGGTAGACCGGCTGGCCGCCGCGGCGTGCGACGATGATGCGGTCGAACTGATCCGGCCGGATGATGCGCCCCTGCACCTGCACCAGTTTTTCCGACTCGCGCGTGGTGACTGCGCCCGCGGGCAGTTCCTGGTTTTCGCTGCGCACGGCGGCGATCACTTGATCGATGCCCACGCTCAGGGATTCCATTTCGGCGGGCTTGAGGAAAATCTGGATTTCGCGCTTTACCCCGCCCACCAGGGTGGCCTGGCCGACGCCGCGCGCCGTCTCGACGCGCTTTTTCACAACCTGATCGGCGAGCGTGGTGATTTCCCGCAGCGGCCGGCTGTCCGAGCGCAGTGCGAGCGACACGATAGGTAGATCGTCCGGGTTGAAGCGCGTGACGCGCGGCTCCTTCACTTCCTTGCGGAAGCCGACCTTGACCACCGCCACCTTCTCGCGCACATCCTGTGCGGCGACCGCGGGATCGACGGTGAGATCGAACTCGGCGATTACGACGGACAGGCCTTCGTAGGAGCGCGAAGAAAGCGTCTTTATCCCGCTGATGGTGTTGATCGCTTCCTCGATCTTGCGGCTGATGTCCGTTTCGACGGTTTCCGGAGAAGCCCCCGGATACTCGGTCTGCACCACGACCACCGGGAAATTGATGTTCGGAAACTGCTCGACCGCGAGCCGCTGGTAGGAGAACAGGCCCAGCACCAGAAACGCCGCCATCATCATGGTGGCGAAAACCGGGTTGTTGATAGAGATGCGGGTGAACCACATGTGGCTGAATTCCTGTTCGAGCCGCGCGGCGCGGTTCGGAGTGCGTTACGAAACGAGGAAAGCGCGGTGGGAACGCAAGAGCCCCACGCCTACCCCGCGCTCCGCGGGTTTCGCCTAGTTGCGCGCCGGCGCGACTTTTACCGCGGTGCCGGGCTTGTACGTGCCCGAGTTTGCGCGGACTACCCGGCTTTGCGCGTCCAGGCCGTCGACGATCTGCACCACGCCCTCGTCCGCGTTCCTGAGGCCGAGCGTTACCGGGCGTCGTTCCAGTCTGTCCTTGTCTACGCGCAGCACGTAAGCCTTGCCGTCTTCTTCGCGCACTGCGGAAAGCGGCAGTACCTGTGCGGATTCGATCCGGCTCAGCGTGATGCTGCCCTTGGCGAACATGCCGCCCTTGAGCGCGCTGTCGTCATTGGGCAGTAGTGCGTATACGAGGATGGAGCGCGAACCGGTTTGCGTCGCCGGATTGATGCGGTCGATGTGGCCGCGGAATTCGCGCTCGCCGAAGCCCTCGACGCGGAAGCTCACTTCCTGCCCCACGTGGATGCTGGGGATGTCGCTTGCGGGCACAGCCGCCTCGACTTCCATTTCGGCGAGGTCCACCAGCGTGACGATCTTGCCGTCGACCGGAAGCTTTTCCCCCTGCTGCGCGTGACGCTGCGAGACGATACCCGCCTGTGGCGCGCTGATCACGGTATCGGCGAGCGCCTTCTTCGCCAGCGCAACCTGCGCCTCCAGCGCCTTCAACCTCGCCTCCGAAACCTGATAGCTGCTTTGCGCACTGTCGAATGCGTTTTGCGAGATGAACTTCTGCTGCAGCAGCGCCAGGTTGTTGGCGCGGTTCTTTTGCGCCAGCGCCAACTGCGCGCGGCCGGCCTCGAGGTCTGCGGTTTTCTCGTCCAGGCGCGCCTGTGCATCCTGGGGATCGATGCGCGCCAACACCTGCCCGGGTCGGACGGCCTCGCCTTCGCGTACGAGTATCGTCGTCAGCTCGCCCGCGACTTTGGCCTTGACCGTGGTCCAGTTGCGCGGCTGCAGCGTTCCGGTGACGGAAATCGACAGGCGCAGCTCGCGCGTCAGCGGCTGCACCAGGTCGCTAGCCGCGAACTCGATCACCGGCGCGCTGGTCGGCTGGGCCGAGGCGACGCTGTTTTCGTGAGTGACGAGAACGGTGGCGACAACCACAATAACAAGGCCGCCGGCGGCCAGCCACCAGTGTTTAGCTTTTCTTGCGGACATGCTTCTTCTCCTGCGCCTGCGGTTTACTCAGGCTGTGCAATACCATATCCAGATAGGCGTCCAGGTAGCGCTCCGGCTGCAGCTCTTCCTGTTCGCAGCAGGCAAACGAGTGGCGCCATACGGCGAGCATCACCAGCGGCGCGAGCGCGACATGCACCAGATGGTCCGCATCGACCGCGCGGAACTCGCCAGCGTCGGTGCCGCGGGCCAGCACGCGGCGGAACATGGACAGGGCGCGCTGAATCACTTCGTCGTAATAGAACTTGGCGAGATCGGGAAAGTTGCCGGCCTCCGCAATGATGAGCTTCGGGATGCCGGCGATTTTGGTCGACCCGGTCAGTTCCCACCAGCCGCGCACCAGCTGTTGCACCAAGTCCGCGGAGCTGCCGGAAAATTGTTCCACGAGTTCCTCGCCATGCTCCAGCACCGGCAGCACGTTGCCGCGCACCACCGCCTTGAACAGGTCTTCCTTGTTCTCGAAATAAAGATACAGCGTGCCCTTGCTCACGCCGGCGCGCGCGGCGACGTCGTCCAGCCGCGTGGCGGCGAATCCGCGCTCGACGAACAAGTCGAGCGCGGCGGCGATGATTTCCTCCGGGCGCGCATCCTTGCGGCGCGCCCAGCGGGGCTGCGGCTTCTTTTCGGGGGCGTTCATGATTATATAGATAACTGACCGGTCAGTAATATATATAAGGAAATCGATGCAGTCAATCGCTTTGTGCGCTATTCGTTTCAGCCGCGGCGGCGAACCGGCCGGTGACGGCGCGAGCAGCGCGCATTGCAAAGCTAGTGCGATTGCGGTAACTTGGCTGCCTGACGTTAGGGGTCCTGCGCGCATAGTCGAAACATGCAGCGCGGGTGAGAGAGTCCCTTAGAACCTGATGCGGATAATGCCGCCGCAGGGAAGCGTGAGCAGACCTCCCTCCTGCCTTCGCTCCTGCGCTTACTAGGAGCAATCCATGAACGCCAACCCGAAATTCATCGCCGCCACCGCGCACGTGGACGACGCTGCGGTGCAGCCCTTGCCGAACTCGCGCAAGGTGTACGTGCAGGGCAGCCGGCCCGACATCCGCGTGCCAATGCGCGAGATCAGCCAGGCCGACACACCGGCGTCCTTTGGTGCCGAAAAGAATCCACCCATCTACGCCTACGACACCTCGGGCCCGTACACCGATCCGCAGGCAAAAATAGACATTCGCAACGGCCTCGCGCCGCTGCGCGCCAAATGGATAGAAGAGCGCGCCGATACCGAGGCGCTTTCCGGGCCTACGTCGAAGTTCGGCGTCCAGCGCCTGCTCGACCCCAAGCTCGCCGAGCTGCGCTTCAACCTGCAGCGCAAGCCGCGTCGCGCCAAGTCCGGCATGAACGTGTCGCAGATGCATTACGCGCGCCGTGGCTTGGTGACCCCGGAAATGGAATACATCGCCATCCGCGAGAACTTGCAGCGCCGGCAATACATCGAGAGCCTGCGCGACTCGGGGCCAATGGGATCAAAGCTGGCCGAGCTGATGGGGCGCCAGCATCCGGGCCAGTCCTTCGGCGCGGCCATCCCCGCGGAGATCACGCCGGAATTCGTGCGCGAAGAAGTGGCGCGCGGCCGCGCCATCATCCCCGCCAACATCAACCACCCGGAATCGGAGCCGATGATCATCGGGCGCAACTTCCTGGTGAAAATCAACGCCAACATCGGCAATTCGGCCCTGGGTTCGTCCATCGGCGAGGAAGTCGAGAAAATGACCTGGTCGATCCGCTGGGGCGGCGACACGGTGATGGATCTCTCCACCGGCAAGGACATCCATGAAACCCGGGAATGGATCATCCGCAACGCACCGGTGCCGATCGGCACCGTGCCCATCTACCAAGCCCTGGAAAAAGTCGACGGCAAGGCAGAAGAACTCACCTGGGATATTTTCCGCGACACCCTGATCGAGCAGGCCGAGCAGGGCGTGGACTACTTCACCATCCATGCCGGGGTGCTGCTGCGCTATGTGCCGCTTACGGCCAAGCGCATGACCGGCATCGTCAGCCGCGGCGGCTCGATCATGGCGAAGTGGTGCCTGGCGCACCACAAGGAGAGCTTCCTCTACACCCATTTCGAGGACATCTGCGACATCATGAAGGCCTACGACGTCGCCTTTTCCTTGGGCGACGGCCTGCGCCCAGGTTCGATCTACGATGCCAACGACGAAGCGCAGCTGGGCGAGCTGAAAACGCTGGGCGAATTGACGGACGTCGCCTGGAAGCACGACGTGCAGGTGATGATCGAGGGACCGGGCCATGTGCCCATGCACATGATCAAGGAGAACATGGACCTGCAGTTGCGCGACTGCAAGGAAGCGCCGTTCTATACCCTGGGACCGCTGACCACCGACATCGCGCCGGGTTACGACCACATCACCTCCGGCATCGGCGCGGCGATGATAGGCTGGTACGGCACCGCCATGCTCTGCTACGTCACGCCCAAGGAGCACCTGGGCCTGCCGAACAAGGCCGATGTGAAGGACGGCATCATCACTTACAAGATCGCGGCGCATGCGGCCGATCTCGCCAAGGGGCATCCGGGCGCGCAGATCCGCGACAACGCGCTGTCGAAGGCGCGCTTCGAGTTCCGCTGGGAGGATCAATTCAACCTCGGCCTCGACCCGGACAAGGCGCGGGAGTTCCACGACGAGACCCTGCCGCGCGACAGCGCCAAGGTCGCGCACTTCTGCTCGATGAAAATCACTCAGGATGTGCGCGACTACGCCGCGGCCCAGGGCGTGGACGAGCAGGCGGCGCTGGAAAAGGGCATGGAACAGAAAGCGGTGGAGTTCGTGAAGAAGGGCGCGCAGATCTATTCCAAAGCCTGAGCGCTCTGCTATCGGGAATACAACGGCGCGTTCACGCGCCGTTTTTTTGTGCAACGCGGGCTAGCGGCGACGCTACGACGGCCGGCAGGCGCAATCTTTTTGGCGTCGCCACGAATGCGGGCCGCCGCCAGCGCTTACAATGCGGCACATGGACATAGTCATACTCATCAAAGCGCTGATACTCGGTGTGGTCGAAGGCCTCACCGAATTCCTGCCGATCTCCAGCACTGGCCACCTCATTCTTGCCGGTGATCTGCTCAATTTCAACGACGATCGGGGCAAGCTGTTCGAGATCGTGATCCAGTGCGGCGCGATCCTCGCGGTGTGCTGGGAATACCGTACCAAAATCGCCTCGGTGATCTCCGGCCTGGGCTCGGAGCGCGAGGCACAGCGCTTCGCGCTCAACCTCGTGATCGCATTCATTCCGGCCGCGGTGCTGGGTCTGGCGTTCGGAAAGGCGATCAAGGCGCAGCTGTTCCAGCCGGTGCCGGTGGCGCTGGCCTTCATCGTCGGTGGTTTCATCATTCTCTGGGCGGAACGGCGTGAGCACACCGTGCGCATCCGCGAAGTCGAGGACCTGCGCTGGACCGATGCGCTCAAACTGGGGTTCGCTCAGGCATTCGCGCTGATCCCCGGGACATCGCGCTCGGGCGCCACGATCATCGGCGGCTTGCTGTTCGGCCTGTCGCGCAAGGCGGCGACCGAATTTTCGTTCTTCCTCGCGATCCCGACGCTGTTTGCGGCTTCCGCCTATCAGATGTACAAGGAGCGCGCGCTGCTATCGTTGGACGACTGGGGAATGTGGGCGGTCGGGTTCATCGCCGCGTTTGCGTCGGCGTTCCTGTGCGTGCGCTGGCTGCTGCGCTATATCTCCAACCACGATTTCACGCCATTCGCCTGGTACCGCATCGTGTTCGGGCTGGTGGTGCTGGGCACCGCCTACTCTGGAATCGTGGACTGGTCCGTGCACTAGGCGTTCATTCCGGCACGAGTCTGCCGGGGAAGGCGCGCAAGTTACGGTTGCGATTTCAGAAGGCGGCGACCGCGCCATCCGAGCGCGGGTCGGCGCCGCCTTCTAGCACGCCGTTGGCATGGCGCACGATGGCGCCGGCATGCCCCATGGTTTCGTCCCAGGCCTGTAGCAGCTCGACCTCATGGCCATAGCGCCGCAGCAGGTCGACGACTTCGGCGGGAAAACGCGACTCCAGTTTGAGCGTGTCACTGCTCTGTCCCCAGGTGCGTCCAAGCAGCCAGCGCGGCGCGTCCACGGCCTCTTGTGGATTCATGCCGAAACATGCATAGCGCGTGAACACCGCGCTCTGGCTCTGCGGCTGGCCGTCGCCGCCCATGTTGCCGTAGACCATGCTGCGGCCGTCGTCGAACAGCGCCAGCGCGGGGTTGAGCGTGTGGAAGGGTTTGCGCAGCGGCCGCAAAGCGTTCAGCGCATGTTCGTCGAGCGAGAAGCTGCAGCCGCGGTTCTGCCAAACGATACCGCTGTCCCTCAGCACCACGCCGCTGCCGTACTCGTGATAAGTGCTCTGGATGAAAGTCACGGCGCGTCCCGCGCCGTCGATCACGCCCATCCACACGGTGTCGGCTGGACCTTTGCCTGCGCCCCAGGGCGCGGCTTTGGTGCGGTCGATATTGGCGGCCAACGCGCGCACGGCCGCGGGCTCGAGGAAACTTTGCGCATCGACCTTCATGTAGGCCGGATCGGTGATGCTGCGGTCGCGGATGGCGAAAGCCTGCTTGGTGGCTTCCACGCACAGGTGCACGTAGTCGGCGCTCGCACGATCGACTTTGCCGATTTCGAGGACATCGAGTAAGCCGAGGATCAACAGCGATATCAGCCCCTGTGTCGGCGGCGTCATGTTGTACAGCGTGCCCAGAGAATGTTTGAGCGCAAGCGGCTTGCACCATTGCGCCTGTTGCCGGTGCAGATCGCTTAGCGCGAGCGGACTGCCCGTCGCCGCCAGATCGCGCACGAGCGACTCGGTCAGTTCGCCACGGTAAAAATCGTCTAGCCCTGCTTGCGCAAGGTGTCTTAGGGTCGCGCCCAGGCGCTGTTGCACGAAGATACTTCCGGTTTCCGGCGGCGCACCCTGCACCAGGTAAGTTTCGTCGAAACCTTGCACTCCCCTGAGTCCGGCCAGCTTTGCCGCCGTGGTGGCATGCTGGCTGCGGGTGACGGACATGCCGTTTTCGGCATAGTGAATGGCATCGGCGAAAAGACGGGATAGCGGTAGCTTTCCGCCAAGCTCTTTCCTGCTGAATTCGTAGGCTGCATTCCAACCGGAAATGGTGCCGGCGACGGTGTTGGCGGCGACGCCGCCGCGAAACGGAATGGTCTCGGTGATGCCGCGTTCGGCATACCAGCCTAGCGAAGCCGCTGCCGCGGCTGCGCCGCAGGCGTCGATGGCGCGTGGCGGCTGTCCAGGCACGTGGATCAGCCAGAAGGCGTCGCCGCCGATGGAATTCATGTGCGGGTAGACCACGGCGATGCTTGCAGCGGCGGCGATCATGGCTTCGATTGCGTTGCCGCCTTCGCGCAACACTGCCAGCGCCGCCTGCGCGGCAAGCGCGTGTGGTGCCACCGCCATGCCGCGGGTACCGAATGTAGAGTTGGACACGGGAAATCCGGACGAAAGACAAGTGCCGCGATTTTACAGGAAGGCGCTCGTGGAACTTGAACGGCTGCCGAATTGGGGGATAAAAAGGGTGCGTGCCCCACTGCTTCAACGCTCTACTAGAGCAAGATTATCATCGATCAACTCTGCTTCCAGGGCAGACCGGCCGCGCGCCATCCGCCCAACTTATTGCGCTGGCCGTTCGGATCTTTGTCGCCCTCGAAACCCTGCAGCACGTTGTAGGCATGGGCGTAGCCGATCCGGGTCAGGGCGATCGCGGCGTGGTGGGAGCGTACGCCGCTGCGGCAAATGAGCATGACGGTCGCGTTCTTGTCGATCGAAGCTTCGAACTGGGCAATGAAATCAAGATTGCGGTTGCTGCCAGGCCAACTATTCCATTCGATTGCTACGCTGCCCGGAACCAGACCTACCCATTCGAGCTCGGCGCGGCTGCGCACGTCCACCAGCCTGGCTTCGGGCAGGCGCTGCATCAGGGTATGCGCTTCGACCGGCAGCAGCGCGCCAGCATAGGGCAGCTTCAGTTCCAGCGCACGCTCGCGAGCTTTGGCCAGGATTTCTTGTGTAGCGTCCATGATGGTTTGCGGGCAAGACGGATTTGTGGGAGGCAAAGTATAAGCTCGGGAACCAGAAGAACGGGTATCATTCTCAAACCATAAGCCTATGCACAACACGGGTGCAAGAAGTCTTCGCTTGCACTAAATAAGGGCGTTCCGGCCTGTATTCACAAGCCGACTTCGCTTGTGGCACAATGCTCTGCTCGCATTTCGCCGGATGGCATGTTTTCTGCTCTATTACCCTCCGTTTCCCGAAATCTATTGTCATTAACCGCTTCTTGAGGAGATATAAATGGCTATGTCCCCGGCCGACGTACTGAAACAGATCAAGGACAAGGAGGTCAAGTTCGTCGATCTGCGCTTCACCGACACCCGTGGCAAGGAACAGCATGTGTCCGTTCCCGCAAAACAGTTCACCATGGAGAAGTTCGAAGACGGTCATGCTTTCGACGGCTCGTCGATCGCCGGCTGGAAGGGCATTGAAGCCTCCGACATGCTGCTAGTGCCTGAAGCCGATACCGCGCGCCTGGACCCGTTCAGCGACGAAACCGTGCTCAACATCACCTGCGACGTGGTGGAGCCCTCCGACGGCAAGGGTTATGATCGCGACCCGCGCTCGCTGGCCAAGCGCGCTGAGGCCTATCTCAAGTCCACCGGTCTGGGCGACACTGCCTACTTCGGCCCCGAGCCCGAGTTTTTCGTGTTCGATTCGGTGACTTGGAAGGTGGACATGTCCGGCAGCTTCGTGAAAATCGATTCCGAAGAGGCGCCCTGGTCCACCGGCAAGGAATACGAGGGCGGCAACATGGGCCACCGCCCGCCGGTGAAGGGCGGATACTTTCCGGTGCCGCCGGTGGATTCGCTGCAGGACATTCGCAACGCCATGTGCCTGGCGATGGAGGCGCAGGGGGTGGAGGTCGAAGTTCATCACCACGAAGTGGCCGCGCCCGGTCAATGCGAAATCGGAACCAAGTTCGAAAAACTGGTCAAGCGCGCGGACTGGCTGCAGATTATGAAGTACACGATTTGGAACGTGGCCCATTCGTACGGCAAGACCGCCACCTTCATGCCCAAGCCCGTGGTTGGCGACAACGGTTCCGGCATGCACGTGCATCAGTCGGTGTGGAAGGGCGGGGAAAACATGTTTGCCGGCAACAAGTACGCCGGCCTGTCCGATTTTGCCCTGTACTACATCGGCGGCATCATCAAGCACGCCAAGGCGCTGAACGCCATCACCAACCCGGGGACTAATTCGTACAAGCGACTGGTGCCGGGTTTCGAGGCGCCGATCAATCTCGCGTATTCGTCGCGCAACCGCTCGGCTGCTTGCCGCATTCCGCACGTAACCAACCCCAAGGGGCGCCGCGTCGAAGTGCGTTTTCCCGATCCGATGGCCAACCCCTATCTCGCCTTCTCGGCGATGTTGATGGCCGGGCTGGACGGCGTGCAGAACAAGATCCACCCAGGTGACCCGATCGACAAGAACCTGTACGACCTGCCGGCCTCGCAGGCGAAGAAAGTGCCGAATGTCTGTTCCTCGCTGGAAATGGCGCTGGAGCATCTGGCGAAGGACCACGAGTTCCTGACGCGCGGCGGCGTGTTTTCCGACGACCTGATCGAGGCCTATATCGGACTCAAGATGGACGAGGTCACCCGGTTCCGCATGACCACCCACCCGCTCGAATTTGACATGTACTACAGCAGCTGAGGTCGCGGTCCGAGGAGAAAAAGGCGGGTACCCACCCGCCTTTTTTATTTCTCGATCAGGCTGCGCTGCGGCCCAGTCTCGACCGGAGCGGTCGCTTGGCTAAAAGCGATTTGAAATCAGTCTGATATTGGCATAGACTTAAACTTCTATCTCAATGGTCCCGGCATCATGGCGCGCAGTGTTGATCACATAATGGGCGGATACGATCCCTCATGTATTCATAGATCGGAGGCTGTTTCGCAAATTCTGAATCGGACTCTTGGCGTGATCCGGCGGCTAGTATTGGCGGCGCCTTTGGCGCTTGCGTTGCCGGCTTGGGCGGATACGTTCAAATGCATGGACGCGAACGGCCGCGCTACTTACACCAACATCAAGGAAGAAACCAGGGGTAAGAATTGCACCGTCGTGATGCGGGAGATTTCGGTAGTCCCGGCGGTCCCGCCCGCGCGCGGAAACAGAGAGGCTTCTTCTCCGGCGGGTTTTCCCAAGGTCGACTCGGCCACCCAAAGAAATCGCGATGACGCCCGCCGGAGAATTCTGGAGGAAGAACTCGGCGGCGAGCAGAAGGCGCTGGCGCAGGCCAGGGAGGAGCTGGCCCAGCAGGAATCGATCCGCACCGGCAACGAGAAGAATTACCAGCGGGTTCTCGACCGGTTGCAGCCATACAAGGACGAAGTGGAGCGGCACGAAAAGAATGTTGCAGCGCTAAAGAGAGAACTCGACAACGTCAAGTAAGCGCGCTCTTCGCCGGCGCAGCGGACGCGCTGCATCCCCTGCTTTTTGCATTCACGATTCCGCACTGACACCTATATATGGCTGCCAGCCCATTTTCCGGCCTTGATCTGCTCGCTACCCCGGTCATCCTGGTGGATGATGAATTGCGAGTCGTCCACGCTAACCCTGCCGCCGAGGACTTGTTCGCATTCAGCCTGAAGAGCGTGGCCGGCCAGTTCCTGGCGCTGCTGTTCACCGATGCGGACGAGCTCATCGCCAGCCTTAACAGCGCCATGGGAGAAAACTGGAGCTATACCGGCCGCGACATGATGCTTACGCGCCCGGCGCAAGCGGGCTTGCATCTGAATTGCCTGATCACGCCGACGGAGACCAGTGCCGTGCGGTTTTTGATCGAGTTTCGCCCCATAGACCAGCAGATCAAACTCGCGCGCGAGCAGCGGCAGATGGATCAGCAGCAGGCAAACCGCGAGCTTATCCGCAACCTCGCGCACGAGATCAGAAATCCCCTGGGGGGCTTGCGCGGCTCGGCGCAACTGCTTGAGCGCGAGTTGGAACGGCCCGAGTTGCGCGAATATACCCAAGTCATAATCAAGGAAGCCGACCGCCTGCAGGTACTGCTGGACCGGCTGCTTACGCCGCATCGACCGCCGAAGTTTGCGCCGCTGAATATCCACGAAGTACTGGAGCGTGTCAGGAGTCTGGTGTTGGCCGAATTCCCGGACGGCATCTGCATCGAGCGCGACTACGATGCCAGCCTGCCTGATCTGCATGGCGACAAGGAGCAACTGATACAGGCCGTGCTCAATGTAGCGCGCAACGCGGCGCAGGCGCTGAATGGAAAGGGTGAAATCCAATTCCGCACGCGCGCCGCGCGCCAGGTGACCTTGGCCAAGCAACGCTACAAGCTGGCATTAGAATTGCAAGTAGTGGACAACGGCCCGGGAATTTCGGAGGAATTGCGCGAGCGGATCTTTTATCCGCTGGTGTCGGGCCGAGACGGCGGTAGCGGACTGGGGCTGACGCTGTCGCAGACTTTCGTGCAGCATCACCAAGGCACGATCGCATGCGATAGCAAACCGGGACGTACCTGCTTTACGATCATGCTACCACTGGAGTAGACGGGCAATGAGTCGTCGCTGAACGCGCAGCTTCCCCACTACCTAGTATTCAATGGCCACCATCAACACATGAAACCAGTTTGGATCATAGACGACGATCGCTCGATACGCTGGGTGTTTGAAAAAGCACTGGCGCGCGAGAACATACCCTACAAGACTTTCGCCGGAGCGCAGGAGGCGCTGGATGCACTGAATCAGGGCGCGCCGCAGGTGCTGGTGTCCGATATCCGCATGCCCGGCCCCTCCGGTCTGGAATTGCTGCAAACCGTCAAGCAGAGCCATCCCGGCCTGCCAATAATCATTATGACCGCTTACTCCGACCTCGAGTCGGCGGTGGCGGCATTCCAGGGCGGCGCATTCGAGTACCTGCCCAAGCCCTTCGACGTGGATCAGGCGGTGGAACTGATTCGCCGCGCCATAGGCGAGAGCATGCGCGAGACCGACGGCGAGCAGGCGCGGGAGACCACACCCGAAATCCTCGGCAAAGCGCCGTCGATGCAGGAGGTATTTCGCGCCATCGGCAGGCTGTCGCAATCCAACGCCACCGTGCTGATTACCGGCGAGTCGGGCACAGGCAAGGAACTCGTGGCGCTGGCGCTGCATCGCCACTCAAGCCGTGCGGCGAAGCCCTTCGTCGCCATCAACACGGCGGCAATGCCGAAGGACCTGCTCGAATCCGAATTGTTCGGCCACGAACGCGGTGCGTTCACCGGCGCACAGGCGATGCGCCGCGGCCGCTTCGAGCAGGCGGAAGGTGGCACACTCTTCCTGGATGAAATCGGCGACATGCCAGCGGAACTGCAGACGCGCCTCCTGCGCGTACTCTCGGATGGCCAGTTCTACCGCGTCGGCGGTCACCAGCCGATCAAGGCCAATGTGAGGGTGATCGCGGCCACGCACCAGGACCTGGAGGCGCGCGTGCGCCAGGGTTTGTTCCGCGAAGACCTGTTCCACCGCCTTAACGTGATTCGGCTGCGCTTGCCGAGTCTGCGTGAGCGACGCGAGGATATTGCCTTGCTGGCAAGGCACTTCCTCGCGAAAAACGCGAACGAACTGGGCGTAGAGGGGAAACGCCTGTCGGCGGAAGCGATGGATTATTTGGCCGCGCAGGATTTTCCGGGCAACGTGCGTCAACTGGAAAACCTGTGCCACTGGTTGACAGTGATGGCGCCGACGCAGACCATCGAGATCGCCGACCTGCCTGCGGAACTGAAGCTCGGAGGCGGCAAGGCGCCAGAATCGGACTGGGTGGGCGCGTTGGAGCGCGAGGTCGAACGCGCCTTCGCGCGCGGTGAGACCGCAATCTTGGACAAGTTTGCGCAGGCCTTTGAAAAGGCCCTTATAGGCAAGGCGCTTGCCCGCACCGGGGGACGACGCATCGATGCAGCGAACCTCCTTGGCATGGGGCGCAACACGATCACGCGCAAGATCGCCGAACTGGGACTGGAAGCCAAGACCGGCTCGGACGAGATCGCCTGACGCAGCCGTACCCGAGCGTCGCTGCAACCCGGTTCGTCAAGTGGTCCGGCGTTCCGCAATCCGGGAACATATTCGTATTGCGGAACGCGTCGCATGACCATAAAATGGTCGCCTTTTTTCCGTAAACCGTAACCTGGAGCTCCACCAATGAGCGAGAAATTTCCCGGCGGCGTGGAAATCCACGGCCCTATCTCCCCAGAATTCGCAAAGATCCTGAGTCCGGACGCCGTCGCCTTTGTGGCTAAACTATGCCGCAAGTTCGAATCCCGCCGCCAGGAAATTCTGGCAGCGCGTGCCGCGCGGCAGAAGGAATTCGACGCCGGCAAGATGCCGGACTTCCTGCCGCAGACCGCGAGCATCCGCAGCTCAGAATGGACAGTCGCGCCCCAACCCGCCGACATGCTCGATCGCCGGGTCGAAATCACCGGCCCTACCGAGCGCAAGATGGTGATCAACGCGCTCAACTGCGGTGCTTCCGTGTTCATGGCGGACTTCGAGGATGCCGACACGCCGACTTGGCACAATATGATCGATGGCCAGATCAACCTCGTCGACGCGGTGCGCCGCGCCATCACCCTCGATCAAGGGGGCAAAAAATACAAGCTGAACGACAAGACCGCAGTGTTGATGGCACGTCCGCGCGGCTGGCATCTGAACGAAAAGCACATGCTCATCGACGGCAAGCCGGTTTCGGGCAGCATATTCGATTTCGGGCTTTACTTTTTCCATAACGCGAAAGAGCTGCTTAAGCGCGGGACCGGCCCGTATTATTACCTGCCCAAGCTGGAATCGTATCTTGAGGCGCGGCTGTGGAACGATATCTTTGTGATGGCGCAGTACGAACTCGACGTGCCGCAGGGCTCGATCCGTGCCACCGTTCTGATCGAGACTATCCTTGCTTCGTTTGAAATGGACGAAATCCTGTGGGAGCTGCGCGATCACTCTGCCGGCTTGAATATCGGCCGCTGGGACTACATGTTTTCCTGCATCAAGAAATTCCGTTCGCACAAGGATTTCTGCCTCGCCGATCGGGTGCACGTCAGGATGACAGCGCGCTTCATGCGTGCCTATGCGCTGCTCCTGGTGAAGACCTGCCACCGGCGGCACGCGCCCGCGATGGGCGGCATGGCGGCGCAAATACCGATCAAGAACGACCCGGCGGCGAACGAGGCAGCGATGGCGAAAGTGCGCGAGGACAAGCTGCGCGAGGTGACTGACGGCTGCGACGGCACTTGGGTCGCGCATCCGGGCCTGGTGCCTATCGCCAAGGCGGTGTTCGATCAGTACATGCCCGGAGCCAACCAGTACGACCGGCAGCGTCCGGAGGTAAACATCACAGCGAAGGAGCTGCTCGACTTCGAGCCGGAAACGCCGATCACAGAAGGCGGATTGCGCTACAACATTTCGGTGGGCATCCAGTACCTGGGCGCCTGGCTCGCCGGCAACGGTTGCGTGCCGGTATACAACCTGATGGAGGATGCGGCCACAGCGGAGATTTCGCGTTCGCAGATCTGGCAGTGGATCCGCTCGCCCAAGGGCGTGCTCGACGACGGTCGCAAGGTGACCAAGGAACTGTTCCGCACCCTGCTTGCAGAGGAATTGCCCAAGGTGAAGGCTGAACTGGGCGAAGAGGGCTGGAACGCGGGCAAATACGAACAGGCTGCCGAGCTGTTCGAAAAAATCACCACGGACGACAATTACGTCGAATTCCTCACCCTGCCGGCATACGACCTGATCGACTGAGGGCAGTCATAAGCGGCATAGTAAAACGCCGGGCTTGCCCGGCGTTTTCTTTTAGGTTGCGAGCTCCGCAACCACCGGAGCATGATCCGAGGGCCGTTCGTGCCGGCGCGGTTCGAGGTCGATCGTGCAACCGGTGCAGGTTGCCGCGAGGCTCGTGCTGAGCAGGATGTGATCGATGCGCAGGCCAAGATTTCGCTTGAAGCCGTTCGTGCGGTAATCCCACCACGTGTACGATTTTTCCGGCTGCTCGAACATACGGAAACTGTCAGTTAAGCCGAGCGCCTTCAGGCGGCCGAATGCATCACGTTCCAACGGGCTCACCAAGACCTTGCCTTCCCAGGCCTTCGGATCGTGCACGTCGCGGTCCTCAGGCGCGATGTTGTAATCGCCCAGCACCGCAAGCCGCGTATGCTGAGCCAATTCGCGTTCGAGCCAGGCGGAGAACGCCTTCAGCCAGCCGAGTTTGTAGCGGTACTTGTCCGAATCGAGGCTCTGGCCGTTGGGCACATAAGCGCAGACCAGGCGCACGCCATCGACGTCGGCGCTGATCACTCGGCGTTGCGGGTCCTCGAATCCTGCTATGCCGCACGCGACATCTTTCGCTGGCTTGCGGCTGAGAATCGCCACACCGTTATAAGTCTTCTGGCCGTAATAGGCTGCGAAGTAGCCCGCAGCCTCGATTTCGGCCTTTGGAAAATTGGCGTCCTCGAGCTTGAGTTCCTGCAGGCACAACGCGTCCGGCTGGTGCCTGGCCAGCCAGTCCAAAACCTGAGGCAGGCGCACCTTGAGCGAGTTGACGTTCCAGCTTGCGATCCGCATGTGCGCTTTATCTCTTTGTATAGCCGGTATGTTGTGTCCGCAGCGTGCAACCGGCGTGTTTCCGGGTTGCACCAGCGGCCGCTCTGCCTGGGCAAGATGGGCGGGGTCGAGTTTATCCGCGCCGCCAGGTTGACGCCAGCCCAGAGGGGGAACCGGGCTCACCCGTGGCATGCCGACGCTGCCGGATTTTCGCCGAAACCGCTGCGCCGGCGGCCAGGTCGCTGCCGTAGTTCATCCGGACCGGCGGGAGGGTCGTTTCCTGCCCCCGAGTTTGATGCCGGTCAAACTTGCAGCATTGCGGAACTGCTAACCTCATGATTTCTGGGATACTCGGGCTATCTGGACACCTTAAGCACCCTGGTCATGGTTTTCTTCCGACGCGACAATGTATGCCGACCCCTTCTGGATCGTAGGCAAGGGTAGGCGTCTGCATGCGCGCGAAAACTCTAAAATTCAAGGTAGTCTTTTACCTGGCGATTGCGCTGACGCTGGCGATGCTGGTATTCGTCGTGCTCGTAGTGCGGCATCAGCGCGACGAGCTGATGCGTGAAGCCGTGGACCACGTTGCGCAGATATCCGATGTAATCAAGAACAGCACCCGCTTCGCCATGCTTACGAATCAGCCCACTTATGTGGACAGCATTATCCGCGATGTGGGCAATCAGGGCGGTATTGAAAAGGTCAGGATACTAAACAAGGACGGCACCATTATTCACTCCACCTTCCTGCCCGAACTCGGGCTGAAAGTGGACCGCAAGGCCGAGGCTTGCGTGCTCTGCCACCGTGGCGACGCGCCCCTGGTGCAGGTTCCACAGAGCCAGCGCTCGCGGATATTCACCACGTCGGGGAACCGGCGCATGCTCGGCAGCATGGACGTGATTCGCAACGAACCCTCGTGCTATACGGCGAACTGCCATGTGCACAGCAAAGCCCAGCCGGTTCTCGGCGTCCTCGACATCGTCTACTCTCTAGACGACATCGACCGGAAAATGCGAACCAGCGCGATCTCGATGGCTTCCCTTTCCCTGGGATTCATTCTTATTGCCGCGCTCAGCGTGGGTTTCTTCGTGCATCGCCTGGTCTATGTGCCCCTGCGTGACCTGGAAGCAGGGGCCAAGCGGCTGGCTTCCGGAGATCTGGATCAGGCAATCCCGGTGCGCAGTCCGGACGAGTTCGGCCAGTTGGCGGCCTCGTTCAACGCCATGACTGCGGCGCTGCGAAATTCCCAGGCGGAGCTGCGGGAATGGGGCCACACGCTGGAGCAGAAGGTGGAGAAACGTACCCAGGAACTGCGTATTGCGGAGGCAGAGACTGCGCGCACCGAAAAGCTGGCATCGGTCGGGCTGCTTGCCGCGGGAATCGCGCACGAGCTGAACAACCCGCTTACCGGCGTGCTCACCTTTACCACTCTGTTGCGAAAAAAGATGCCGGAGGGAAGTCCGGACGCGGAAGATCTCGATCTGGTGATTCGCGAGACGAAGCGCTGCGCCGCCATTATTCGCAGGCTGCTCGATTTCGCGCGCGAGAAGACGCCGGAAAAGAAATTCGCCGACCTAAACCAAGTCATCGAAGACACGGCGCGCATAATCGAACGGCCTGCGTCCTTCCGCGACATCGAAATTGCGATGGATCTGGACCCGGAGCTGCCCCAGGTCTGGGTGGATGCCGACTTGATCAAGCAAGTGATCATGAATATGCTGGTCAACGCCCAGCATGCAATCGAACACGAAGGGAGCATCACCGTTCGCACGCACCGCTTGGCGCAACCGAAGAGCGTCGAACCCGGTGTGGGGGCAGTGCCCATGGTGGAAATTTCGATCATCGATACCGGCTGCGGCATTCCGGAGAATAACCTCAAACGGATTTTCGATCCGTTTTTCACTTCGAAAGAGGTGGGCAAGGGCACGGGGCTGGGACTGTCGGTCAGCCACGGCATTGTCAGAGCCCACGGCGGGGCCATCGAGGTGGAGAGCGTGGTCGGCAAGGGGTCTACCTTCAGAATCTATCTCCCCGTGGAACCGCCCGCGGGCGAAGCGCAAAGCAGCAGGAGCAGTCAATGAAAGCCAGGATACTGGTGGTCGATGACGAAGAGATCGTCATAAGGAGTTGCCTGCGCATTCTGGGCGATGACGGCGATTATGAAGTGCAGGCTGTCCAGGATGGCATGGAGGCGCTACGCAAGGTCGACGAGGGTCATATTGACGTGCTCATTCTCGATATCATGATGCCCGGAATGGACGGCCTGGAGGTATTGCGCCGAGTAAAGGAGACGCATCCGGACGTCGATGTCATCATGGTCACGGGACTGTCCCAGATCGAGACCGCGGTGCGTTCGATGAAGCTTGGCGCCTTCGACTACCTGCCCAAGCCCTTCGATCCGGACGAACTCAAGCTCGTGGTGAAACGCGCGCTGGAGAGGCGGCAACTGCTGCAGGAGAACCTGGAGCTCAGGAGCGAGGTCAGTTCCAAGTATCGCTTCGAAAACATCATCGGCTCCAGCCCGCAGATGCAGAACGTGTATCGCCTGATCGCACAATGCGCGCCGACCAACAGCACTGTGATGCTTACCGGGGAGAGCGGGACCGGCAAGGAGTTGATCGCGCGCGCCATTCATTACAACAGTCTGCGCAAGGACAAACCCTTCGTCGCGGTCGATTGCAACTCACTCAGCGAAAATCTCCTTGAGAGCGAGATGTTTGGCCACGTCAAAGGCTCCTTCACCGGAGCGGTGACCAATAAGAAAGGCATGTTCGAAGTCGCCGACAGCGGCACCTTGTTCCTGGACGAAATCGGAAACATCTCGCTTACCACCCAGGCCAAGCTGTTGCGTGTGATCCAGGAGCGCGAATTCAAGGCGGTGGGCGATACCCGGACCCAGAGCGCCAACTTCAGGCTGGTCACCGCCACCAATAAGGACCTGAAGGCGATGGTGGCCGAGGGGACATTCCGCGAGGACCTTTTCTACCGCATCAATATCTTTCCGATCCCGATTCCTCCGCTGAGGGAACGCCGCGATGACATCCCGCCTCTGGCTTTCCATTTCCTCAAGGTCTTCAACGAGGAACTGGGGAAGAAAGTGGTGGAGTTCTCCGAAGGGGCGATGAGCGCGCTGGTGCACTACGACTGGCCCGGCAACGTGCGTGAACTTGAAAATACGATACACCGCGCCGTGATTCTTTCGACCGACAAGGTCGTGCGCCAGGCTCACCTGACCAACATTGTCGACATGCTGCCGCGGCTCGATCTGGACGTGCCCAGAACCAGCGACGAGCTCAAGCGCATCAAGAAAGTCGCGCGGGAGAAGTCGGTCGAAAATATCGAAAAACTGTTCGTCCTCGAGGCGTTAAAGCGCAACGCCTGGAACGTGACGAGGAGCGCCGAGGAAACCGGCATGCAGCGCGCGAACTTTCAGGCGCTGATGAAAAAGTACGACATCCGCATTCGCGGAACTGAGCAAGATCCGGACGCAGCTGAGTAGTGCCTGCAGGATTTGCGCCGGCGTGCCCCCGTCGTAGGCGCTCTCTTGGTACGGCTTTCGGTTGCCGCGAACGAACCGTAGCCCAGTACCGCGGCCGGCGAAAGCCGGCGCGAGGACGTTTCGTGGGTTTCGGTTCCGCATGGCAGAGCTGGATCGATTCCGTGGCTAGGTAGAACAGAAGCCAAACGAAACAGATATCGACTAAAGCAAATCCGATCCTGTTGCGCGAGTCGGCCGCGCGATCATGCGCGGGGCCGGCCACATTATTGTGCTCCCTACGGTAGCGCGTCGGGATTTGGCGGCCAGTGGCGGACTCTGCGCCGGGTTCCCTGCCGGCGGAAGCAATTTCCTTGAGGGGCTAGGGCGTCGTCAGGAAGCGGATGCCTAATATCGGCGCCACTGCAAAGCCAAGTTGCTGCCACCGGGCAGCGGACTAGCGTCATTTCCACACAAATCGGCGAACCGCCTTCCGTTTGTGCGATGCAGTCCATCCAAAATTGCGATCCGACGCATCCGTATCGTTTTTGATATTTATCAAATGGGCGTGCAAGGCCGGGCGCAAGATTTAATCACCCTATTTCATTTTCTTATTCTCTCCCATCCCCCTGGGAGAATATAAATGCAAAGTTCCCGGAGAAAAAAAGGTAATCAAGGTGCGATTCTGCGCAGCCGCGCTGCGCGTGCAGGCACTGCTTCTCCAACCAATGAACCGCTTAATGCTCACCGGCTCATTTCGCTGGACTGAATCGGAAATCCCTTAATCCCATAACTCATTGGCGGCAAAGTGTTTACGGAGGCATGAAATGGTTCTCTTAATAGTAGTAGTTACGATCATTGTTTTTATACTGGTCGATTTTTCGCTACGCGTATATTTCCAAAAAAGACAAGAAATAAAACTCAAAAAAGAGCGGGAGGAAGCCCTCGATATTGGATTGAAGCTGGACTTCTCCGAAGAAGCAAAAACGCTGAAACGAGTCGAGGTAAAAGACCCGAAAGCGAGAATTCTGGCCGTCGACGATGAATCGATTATTTTGGACAGCTTCAGAAAAATTCTCGTTGTCGCAGGCTATAGCATCGATACCGTGGAAAAGGGGCGGGAAGCACTGGGGCTGATTTTAAAGAACGATTACGACTTCGTTTTTACCGACCTGAAGATGCCGGAAATGGACGGACTGGAAGTGACCAAGGCGGTAAAACACTTGCGTCCCGACATAGATGTGATCGTTATAACCGGCTATGCGTCCATTGATACCGCCGTTGAAACGATGAAGTACGGCGCAATGGATTATGTCCAAAAACCGTTTACCGAAGATGAGTTAATCAGTTTCTTCAACAAATCCCTCATTAAGCGCAGAGATCGAATCGAGCGGCAAATGAAGCCGACGGTACGCTTGATTACCCCGTCCACCAAAGAATCCGGCTCGCAGCGCGAGTTCAATGTACCCGCGGGAATTTTCATATCCCGAAACCACACTTGGGTAAATGTGGAAATGAACGGTACCGCCCGCATAGGAATCGATGATTTTGTCAGAAAGATAATCGGCAAAATCGATGCTGTTGAATTGCCAAAATTGAACAAGGAAGTCAAAAAAGGCGAACCCCTTCTGGCAATTAAGCACAATTCCCACTCCATTAATCTCCCGTCCCCGATAAGCGGAAAAGTCACTTTGATAAATACGGAGCATATCGAGCACCCCGAACTGATCGCGCTCACTCCGTTCGAGCTGAGCTGGATGTGTTGCATAGAGCCGTCGAATCTCGCCCAGGAATTGCACTCGCTGAAGATCGGCGCGGATTCGATCAACTGGTACAAAGAGGAAATAGACAAATACAGCGAGATTGTGAAATCGGTCGAGAAGGAAACTCAGCCAATCGAACCGTCGAGCAAGGGAAGCGGCAAAGCCGAAAGACAGAAAACGGACGAGCGAATTTTCGCGGAGTTCGCCAAGACGTTCGCGCCGTGAAGCCGGGGCGGATCTTCAGCACCAACCCCGATCGTCAATCGAATTGTTTCCAAGGCATAGTCATGATTAAACATTTTGTCGTGGCGGTATCGGCAATTC
>JACZJU010000285.1 GCA_014860395.1 Burkholderiales bacterium | reverse complement strand
CTGCCGGACAGGATCACGCCCTTGGCGCCGAAGTCGCGCACGAACGCATCGCTGACGTCGTAGGGATGGATTTCGCAATAGACCCGCGCTTCGCGCACGCGCCTTGCAATCAATTGCGTATATTGCGCGCCGAAGTCGAGGATCAGGATTTTCTGATGCATTGTCTGGCTTTCAAAATTGGAAAGACCGCTCGCGCGGGTCCTGGCGCGATCGGCCTTCAATCCTAGAGTCTGGTCGCAAAGCCGGCCAGGTCATTCGACCTGGTAATTGGGGGCCTCTTTGACGATCTGCACGTCGTGCACATGCGATTCGCGCATGCCCGCCGAGCTGATCTCGACGAAGTCCGTCTTGGTGCGCATGTCCTCGATGGTGGCGCAGCCGCAGTAACCCATGCTGGCGCGCAGCCCTCCGACCATTTGGAAAATGATGCTGACCACGCTGCCCTTGTAGGGCACACGACCTTCGATGCCTTCGGCAACGAGCTTGTCGGCATTGTTGAGCGGGTCCTGAAAATAGCGGTCGGCAGCGCCGTCTTGCATGGCGCTCAACGACCCCATGCCGCGATACAGCTTGTAGGAGCGGCCCTGATAAAGAATCGTCTCACCCGGCGCTTCCTCGGTGCCGGCGAATACGCTACCCATCATGACCGCATCGGCGCCGGCGGCGATCGCCTTGGCAAGGTCGCCGGAATAGCGCACGCCGCCATCGGAGATGAAGGGCACATCGGTGTCTTTCAGCGCCGCGTACACGTTCTGCACGGCCGAGATTTGCGGCACGCCGACGCCGGCGATGACCCGCGTGGTGCAAATGGACCCCGGGCCGATACCCACCTTGACGCCGTCAGCGCCGTGATCGACCAGAGCTTTGGCGCCGGAAGTCGTGGCGATGTTGCCGCCGATGACTTCCACGTTGGGGTAGTTCTTCTTCACCCAGCGCACCCGGTCGAGTACGCCCTGTGCGTGGCCGTGCGCGGTATCCACCACGATCACATCGGCACCGGCTTCGACCAGATGCTCGATGCGCTCCTCCGTGCCCTCGCCCACGCCCACGGCCGCACCGACGCGCAGCTTGCCCTGCTCGTCCTTGCTCGCGAGCGGATGCTCCGTCGCCTTGAGGATGTCTTTCACCGTCACCAGGCCACGCAGCTCAAACTTGTCGTTGACCACCAGCACGCGCTCCAGACGGTGCTTGTGCAGCAAGGCCCGCGCCTCTTCCGCGCTGGCGCCCTCCTTCACATAGATCAGGCGCTCGCGCGGCGTCATGATGGTGCTCACCGGCGCGTCCAGGTTGGTCTCGAAACGGTAGTCGCGGTTGGTGACCATGCCGACCACCTTGCCTTTGTCGACGACGGGGAAGCCGGACACCCGGTACTGCTGGGTCAGTTCGAGCAGTTCGCGCACCGTGATCTCGGGCGCCACGGTCTTCGGGTCGCGCAGGACGCCCGACTCGAAGCGCTTGACCTTGAGCACTTCGGCCGCCTGCGCCTTGGGGGTAAGGTTCTTGTGCACGATGCCGATGCCGCCTTCCTGCGCAATGGCGATTGCCAGCCGGGATTCGGTCACCGTGTCCATTGCCGCGGACACCAGCGGGATACTCAGTTTGATCTTGCGCGTCAGGCGGGTCTTGAGGGAAACATCGCGCGGAAGAACGGTCGAATGGGCGGGAACGAGCAGGACATCATCGAAGGTCAGCGCTTTCTGAATGACGCGCATAGCAAAACTCCTGGCCACAAAGCCGCATTATACGCGCCTGTCAGCGGCCGGCAAATATGCCGCAACTGTAATCGGAGCAGCGCGCCCCTAAACGCATTTGACGCAGGGGCGGAAAGCCGCTATTTTCGGACCGGCCGGACAAATGACGGAGACGGAGGGCATGCCCGCATGAAACGAATTTCGGTGGCGATAGCGCTGGCGCTGTGCGTGGCCCTGCCCGCGTCTGCCCAGTTGTACAAATGGGTGGATTCGAACGGGAAGGTGCACTATTCGGACAAGCCTCCGCCCGGCAACGTCAAGATGCAAACGCTGCGCGAGCCTGCCCACCCCCCCAGCGCGCCGGCGGCAGGCGACGCCAAAGGCGAGACGAAGACGGACGCCGGCGAGACCAAGGCGGATACCGCCAAGGCCGGCCCCAAGACGCTAGCCGAGCAGGAGCAGGCGTTCCGCAAGCGCCAGGCGGAGGCTGCGAAAGCGCAGGAGGAAGCGGCAAAGAAAGAGGCAAAAGCGCGCGACCGCGCCGAAAACTGCAAGAACGCGAAGGCAGCCCTGGCAGGCCTGGAACTGGGCGGACGCCAGTCGCGCATAAACGAAAAGGGCGAGCGTGTTTTCCTATCCGATCAGCAGATTAGCCAGGAAACCGCCAAGGCGCGGCAGGACGTCGCGGAAGCCTGCAAATAAGTTTACTTGCGGGTTTTGGCCGCGCGCTTGCGCCGCACTTCCTTGGGATCGGCGGTCAAAGGCCGGTAAATCTCCACCCTGTCCTGCTCGCGCAGCCGGGTTTCCGGACTGACCGGTCGTCCCCAAATACCCACGCGGCCTAGTGCGATTTGCCCCAGGCCGCTCGCCTGAATCGCGTCCTGTACCGAGCTGCCGGACACCAGGTCCAACATCACCCGCTCCTGTTTCCGCGGCAACGCATAGACCACCTCGACGCGCATGCCTATCCCTTGCCGTACAGGACCACAGCCCGCTTGACGAAGACTTCGACGAGGGTATTGGCTATATGGTTGAACACCGGCCCGGCAAGCTTCTCCATCAGCTTGCCGGAAAGTTCGTAATTCAACTGAAATTCGATTTTGCATGCCTGCCCGGATAGCGGGAGGAAGCGCCAGTAGCCGTAGAGATGTTTGAACGGGCCATTCATCAGCTTCATGTCGATCAGGCTACCGTGTTCCATCTGGTTCTCGGTGGTGAAGTGCAGGCGCAGGCCGTGATAGTTGACGTGCAGCGTGGCCGCGGCGCGATGCTCATCGAGCTGCTTCACCTCGGTGCCGCTGCACCAGGGCAGAAACTGCGGATACGCGTCCACGTCCGCGACCATGGCATACATCTCGGCCGCGCTATGGCCTATCAGGACTGATTTTTCGACTGTGGCCATAGGAACGCGGCGCAACTGTTAAAATTACCCAATTGTACCAACACTGCTCCCATGAAGATCGCACAGAACAAAAAAGCCTTTCACGATTACTTCATCGAGGAGCGCTATGAGGCCGGCCTGGTGCTGCAAGGCTGGGAAGCCAAGGCCATCCGTGCCGGGCGGGTGCAGCTCAAGGACGCCTATGTGCTTATCCGCGGCAGCGAGATCTACATGGTCGGCGGCCACATCAGCGCCTTGCCCACAGCCTCCACGCATATCAATCCCGACCCTGTGCGCACGCGCAAGCTGCTGCTACACGCCGAGGAAATCCAGCACCTGATCGGCAAGGTGGAGCGCGCCGGCTATACCCTGGTGCCGCTCGACATGCACTACAAGAACGGCAGGATCAAGATCGACATCGGCCTCGCCCGCGG
>JACZJU010000284.1 GCA_014860395.1 Burkholderiales bacterium | reverse complement strand
CCCCTGTGTCGGGTCATCCAGTCGCGTCAGTTCCTATTCAATCACGCGAATGTAAGCGCCACGTTGTCTTGTTGTACGGCGAGGTAGTGTCGGCCTGGAGTGTTACGCTGCGCTACAAATCCGATCCACGCATCGGGCTCTTGGGTCAAAGCGCCGTATCGACGGCATTGCTAGTATTTATGATGGTTATTGAATTCGCCGCAAGCGCTGCTTCCCCAGCGAGCAATCCGGAATTGTCCGCACTGATGATGCCGCCGCGCGGAATGTTGTTAGCAGAACTTCTCTGATGAAAGCGCGGCGGCGCCTTACCGGTCAGCCGCGGCTGACGCAGCTGGCGTCATCAAATCCCTGACCGTGAGGTCACGCAGCCCGTCCTCGAACGCGAGGTTCATGCGCGCGAGTATCGATTCGATCTCCGCCGGCGCGGGCACCGCCTGAGGCTCCAGGTACTGCTCTTCACCGGCCGTGCGCACCGCGTGCAGCAAATCCTTCAGCAGGATGGATCCGAGGTCGCGGCTGGGCAGGTAGGCGGGCGGATCGTCGCCGGTTTGCAGCAGCAGGCCGCCTTGCTCGAGCGAGCCGATTACCCGCTGCAGCGCGTAGGTGGGCACCCCCAGCTGCTGCGTAAGGTCGGCAAACGTCTGCGCAGGATTGCCGTCCCGGTAGCTCTTGCCGATCAAATACATCAGCATCAGCGCGACGCGCTCGCGCATGCGGTTGCTCAGCCGCGGCTCGCCCTGCTCCAGCACCAGGTATTCCGGATGCTGGCTGTAGAACGCGATGCTCGCGCCGAGCAGCAGGATCAGCCAGTTTAGATAGAGCCAGATCAGGAACAGCAGGAATATCGCGAAGCTGGAATAGATCGCCGCATACTGCGTCGAGGTGCGGGCGAATTCGGCGAAGGCCCAGCTTGCAGCCTGCCACAGCAGACCGGCGACGATGCCGCCGGTCAACGCGGCGTTCAGCTTCACGCTGGTGTTGGGAGCGAAGCGGTAGGCGAACACGAACAGCGCAATGACGAAAAATACCGGGATGGCCTGGCCCAGAGCATAGGCTATTCCGCCGATGGGCTCAGTCGCGAGCAAGCGCTCCGCCTGCGGCGTCGCCATAATGGTAGCGGTGATGCCGATGATCGAAAACAGCAGCACCGGGCCGATCAGGAGCACGCTCAGGTAGCCGCTGAAACGCCGCGCGAAGCTGCGCAACTGCGCCACATGCCAGATGAAATTGACCGACTCCTCGATCTTTTCCATCAGCGATACCACCGTGTAAATCAATAGCGCCAGGCCGATGGAGCCTAAAACCTTGACGTTGAGGTTTTCGATGAACTTGATCAGCCATTTGCTCACGTCCACGCTTTTTTCCCCCAGCGGGGCGAGGAACTTCAGCAGTATCGGATCGATCTGGTTGTAGACGCCGAAGGCCTTGAGCACCGAAAAGCTGAGCGCCAGTAACGGCACCAGCGACAGCAGTGTGGTGAAGACGAGGCCCGTCGCGCGCAGGGTCAGTTGGCCGTAGGCGAGGTCGCGCACGAGCACCAACACCATGCGCAGCAGCCGGATCGCGCCGGCCTTCCAGTCCGCCATCGTATCGAGGTGGCCGCTCCAGATCGCGGCATAGACGGCTGATTTGTATCTGGCCGGTTTCTTATTCAACATCGCGTGCTCCTGTTCGCTCGCCTCCTGCCCAGGCCGCGCATCTTGCGCACCGAAACCG
>JACZJU010000045.1 GCA_014860395.1 Burkholderiales bacterium | reverse complement strand
CGCTCGGCTCGGGCCCGCGTTTCGGCCGCCTGCGCCAGCGCCCTCTCGGCCGCCTCGCGCGCCTGCGCCTGCTCACTCGCCTGCCGCTCAGCCGCCGCCAGCGCTTCGCTTTGCGCAAGCAACTGCGCTTCCTGTTTCGCGCGCGCGCGCGCCGCGCTTTCGGCTTCCGCCTCCGCGCGGGCGCGGCTCGCCACGACCTGCCTTGCCTGCGCTTCGGCTTCAGCGCGGGCACGCGCGGCCTGTTCCGCCGCCTTTTCAGCCTCTATCCGCTCTCGCGCCAGGTCGCACAGTCTGCGCTCGGCTGCGGCGAGCTCCAGCGCGCGCGCTTCGGCATCGCGCTCGGCCGCGAGCCTCGCCTCAGCCGCTTCGGTGGCCTGTTGCTCAGCGAGCCAGCGCCGGGACGCCGCCTCACTCGCGCGCAGCATCGCTTCGCGCCGCCGCGCGACTTCCTCAAGCGCCACTTCCTCCAGAACGATACGCCGCTGCGCCTGCGCCTCGGCCTGGGCCTCGGCGACGCTGCGCCGCCGCTGCTGCGCCTGCACCGCCTGCTCGGCACGAATGCGCGCCTTGGCCTGCGCCGAACCCAGCGCATCCGCCTGCGCCCGCTGCATTGCCTGCATCTGCGCCGCCTGGTCAAGCTGCGCCCCCTCGGCCTCGGCATTTGCGGCTTCGCGCTCCAGGGCCTCGCGCTTGCGCGCTTCGGCTTCGATTTCTTCCAACAGTCCCTCGGCCCCGGCGGCCTGCGCCAATGCGCGCACTTCGTCCGGCGAAAACGTATCCCTCACCCGGCGCCGCTGTTCGTCCTCGGCAAGCCGCCTCTTGACCTCGGCCCAAAAACGCTCATCCTCGGCGGCCCTCGCTTGCGTTTCAGCTTTCTTTCGGGCGGTGAGGGCAGCGGCGGCCTCCGCCTGCCGGACTTTGTCCGTCGGGTTGGCGGCCGCGCCTGCCACCGCCGAACTTTGCTCCTGCAAATCGCGGCGCTGGCGCTTGGCAACCTTCAGACGGTCGAGTACGCGGCTCATGCCGGCCCACACTGCGCGCCCGGCGCAGCGCAACCCCCGGCCCACGGGGCTGGTCGCGCGCTCGACCTCGGGTCTGGGTTTCACCATGGGCAGCAATGTCAATCGATAGGTGCTGGGAGATAGGTCTGTGCGTTTGCGGTATTCTTCACCACGGCGCCCGTCCTGCTGGGGCGCCAAAACGCTGACCAGACTGGATAATACTCGCTCGGATTTTATCGGGTAATCAAATTTTTTTCCCGGTCACGGCCGCGATATGGTTGACGGCGCAGCCTGTTGCGTTGCAACATTCGTCTTTGGTCCAAAAACAATAACAATTCCAAAAACCGGGGCGTGTTTTGCAAATGCCTGTGTTTCCGATTCACGCGCAGCTTTGGGAAGCACGAGCGGACGAATTCGCTCTACCTTATACTGAATTGCCAAATTCGAAGGTGCGGACATGAAATATTGCGTTGTGGGTGCAGGTTCGATCGGCGGCTTTGTCGGAGCGAAGCTCGCGCTCGCCGGCGAAAATGTGACCTTGGTAGCGCGCGGCGCAAATCTTCAGGCAATCCGCGCACATGGCATGCGCGTGATCATGCACGACGGCACCGAACATGTAGCGCGTGACGTTCGCGCCGCCGCGACGCCGGCCGAGGCCGGCGCGCACGATGTCGTCATCCTTGGATTGAAAGCGCATCAGGTGGCGCCTATCGCCGCGGACATCGCCGCACTGTGCCACAAGGATACCGTCATTATTCCGATGCAAAACGGCATCCCGTGGTGGTACTTCCAGCGCCATGGCGGCGAGTTTGAAGGGCGCATCGTCACCAGCGTCGATCCCGAAGGAACAATAGCCGCCGCCGTCGATCCGCAGCGCCTGATCGGCTGCGTCGTTTATCCCGCGTGCGAACTCGCCGCCCCCGGCGTGGTGCGCCACATCGAGGGCGACCGCTTCCCCCTGGGAGAGCTCGACGGTTCCAGCAGCGAACGCGTAAACGCGATCGCCGCGACTTTCGTGCGCGCCGGGCTGAAGTCGCCGATCCTGGACAACATCCGCGCCGAAATCTGGCTCAAGCTGTGGGGCAACCTGACATTCAACCCGATCAGCTCGCTTACGCACTCCACGCTGGTAGACATCTGCCAGTTCCCGCTTACGCGCGAACTCGCCGCTGCGATGATGCGTGAGGCGCAGGCCGTAGCCAATCGCCTCGGCATCACGTTTCGCGTGACGCTGGACAAGCGCATCGCCGGCGCCGAAAAAGTGGGTAAGCACAAGACCTCGATGCTGCAGGACGTCGAGGGCGGACGCGATCCTGAGATCGACGCCCTCGTCGGTTCGGTGATCGAGGTCGGGCGCATCGTCGGCGAACCGACGCCGAGCATAGAAGCCGTGTACGCGCTGGTGAAACTGCTCGCGCGCACAATGCGTGAAGAAAAAGTCTACATCCGCGCCCATCCCCTGATCGGCTAGAAAACCGTTTCGGAATTGCCGAAACTGCCCCGACTTGGGGGAGCATGAGGGGATGTGTCCCCTCGTTCCGTGGCGCGCCTGAGCCAGGCGCGCCGGCGCTAGTCCGACCAGAGCGTGAACACGCTCAGCCCGCGCTTTTCCAGCCGCGCGCGTCCCTTGAGTGCCGCCAGTTCGTGGACAAAACAGCACTCGGACACCTTGCCGCCAAGGTCATGGATCAGCATCGCCGCGGCTTCGCTCACCGCGCCGGTGGCGAGCATGTCGTCAATCAGGACCACCGACTCCCCGGGGGCGATGACGTTCACGCTCATCTCGATGCGCTCGGAGGTATGCCCGAAATCGTGCTCACGGCTGATGGTCGCGCCCGGGAGCTTGCCCAGCTTGCGTATCGGCACGAAGCCCGCGTCGAGCCGGTAGGCGAGCGCAGCGCCGATGATAAAGCCGCGCCATTCCATGCAGGCAAATTTCTTGATCCCGCGCGACGCGTAGCGCTCCGCGAGCTGGTCGATCACCGCATGGAAACCGGGACCGTCGGCGAGCAGCGTGGTGAGGTCGTAGTAGGTCTGGCCGGGGCTGGGGTAATCGGGAATTTCCCGGATAAGCGAGCGTATATCCATTGCGTGAGCGCGTCCTTTCATGAGCAAAATCTGGTGCAGCGAAAACGATAGTCGCACATTTACCAGATTGGCGGCCAGCGGTCCAGATTCATGGCCCGAAAATCGAAGGGCGGGGTCCTTGCGGACTCCGCCCTTTCTCTGATCGTACTTGAGGCGGCCGGTGTCGCCCGGCGTCGCGGCTTACACCCTTAACAGCGCCTTGCCGCCAAACCAGACGAACGCGCCCAACCCTACGATCGGGCCCACGGTCACGAACGCCAGCCCGATGAACGGGGCGGCGAGCGCGAGCGCGACCGGCCGCGCCTTCGCGTTGTTCATCACCGCTTTGGCGGCGATCCAGGCGAGCAGCGCAAAGCCGACGACCGGAAACGCGAGCAGGTAGACCAAGCCGACGAAGGGCGCCCCGAGGAACAGCGCGACGTTTTTTGCGGTTTTGGCTTTACCCGTCACCCCTTTGGCTGCAGTGACTGTGTAACGATTGCCTGTGTACGCCCGGCCGAACCCCATTCCGACCATCCAACCGTTTTCCGTCATCAGATTTTTTGTGTAGGTGCTCATGATTCTCTCCATCTATTATTTGCTTGCTTGACTGTTCATGAGCATCGATCGTGCCAGGTCCGGCGTTTCTGTTAAGTTGGCGTTTTTTTTCAAATACTTAGAAACATAATTTGCGGCGCACGGCGCGCCCCGAAAGGCTGAACGCGGCTGCCGAAGTACATGGATTTCATGCAGCCGCGTCGTGCAAGCCATGTTTTGTTATTTGCCGTCAGTAGCTTACGCAAACGTGGTCGTGCCTGTTTTTCACATGCACCGCACAAATGCCAGTCGCAAGACTTTCGTCAAACGCATTGCGAAACCAAAGCGCAGAATATTTCCAGCGCAAGCGCTCCGACCTCCACATCCATTACATAAGGAAGTGATCCTGCACACGCAAGAATTCGCTGTCGCCACATGGCACCGCGTTTGCGCCGCGGCGTTCGAGCGTAGGCAGATCACAATATAATGCCGCATAGCCATTTGAAAAGGCGCAGCGCCGTTGCGGCGCGCGACAGCAAACCATGACCGTTCTTATTCTTGGCCTGATAGTCTTTCTGGGCGTGCACTCTACGCGCATCGTCGCCGACGACTGGCGCACGGCGCAGCTAAAGCGCTTGGGCGAGGGCGCGTGGAAAGGCATTTACTCCGTGGTTTCGCTCGTGGGTTTCGGCCTGATCGTATGGGGCTTCGGCCTGGCGCGGCAGGAGCCGGTGGTGCTCTGGGTCCCGCCCACCGCAATGCGGCATGTGGCGGCGCTGCTGACCCTGATCGCGTTCATCCTGCTGGCGGCGGCCTATGTGCCGCGCAACGCAATCAAGTCGCGCCTGCACCACCCCATGCTACTCGGCGTGAAGACCTGGGCGCTTGCGCACCTGCTGGCGAACGGCCGGCTCGCCGACCTGGTGCTGTTCGGCGCTTTCCTCGCCTGGGCGGTGGTGTGTTACATCGCGGCGAAAAAGCGCGACCGCGCCGCCGGTACGCAATATCCTGCCGGCACCGCCGCAGCCACTGCGGGCACGGCGGTCGTGGGTATCGTGCTCTGGGCGCTGTTTGCATTCTGGCTGCACGGCGTGCTGATCGGCGTGCGGCCATTCGGTTGATCGGAAGCGAAATCATGACAATAACAAGAAAAAGAACAAGGCCGACGCTGATCTTTGGTCTTGGCGTGGTCCTCCTTGCAGGCTGCAGCGCCTTGCTGCCGCGTGGGGAAACCGTCGCCGACAGTCCCTGGGAAAATTTCGAGGACGCGCAGGAGACTTTCGATCGGATTGTTCCGCACCAGACCACGGTCGAGGAACTGCGCGCGCTCAAGCTCGACCCCATGCAGAACCCGAACATCACCCTGCTGAACTATTCGGATGTGTTGCGCCGCTTCATTCCGAGTCCATCGACCAATACGGAGGACCTGGATTCCGGTGTGCAGGAATGCATCCGCGCCAAGACCGCGTGCAAAGGCTACGAAGTCGATCAGAAGTCGCTGAAGCGCCGTCGTTACGGCAACTTCTGGGCGGATTTTCTGAACTTCAAACGCAAGGTGGATATCGTCGGATGGCGCTTCAACGGCGTCATCCTGATCAAGGACGATGTCGTCGTCTACAAGCTGACCGGCGGGCAGCCTGTCATCCACGAGCACGAGGAAAACAAGAATCCGCTGGGCCCGCTGCAGGGGATAGGTGAATCCAGGATTTTTCGCTGATCTCCGGCCTGCGCGAGCTTGAGCGTCAACATGAGGGCTGCCTTCCCTCATGCCCCCCGAACCGGACCGCTGCAATATTCATTTTGCAGCGGTTTTTTAATCACGCAGCCGGATCGCCAGGCTTTGCGTCGCGCGGCCGACGAGTCCCTGCTCGTCGAAAATGTTCGACTCGGCGAGGCCGCCGCCGTCGGGTCCCAGGAGCGTGCGCGCGTCGATGCAGATCCATTCGCCTCGCGCTTGGCGCAGCAGATTGATGGTCAGGTCGGAATTTACGAAGATATAGCGGTGGAAGTCGAGGATGGCGCTGATGCCATTGCCCGAGTCCGCGGCGACCGCGACGCGCGCCAGAGCGCTAGTCGCTTCGCCTGCGACCAGCGGATGCTGCAGACGGAACCACACCGCTGACGGGCCGCGAAAAGCGACGCCCTGCGCGATCCGTCCCTCGATCAGATCATGGTAGCCGGTGATCTTGCTCGCAAACAGGAACGGTGCCGGCGGCGACTGCGCGAGGGAGCGCGGCGCCTGCGGCAGCGGATGTCCCGGAAGATCGGCCGGAATCTCCAACCCGGCTTCGCGCTGCGCGACAGCGGTAAAGCGGGCGACCTCCTTGCCGCCGGCAATCATGCGCGCGGAAAAATGCGCCACGTTGCGCCCGGCATAGTCGGTCTGCACCTCGACCGCGAGTTCGGCAATCGGGATCGGGCGCAGCAGGTTGGCCGTCAGCCGCGCAACGTGCGTGAGCTCTAGCGCCGCCGCGGCGCGTTCGATGCAGCGCGCGGCGAGCGCGATCGGCGGGCCGCCGTGCTGGTGATCCGGATGCCAGGGACCGCGGGTCAGATCGGTCGAGGCGAAGTTGCCTTCGGGCAGCGCCGCATAGGCGCTGAGCGCGGGCGCCGATTCCGGCGTCTCGCCCGATGATGGATGGGTCATGGGATCAGAGCAGCAGTTCGCGCGCCGCGCCGCGCACGTCCATCTCGTATTCGAGGCCGATCACCGGCGGCCGCGCGTAATGCCAGACGAGGCCGCCCGCCGCTGCGCCTCGCGCCGCGATTTCCGGGCCGACGAGCGCGCCTATGTCCCGCAGCGTATACGCCTGGGTGCTCACCGCGTCCTTCCAGGAAAAACCCAACGCCGCCAGGCGCTGCTCCATTTCCGCCAGGACGAACCGCACTTTCTCGCGCATCGCCTCGGGCGAGGTTTCGCCGTGGCGCACGGTGCGCTCGGCGAAACTGCCCGCACCGTCGCGCGCCTCGCCGCCACCGGCGATGATGAAGCTGCCGCGCGGCGCCTGCGCGGCGGGCACAGTATAGGAGAACGCGTGAAGCACGGGCTCGGCCGGCGCGTCGTACTCGGGGCAGACGTTAGTGCGCGCCACCGGGTTGATTCCGTCCTTGTAGATGCCCCAGCGCGCCAGGGTACGCACGTACTCGCGGTTGAAGTCGTCGAAGCCTTTATCGCTCATCGGCGCCGCGGAGCGCAGCTCACAGGCCGCAAACGCGGTGCTCGGGCGGCCAAGCGCCGCAAGGTGCGCTTCGACCGCAGCGAAACCCGCAGCGAGCGGCAGCGGCCTGGCCAGGCGCGCGCGCTCAATTTCAAATCCGGGCTCGGCTGCAACCCCGCTCGAATACTGAAACACCGCCTTAATGTAGCGGTAACCGCCTTCCCTGAATACGGCCACGTCCGGCATGCTGTTTCTCCATTGCTCCAGATGTTCGACCGTAGCACGGCGCGTCGCGCGCTGGCAACCGGATGCGTGTCAACCGCGGCGCAGGCGGCGTTCGCGACGAAAGTGCGAAACGGCCAGCAGCAGCGCCGCCCCTTGCAGCAGGGCGCAGAAGTACAGCGGCGCACCGATGCGCCAATCGCCCTGCGGCAGGTGCGAGACCATCACCAGCAGCGGCGCGCTGAGCATGGGCGCGATCACCGCCATCAGGCTGTTCAAGCCGCTCACCGCGCCCAGGGTCCTGCCTTGGCTGCGCGCGTCCGCTGCGCCAGAAATGATGCTCTGGATCGCAGCGGAGACCATGGCGCCCAGCAGATTCAGGAAGATGATCGCGAACATCATCCAACCTTGGGTGGCGGCGCCCCAGGCAGCGTAGGCGAACGTGGAGGACACCAAGCCGAACACCGCCACGCGCCGCGCGCTGAAGCGCTTGAGCAGGCGCCCGAGCAGCAGACCCTGTGCGGTCGCCGAGACAACGCCGACCGCAGCAAGTGACCAGCCGTTCTCCAGCGGCCCCCAGCCGAATTTGAACGTCGTGTACAGCACCCAGGACGTGTACAGCAGGAACTGGGCGAGGCCGCTGCACGCGATCACCGCCACCAGCCTTCCCGCGCCCTTCAGCTGCGCCAGCCCGCGCAGCGAGGCGACCGGATTCGCCGCGCGCCAGTGCACCGCGCGCCGGCGCTCCACCGGCAGCGACTCGGGCAGCACGAAATAGCCGTACAGCAAATTGAGCAGCGCCAGGCTGCCGGCGACGAAGAATGGCAGGCGCAGATTGATCGCGCCCAGGAGGCCGCCCATCACCGGCCCGAGGATGAAACCCACGCCGAACATCGCCCCCAGCATGCCGAAGCGCTTTGCGCGCCCCTCGGGCGGGGTGATGTCGGCGACGTAGGCATTGGCGATGGCGAGGTTAGACTGCATCGCGCCGCTCACCAGGCGCACGGCGATCAGCATCCACACCGCGGTGGCGAGCGCAGTGGCGAAAAAGCTCAGGGCGAGACCGCAAAAACCGATCAGCAGCACGGGGCGTCGGCCGTAGCGGTCCGAGAGCGCGCCCAGGACCGGCGAAGCGAAAAAATTCGCCAGGCCGAAACTGAACGTGACCACGCCATACCAGAACGCCTGATCCGCCTGCGAGCCAGTGAAGCTGCCGATCAATGCCGGCAGCACCGGTACCATGAGACCAATTGCGATCATGTCCAGCAGCGCCGCCAGCATGATGAAGGGCATCGCCGCCTGCCGGTCGGTGCGCGCGGCGAAGAACTTGAACGGAGGCCGGGATGGGTTCATCCCCGAAAGGTACCAGAGTCGAATCGCCGCCGCGTTCGCCTGCCGTACTAATGTTAAAGTTCAGCCATCCGGACCTGCGCCGGAACGGATACGCCGCCCGCGACAGCGGGCGACATTTCGCGCTCGCAAACAATGCCAACGCCGAAAGGACCCGCCATGTCTGACCTGATCCTGCACCACTATCCCACTTCGCCGTTTTCGGAAAAAATCCGCCTGATACTCGGCTACAAAAAGCTGGCGTGGAAGTCGGTGATCATCCCGCGCATCATGCCCAAGCCCGACGTGGTGGCGCTCACGGGCGGCTACCGGCGCACCCCGCTGCTGCAAATCGGCGCCGACATCTATTGCGACACCGCGCTCATCTGCGACGTGCTCGAGCATCGCCAGCCCGTGCCCAGCCTCTATCCGCAAGGCAGCACCGGCGCGGTCAGGATCGTCGCGCAGTGGGCGGACTCCACTTTGTTCTGGGCGGCGATGGGCTACAGCTTCAGCCCGGCGGGCGCCACCTATATGTTCAAGGACCAGACACCCGAAGACGCCAAGGCATTCGCCGAGGACCGCGGCAAAATGCGCGCCGGAGGCACGCGTATGCCCGCCGCCGACGCCACTTCGGCCTACAAGTCCTACCTGCGCCGCATCGCAAGCATGGTGGACGACCAACCCTATGTGATGGGCCAGCAGCCCAGCCTGGCCGATTTTTCCTGCTATCACGCGCTCTGGTTTACCCAGCGCATTGCGCCGCTCGCCGGCATTTTCGATGCCACGCCCAGCGTATCGGCCTGGATGGACCGCATGGCGGTCTTCGGGCAAGGCTCGGTCGAGTCTTCGGACGCAGCGGCGGCGATCGCCGTAGCCGCCAAAGCCACGCCGGCCGCAGTCGACAAAGATACCTTCCAGGACGATCACGGCATCGCCCTCGGCAGCAAGGTAAGCATCACCGCCGAGAGCTTCGGCCTGGAGCCGACCGAGGGCGAACTGGTGGCCGCCACGCGCACACGTTACACCCTGCGCCGCAGCGACCCGCGCGCCGGCACACTGCACGTGCACTTCCCGCGCATCGGCTTTCAACTGCGCGCGGTGAAACCGGCGTGACATCTACGCGGGAGCCTGCAAAATGAATACCCCGATGAAAATCGATTTCGTCTCCGACGTCTCCTGTCCCTGGTGTGTGATCGGACTCAAGGCATTGGAACAGGCGATCGCGCAACTCGGCGACGAGGTGACGACGGAGATCCATTTCCAGCCGTTCGAGCTCAACCCGCAGATGCCGCCCGAGGGCCAGGACATCACCGAACACCTGGCCGAGAAATACGGCGCGACCCCCGAACAATCGGAGCAGACGCGCGCGATGATACGCGCGCGCGGCGAGGAGGTCGGGTTCGCTTTCGCACTGGACAAGCGCAGCCGCATTTACAACACGTTCGATGCGCACCGGCTGCTGCACTGGGCGGAGCAGGAGGGACGCCAGCTCGCGCTCAAGCACGCCCTGTTCAAAGCCTATTTCACCGACGGCGAAAACCCGGGATCGCACGAAGTCCTGATACGCATCGCCGGCGAGGTGGGCCTCGATGCCGCGCGCGCACAGGAGATCCTGTCCTCGGACGAATATGCCGACGACGTGCGCAAGCAGCAGCGCTATTACCTGGAGCAGGGCATCAACGCGGTGCCGGCGGTGATCGTCAATGAGCGCCACCTGATACAGGGCGGGCACCCGGCCAGCGCGTTTGAGCAGGCGCTGCGCCAGATCGCTGCGGAAGCCCGGTAGACACGCGCGCTTCGCGATGAAAGCGCTGCTGATCATCTATCACACGATGACCGGCGGCACGCTGCAAATGGCGCAGGCGGCGGCTGAGGGCGCGGCGACAGAAGCCGGACTGCAGGTGCGGCTGCTGCGCGCCCCCGACGCCGGGCCGGACGACCTGCTGGCCGCCGACGGCTACCTCTTCGCGACGCCGGAAAACCTGGCGGCGATCTCCGGCCTGATGAAGGATTTTTTCGACCGCAGCTATTACGCGGTGCTGGAGCGCCTCAACGGCCGCCCCTATGCCAGTCTGATCTGCGCCGGCAGCGACGGCCAAAATGCCGCGCGGCAGATCGAGCGCATCGCCACGGGCTGGCGCCTGAAACCGATTGCGCCTCCCCTGATCGTTTGCACCCACGCCCAGTCGCCTGAAGACATTCTGCGCCCGAAAACGATAGACGCCGCGGGCTTGCGTGCCTGCCGGGATATCGGCGCGGCGATGGCGGCGGGCCTGGTCCTCGGCGTATTCTGACTACGGCGCGGATCAGCTTTGTTCGCGTTCGGCCGGCAGAGCAGCTTGCGTCAACGCGAGAAAGTCGCCGACCCTGCCCATGAAGCGGCTGCCGGCGAGCTCGAGGCCGAGCACAGGGGCAAATTCCTCCATCTTGTCCAGCGCCAAGCGCAACAGGTCAACCAAGTCCGTCGGCGAAATCTCGATGAGCCCGGCGAAGCGCGCGGAGAACGCATCCAGCAAGGCCAAGCCCTGGTCCGCGCGAGCGCGCGCCGCCAGCTCGCAAAGCTCGTTGCCAAAGGCCGCGATCTGCTGCTGGATCTCCACCGGCTTCGTCGGCTTGGGCAGAGCGCCCGGGCCAGGATTCTGGATGCTGCCGCAGATGGTCTCGGGAAATTTCCAGCGCCCCGCAACCGCCATGCCCAGATCGCCGTAGCCGATGCCGAGGACTTGCGCTGAGGCCGCCTCGTCGGCGAGACCTCCCTCTTCGACCAGCCGCTCTATTTCGCGAAATTCCTCCTCGAAATAGAAAATGGTGAGACTCTTGCCCAGACGGTGGAACATGCCGCATATGAACGCCTCTTCGGCCAGATCACGCCGCCCGAGACGGATGGCGAAATGGCGGCCGATGAGCGCGCTGACGAAGGAACTGACCAGCGCGTCCCTGAGATGGCTGTCTCCCCCCTGCATCGAATTGAAGAACGCAAGGCCGTTGCAGGTCATGCGTATGACGTTCAGCCCAAGCAGTTGGATCGCGTCCGATACCGTCTTGATGCCGATGCCGGCGCGTCCGTAGAGGGACGAATTCGCCAGCTTGAGCAGCTTGTTGGTGATCGCGTAGTCGCGCAACACCACGTTGGCCAGGGCATCGACACTGGACCCGCTGGCTTCATCGGTCAGGCGATTGAGCTCGAGCAAGTTATTCGAAAGCGCCGGAAAATTCGCCTTCCGCTGCATGCGGTTGAGCAAGAACTCTACGGTGCTGTGAGCGCCGCCGCGATTGGCCGGCGCCAGCGTCTCATCGAGCGCGAGTTTCATCTCGGTGGCATCGGCAAAACGCCTGTCGGTGTCACGACTCAGCGCGCGCCGTATCACCGCCTGCAGCCTTGCATCCAGTCCCAGGGCATCCATGTCCCCCAGCTCCAGATCCCGCACCGTGATGGCATCGATGAGCGCCAGCAGGCTCTCCGCCTGCACCGGGGATTTGCCGGTCAGCATTTCGTAGAGGATCAGCCCCAACGCAAACACGTCCGAGCGGGCGGTCAACGGTTGGCCGTTGAAATGTTCCGGCGACATGTAGCGCGGCGTGCCGATCACGGCGTCGTCGTCCAGGCGCGCCGCTTCCGCGGCGGCGAGCCTCGCCAGCCCGAAGTCCATGATGCGCGGCACGCCGGCGGCATCGATCAGGATATTGCCGGGGCACAGATCCAGGTGCAGCACCCCCTGCGCGTGGGCGCAGGCGACGCCATCCAGTATCGCCCGAAACATGGTCAGCGCCTCCTGCACCGGCATGGTGCCGTCCTTCGTCCGCTTTTCGCTGAGGGTCGTTCCGTCGACGTAGCCGAAAACGAGATACGGGAATCCGCCGTGCACGCCGGCCTCGTGCAAGGGCACGATGTTCGGGTGCTCCAGCTTGGCGACGATGCGCCCTTCGCCCGATTTGGCTTCGCGCTTCAGCGCGGCGTCGTCTCCGCCGGGGGGATTCAGCCATTTGATCGCCACCGGCCTTTCCAGCACTGGATCAAAGGCCTGAAACACTTTCCCCTGCAGGCCGCTGCCGAGCCAACGGGTAAGGATGAACCGGCCTATTTTGAGTTGCGCGCTACGCGGTTTTGACAGGGCGTCCACGCCGATGGCCTTCCTTCGTCTGATCGCAGGGAGTTGCGCCGGGACTCCACCGAACTTCTCGTATCCGGCCGCGCGCCGTTCCCCGGCCCTGGCAATTGCAAAATGGCGATTGGCGGCCGCGAACGGCTGCCCCCCACCCGGGTTTAGTGCATATCGGTCATATCGGCGGGCGACGGTGATACTTGAGCGGCAAAAAAATGCGCGCCGACACGCCCGGCCGGCGGCGTTTTTGCGAGGAAGCGGTTGAGCAATCAGGGGATTAACGGTACTCTGCGCCCACTCGGCCCCGCTCGGGGGATCCGCTACCTCTACTATTTTTCAGGGCTTCAGATGGACTACCGCTGCCCGCTGTGCCGCAACATCATCGTCAGGCGCCGACTGAGCCAGACCGTCCTGCTCGGACTGGAAATCGAGTGCCCGCATTGCAAGCGTCTAGTTCGGCACAACGTGCACCGCGCCGAGACCTTCATCATCATGCTCAACTTCGCCGCGATTCTGGTGCTGGCGGTGTTCGCCTACCGCTTGCATAGCCAGGGCCTGCTGATCGCCACGCTCGGCGTCGCAATGGCGGGCGCGGCGGCCTTGCCCCTGATCGAGCACACTTACCTGCGCAACTGGCCGCGCTACGCGGCCATGGATCACGCCCCCCCGAGTCAGTAGCGCGCGCAGCAGTGCGCCGCCCCTCGCTCAGCCGTCGATCAGCTCCAGGCTGCGCGAACGCCAGTCGAGCACCGCGGTGCGCTTGGTCATCCTGCCCGCTAGCGCGCCGAACTCCTCGCGCAACACGTTTTCGGCGAAGCGCGAAAGAAAAAGCGACTTGAGTTCGGCGCGCGCGCGGTCGACGCCGATCTCGTCGTAGGGCACGGAGGCGAGCAGCAGAAAGCCATCGTCCGGAATGCGCCCCGCCTTCATGTTGTCCCCGATAATCGCCGCGGCCTTGCGGATCGGATCGGCGAGGTCCGGGCTGTAGGGGCCGATGATGAGGGCGAGGTTGGGCGTATGCAGAAAGTCGAAGCCGCGCCCCAGACAGATCATCCATTCGCGGTGCTCGACATCGAGCATGCGTTCGTGCCGCCGCGCCTGCTCGCGCACCAGCGCGATGCGCTCGAGGTTGCCGTGCAGCAGCGGCAGCAGGTCGGCGCGCATCTGCGCAGGCATGTCCGGAAGCAGGGTCGCCAGACGCGGCTCCAGCGTCGCCGTATCGCTCGCGGAAATCGTCGACAGATCGAGCGTGGCGCCATCGGCGCCGTGGACCACCAGGGCATCCTCGTCGGTCTCGAATCCGCACACCAGCGGATAGACCGTGCCGTGGCCGCTGCCGAAGATGTGCTCGACCTGGCGGCGGATTTCCCGCGTGTGCGCGATCGCCGCCCCGGTGTCGAAGTTGAAGCCGGCGCAACCGCGCTTCGGGTCGCCTTTGGACCAGTGGTAGGTGATCAGGAACAGCACGCGCCGGCCGGCGCCGGTCATGCGCATCACATGATGGGCCAGCACTTCGCCCAGATGCGGCCAGCCCAGATCGAACACCCCGCCGAGATTGCGGATGGGCATGAGGATGCCGGTAGGCGTATTGGTCGCCACCGGAATATTGATGCGGCCGTCCATGCATTTGAGCACCGCAATCGCCGTCGGATGTTCGGCGAGATAGCGTTCCCGCGCCAGCCACGCTTCCGGGCTGCGAAAGGTCTCACCGTGACGGCGGGCGAGTTCGAACACCCAGTCGATGCGTTCGGCGATCGGCTTTTTGTGAATATTGAGCATGGCCTCCCCTTTGCCTGTTTCCGGCCTTGCAACGCGTTTCAAAATGACAATATCAAGAAATGTCATTCCGAGCGCAGCGAGGAATCTGCTTCCAAATCGAGAAGGAAGCAGATTCCTCGGCCGATTGCCTCGGAATGGCAGTCCGTTCTGAAATGGCCTCCCCAAATGGCAGTGTAGCGCAGAAGACCAGACGCTCGCCGCGCGCGGCGTATGCCAGAATGTAGGTTCGCGCGCCACCGCACGCTGTCCCGGCTGCGGGCGCCGCTCGCCGGAGCCATCGCATGAGCACCGACACACTGGCCGCTCCAGCCCCGCCCGCACACCCGTCCGGCCGTCGCGCGCTCGCCGCCAGCTGCGGCGCGCATGTGCTGCACGACGGCTACTCCGATCTGCTCTACGTCCTGTTCCCGGTATGGCAGGCGGCGTTCGGACTGTCGTTCATGCAGGTCGGCCTGCTGAAGACGCTGTACTCCGGTTCGATGGCGGCGCTACAGGTGCCCGCAAGCCTGCTCGCCGAGCGCGTCGGCGAGCGCGTGCTGCTTACGCTCGGCACACTCGTCGCGGCAGCCGGCTTCATCCTGTCGGGCTGGACCGCGGGCTTTCTCGGCCTCGCGTTATGCCTGGCCCTGAGCGGGGCCGGGGCGAGCGTGCAGCATCCGCTCGGCTCCACGCTGACTTCGCGCGCGTTCGAGGGCGCGCAGCTGCGCGCCGCGTTGGGTACCTACAACTTCTCCGGCGACGTCGGCAAGGTGCTGTTGCCGGCGCTGTGCGCGGCGCTGCTCGCCGTGCTCGACTGGCATGCAGTCACCGTGCTGATGGGGGCACTCGGCCTCGCCGCGGCGCTGGCGATCTGGTTCGCCGTGCCGCGCGAGCTGCATCAGGCCGTCGCCCTGGCGGATGCGCCGGCTGCCGCAGAAGCAGCCTCGGGCGCACAAGGCGACGCAGGGAGCGCGCCAAACGGCCAGAGGAGCACGCTGGCGAACCGCGGCTTCATCTCGCTGTCGGCGATCGGCGTCATCGACAGCGCCACGCGCATGGGGTTTCTGACGCTGCTGCCATTCGTGCTGATCGCCAAAGGCGCCTCGGTCACGCAGGTCGGTTTCGCGCTGAGCCTGACGTTTGCCGGCGGCGCGGCGGGCAAATTCTTCTGCGGCCTGATCGCGGCGCGCGCCGGCGTGCTGCGCACCACCATCCTGACCGAGCTGGCCACCGCCGCCGGCATCGTCGCGCTGCTGCCGCTGTCGCTGGAGGTTTCGATGCTGCTGCTGCCGGCCGTCGGCATCGCGCTGAACGGCACCTCTTCGGTGCTCTACGGCACGGTGGCCGAACTCGTGCCGGGGGCGCGCCGGGCGCGCGCTTTCGGTGTCTTCTACACGCTCACCATCGGCGCCGGCGCCGATGGTGAGCG
>JACZJU010000283.1 GCA_014860395.1 Burkholderiales bacterium | reverse complement strand
TGGCCGACTGCGACCGGCGGTTAGCCGTAACTACACTGTCATAGCAACGTTCCATGAAACCAGTGATGAACAATGGAATGAATTTGAAGGACCGGGGTAGTAGCCGTGAAGATTGCGCTTGCGTGGGCAATTGCGGATGAGGTCATTGGCATCTAGTTGAAAGGAATGCGACGGATAGTAACTCCACCTCGCGCTAGGTGGCAGCAAAACACGGACTGCGGGCGGATAATGAACTCAGTGCCGCCGTGGGAGTGGTGAAGGGAAAGGTGCAATTAGGCAAAACCCGCAAAAACGGCGTAGCTCAAGGGGGACGATCAAGTGCAATCCGATGCCACACAATTCCATAACCGACTGAGTACCGAGTTGCAGCAGCTGGTCGAAGCCATCGCGCAATCGGGGGCCTCGGCTGGTACGGTCAAGCTGGATCAATCAAGCGTTGGCCGGGTTTCCCGGATGGATGCGATGCAGCAGCAGGCGATGGCGAGAGGTTTGCAGGAGCGTCTCGCCATGCGTAAGCGCAAGATGGAAGCCGCGTTGGTCCGGATAGAGTCGGGCACCTACGGGCGGTGTTGCGAATGTCAAACTGAAATGGAAGCGGAACGGATCGACGCTGATCCGGCCGCCGTATTTTGTGCTGCCTGTGCAGCAGAGCGTGAAACGCTTTAGATGCCCTCTTCGGTTGGCAGCCCGTTAGAGGAATTCGTTTGTAAGCGAATAGACACCTGTGTGAGTGTCAGCTCCATGAAGTGACGGGTTCACACTTTCGACCCAAGGCGGTCGGAGAAAGGTTCGGAGAGCAGTCGTTCAATAGTTGAGGCTCAGCGGCCCGCTCGTTTTATGGACTGGTCCGCAGGAGCGCTTTGCTGGGCGTCATCATCGGGTATGAGCCGTCGACCAAAGCTCAAAACGTCATCCTGCTTGTAGCCGAGCTTCCGATAGAACTCGATTGCATCAGTGTTTGAAGAGCGAAGCTGGAAGTTCAACTTGGGACAACCGCGCTCAAGCAACAGGCGCTCCGCTTCCTGCATAAGCATGCGTCCAAAGGATTGTCTCCGTAGTTTCGGCGCGACCGCCAAGTAGTAAACCCATCCGCGATGTCCGTCGAAGCCCACCATCGCCGTACAAACGACCTTGTCCTCGTGTATTCCAACAAGGAAGAGCTCGGGTTGCTCCGTAAGTTTGCGCGCAATATCACGCCGCGGGTCGTTCCATGGACGGGTCAAGCCGCACTCTTGCCACAGCGCGATGACCGCAGCTTCGTCGTTGGACTTGTATGTTCGAATCATCATGTTCTGAGCGACTCTCGATGCAATATTAGGCGACAGCTTTGCACGCTAACTTTGTCGTTCCGGCTCTATCCGGGTATTCAACGGACCGACTGTTTAGTGAGCGACGGGTGTGCACGGTGCTCATTGGTGGCGCTGCGCTCGCGCCCCATTCGTTCCATTTGGAAGTACGCCTCAGTTTCATCGACGAGCGGCTACCAGTGAAGGCAATTCCGACATTTGGCAGAAGACCCTATGCGCCCCAGCGTCCAGGAGCCGTTGCGCGGCCGTGGTTCCAGAGAAGCCGTAGACAGTCATACCCGCAGCACGCGCGGCTGCCACCCCGCTTGGGCTGTCTTCGATGACAAGGCAGACAGAGGGTGAAATGGCGAAATGACGAGCAGCGAAAAGGAAGAGGTCTGGAAAGGGCTTTCCGCGCTCCACATCGGCTGAGCTGAAAAGTCTGCCCTCAAAGCGGGAAAGCAGCAAAGTAACGCCAAGCGTCTTGCGCATTTTTTCGTGCGGTCCATTTGAGGCGATACAGTATGGAATCGTAATCTGGCCGAGTGCGATTTCAACACCTTGTACTGGCTTGAGTTCCGACTCCATTGCCGCAAAGGTTCGGTCGCGGTAGTTCTCGAGGAATTCGTGCGGCAAAGATGTCCCCAGACTTTTCGACGCAAACTCAAGCGTAAAGGTGTGTCCGCTGAAGGTCTCCACGACCTCCTCAACGCTAATAGTAACGCCCAGTTCATTGAGCATTTCCGTAAGTACCCGCGTTGTGATGGGTTCGCTATCGACGACGACTCCATCGCAGTCGAGTATTAGTAGCTCAAAGGGTGAAGAATCGCGGGTCATTGGTTGAACGCATAGCATACACGCAGCATCACTTGACCGTCCGCTTTGGGGAAGTTTTTCCAACGCCCGCCCCTAGCCGGTTGTGTGAGTTCGTAGTAAAGCCCGTAAGCGGCCGCCCGCCGCCAAGCCGGCTGTTGGCTGCGGCGGCTTTGGGGAAACTTGTCCATAGGCCGGACCCGGCCATCAAGAGCCACTCGGAAATCTTCTCCAAACCTGCCGCTCATTCTGTGGAGTAACCACAAAGCAGTCGCTGGAAAGGGAACGCTCAACTTAATAGACTGTAGGTTGGCTGCGCAGCGATTACGGTCACTGGCCCTAGCTGGATGGACTTCGGCACCCGGCATAAGCGGCCTATCGACTAACGTCGAAATCTCATGCATCGCGCTCGAGAATGATGTCCTGGTAGCTGCCGCCCGCCGGAATCATAGGGTAGACATTTTGCTCGCGGTCAACGATCACGTCGACCAGGTAGGGCTTCTCGGGATCGGCGAGCATACGCGTGTAGGCAGCCGCGAGTTCCTCGCGTGTGGATACGCGTTCGGCCGGCACACGATAGCCGGCGGCGATGGTGACGAAATCCGGATAGATGTCACGCTCGCCGCCCGGCTTGACCGCTGTCGGATCACCCAGAGAGGATTCCGCGCGGTGACCCGAGTAAATCATGTCCTGCCATTGGCGCACCATCCCGAGCCATTGGTTGTTGATGCAAACGATTTTCACGCCGATGCCATAGCGGTGGCAGGTCGAAAGCTCATGAATGCTCATGTTGAGGCTGCCATCACCATCAATATCGATGACCAGCCGATCCGGGCATCCAGTCTTCGCGCCGATCGCCGCCGGCAGGCCATAGCCCATTGTGCCGAAGCCTGAGCTCGACAGGAATGAACGGCGCCGATGGACCGCATAGTGCTGCATCGCCCACATCTGATGCTGACCAACGCCGACCGTGATCAAGGCCTCCCCTCCGGTCATCTCGGACAGCAGTGCGATGGCGCCGGGCCCGCTGAGCGTGGGACGCGCGCGAACGCCGAGCGGGTGGGTTAGCTTCATCGCCGCGAGGCGCGTGCGCCAGGCTGCGTAATCGCCTGGTACGACGGCATCGATCAGTTGTTCGAGCGCGATACCCAGATCAGCGCCGATCGCAAGTGTGACAACCTTGTTCTTGTTGAGCTCGTCGCGATCGATATCGATGTGAATGATCTGGCCGTGCTTGATGAACTCGTTGACGTTGCCGGTGACGCGGTCATCGAAACGTACGCCGAGCGCGATCACGAGATCCGCCTCGTTGATCGCGACATTGGCAGTGTAGCTGCCATGCATGCCGAGGACGTGCAGCCAGAGCGGATGGTGGGCGGGCACTGCGCCGAGCCCCATGATCGTGGTCGTGACCGGACAGCCTAGCCGGTCCGCAAGCGCCACCAGTTGAGCTTCCGTGCCGCTTGCCACGATACCGCCGCCCGCGTAGATCACTGGACGTTCGGCTTCTGCGATCATGCGCACGCACTGTTTCAACAGCGACTCGGAGATGCCGCCGGCGATTGCTTCCGGCGGATCGATCACGGCGGGTATGCGTGGTGGGACGTAACGGCCTTCTGGGTCGCGCGGGAAGTGCTGCTGGATATCTTTCGGCAGATCGATCAGGACCGGGCCTGGGCGGTTCGAAGCGGCAAGCGCGAACCCTGTGCGCACGGCGCGCGGAATGTCCGATACGCGTTCAACCAAAATGCTGGCCTTTGTAATTGGACGGGTGATGCCTACGATGTCGGCTTCCTGAAAGGCGTTCTTTCCAAGCAGATAACTCGGCACATTGCCGGTGATGGCGACGACTGGCGTCGAGTCGCTCTTCGCATCGGCAAGACCGGTGACGAGATTGCAGGCTCCGGGTCCTGAGGTTGCCAGGCACACCCCTACGCGCCCGGTTGCGCGTGCATAACCCTGCGCAGCATGCACCGCGCCCTGTTCGTGCTCCGTGCGATAACAACGAATACCGAATGCGTCGAGGACGTCGAAGATTTCGAGATTGGCACCGCCCGGGTAGCCGAACAGGCAGTTCACGCCTTCGGCGCGCAGCGCGGCGGCGAGAATTTGCGCGCCGCGCTGCGCGATCGTGCGATCCTCCGCGCGAATCTCGGATAGCGGCGCACCGGATACCGAGGCCATATCGCCGTAGGTGATGTTGTCTACCGCGGGACGCAATTTATCTTGGTTCATGGTGCTCTCTCTTCCGCCGCAAAAGCCGGCGCAGCCAAAGTCCCGGTGCCTTGTCGCACGCCAGCCAGTTGCAACAAGCGCGGCGCCGGCGCCACATATGCAAATACCGCAGCAGCCTATCGCTGCACAGAAATTCCGATGAACGGCACGCTACTCCCTTATCCAAAGGTCAGCAAGGTCGGTCGACATTAGATGCGCATGTGTCCGCGATGAATAGGGAGCACGCATTGGTGATTTTGGAAAGCGGCCGTTCAGATTGATTCTTCGAGTCACAGCCGCGACGGGCGGCTTCTGGCCTTAGGGGACCTCGAACTCGCTCCGGGTTTCGACCCTGATCTGTTCGGAAGCATCGAGTCCCCTGGCGCGCAATAGCCTGATGTCGTCCCCGGGGGTTAACCTTAATCGGATGGCCCAGCACTAAGGGACTCAGGCCACCGGTTCGCGGGATCCTGGCGATAGAACAAAGCCAGCTGGTCATAAACTGCGGGGGCCTCGCGGCGCAGCGTGTGCGGATCGGAGAAGAAATATTCGCTCACCACCGCAAAGAACTCTGCCGGAGCGGTTGCGCCATAAGGATTCAAACTGGGGCGGTGATGTTGCACCAGTTGCTGCTGCAGGTGGGCGAATTCCTCGCTAAAAGCCTCCGTCCATTTTTCCCGCACCATGCCCTGATGCAGGGGCGGCATGCCGTTGGCGCTGCCGTCGAGCATGTCCAGCTTGTGG
>JACZJU010000282.1 GCA_014860395.1 Burkholderiales bacterium | reverse complement strand
GTGGCGTTGGCCCCATCTCCGGACCGATGCCAACCTCTGCTTCGACGTCACCAAATGCGGCGATTACGACCAGCCGCTCCCTGCCGTCCTGAGACAGCGTGCCGCGCGCCGTGGCCATCGTCCGGCCCGATCGAATCAATGTGGCTTCGATGCGGCCGACGCCGCCACCTTGAACGGGGCGAAGATAGTGCGTCGTCACCGAAATCGGATCCGGTTGACCGGTGAGCTCCCGCAGGGCCCGAAGCACGGGGGCCATCGCGTACCCACCGTTGCTGTTGGTTCCAATGTTCCAGTTGGCGGAAAGCCGAGTTTCCCAAACGCCTTCGTCAACGCGGGTAATCGATGTTTCTGCGTCAAACAGTACCACCAGTTAACCTCTCTGAAAAATCCAATTGCCGTCGCAATTGCCGGGTGCAAATAGTATATGAAGTCGACTCTGGCGATTGCGCGGACTTGTCTCAGGAAGCGCTGATTGCGGAGCCAGAAGTGCCGGTAACGCTTGCGAGCCCTGACGCATGCCGGGCGGCCTCGGGCCGGATGTTTGAAAAGAAAAAGCGGGAAAAGCGACAGGTCTATTTTCCCACACGGGCGTTTCACGACCCGTTCCGATCAGCCGGTACAGAACGAAGCAGACGTACAACGATCTAGTTGAGTAACGCGCTAGGTTGGCGCGATGCGCGTGATACGCAGCCGCGGCCCCTCGAACGCGGACTTGGCAATTATGCTTCGCCGCGCACCATCGCCCACAAGCACCATGCGACCGCGATCACTTGCATCCAGTGCGCGACGAATAGCCAACTTGCCCAAGCACGCGATCTTGGAAAAGCCGCCAACTCTTGGCGATAGGTCCGTGTTGATACGGATCCAGAGAACGGTATGAAGGATCGTCTTTGCAAGAAATAGCGGCCAATCGACGGCCGTCCCCACGCATCGAAGATGTGAGGCGCCTCCTCCTTGAGCGCATCCAGGAAGAAACCTGACAGGGTCACGAACACTATGGTAACCACTGCCAGTATGCCGAACGAAGCCCCGAGCATGATTTTTAACGTTTGACATGAGAGGCCAAGCCCGGCTTGCCGGAGTTGATCCTCTCGATGGAAAGTCTAGGCCTCACGATGCTTTCGCGGCGGATTCCGGAAGGCCAAAGACGCGATCGAAGGTCCATGTGAATGCAATAGCGTAGACGAAGAAGAATGCCAGGAGTCCAAGATTCGCCAGAAACGCGTTCAGAGGTGAAATATCCAGCCAGAGGGCCATGACCGGAATCAGTATGACGACAAGGCCTCCTTCGAAACCTATGCCATGCGCCAGGCGCCGGACAAGTGACCGGCCTCGCACAGATTGACGCGACTCCCAGCGCTCAAATATTGTGTTGAACACATAGTTCCAACCGAGCGCAATGCTGGACAGGACGAAAGCCAGGCCAATGGTCGAGGCAGGCGGCTTGTCGAACGCGACGCTCAGGACGGGGCCTACGAAAGCAATGGCGAAAACCTCGTACAGGATGGCTTGGAGCACGCGTCGGGCTTTGGGAGTCATGAAAATATCGCTATGGCAGGGCTCGGATCCGGTAAGGCCTAACATTGATTGGAAAGATCGGCGCGTCTCTTCATCACAGATGGAATAATGGTGTGTTGATATACATAAGCCATTTATTTACTAGATTGATCTTTCTGCCTTGTCTCTATATCAATACTTCGCAAACCCGGACAAGCCAGGCAACATCAGCATGAATATTATGACTTACTTTCACATTTGGCCAATGACTGCTATGTGCGGGAGGCGCGACCGAGCGCTTATGACCGGGAGTACGCCTTCGGTTCCTATACCTCAAAAGCAGCCACTGGCGAAGCCAGCTTGAACGCCCGCTCCCGAATAACGCGGCTGAGCGCAGGCCATGCCTAGCAAACGCCCAGCTTGCATGGCCTTGCCGGTGCCTGTCCCGATTTAATTCACCCTGTTGAGCGGCCAACGGATTAACGGTACTCTGAGCTTACCCCATCTCTTTTTTTGGCCTTATGAACAGCATCGAGAAGATTCCATGACTGCGTTTCGCGCCGCCCATGCAAGCGGCAACACCTGGCACGAGTGCGTCGCGCAATGCGCCGCGCGCCTCGGGCGCTCAGGCGGCGGGCTGGGGTTCGTGTATTTCACCGACGCCCTGGTGCCTTACGCCGCCCCCATCGTCGAATCGCTGCGCGAGCAGACCGGCGTCGCCGACTGGGTCGGCACGGTCGGCATCGGTGTCATCGCCAGCGGGACGGAATATCTGGATCAGCCGGCGCTCACCACTATGGTGGCCGAACTGTCCGCGGACCAGTACCAGGTTTTCTCCGGGCGCGCGCGGCTCGCCGGCGACGCGCCGGCGCATTTCGGCGTGATCCACGCCGACCCGAGTACGCCGGATGTCGCCGAGCTGATCGCGGACATGTCCTCCAAGGTGGCGAGCGGATTCCTGGTCGGCGGAATTTCCAGCTCGCGCTCGCACGCGGTGCAGGTCGCCAACGAGGTGATTTCAGGCGGGCTTTCCGGCGCCGTGCTCGCCGCCTCGGTCGGCGTCAGCACGCGCCTGACTCAGGGTTGCGCCCCGCTGCCGGGGAGATATCGCGTGACCGGATGCGAATCGAACGTCATCAGCACGCTCGACGGCCGGCCTGCGTTGGCGGTCATGAACGAAGCGATCGGCGAGGTGCTCGCCCGCGACCTGCACCGGGCCGCGCACTTCATCCACGTCGGCCTGCCGGTGGCGGGGTCCGACCGCGGCGACTACCTGGTTCGCAACCTGGTCGGCTTCGATCCGGGTAACGGCCTGATCGCGATCGGCGATATGGTCGAGCCGGGCGCCGAGCTCATGTTCTGCAAACGCGACGCCGAGAGTGCGCGCCGCGACCTGCGGCGCATCCTCGCCGAGCTGCGCGAGGAGGCGCCGGCCCGGGCGCGCGGGGCGCTGTACTTCTCTTGCGTCGGTCGCGGCGAACATATGTTCGGCAGCCGCGGCGCCGAGCTCGCCCTCGTGAAAGAGGCTTTGGGCGAACTGCCGCTGGCAGGATTCTTCTGCAACGGCGAAATTTCCCACGACCGGCTTTATGCCTACACCGGCGTGCTGACGCTATTTCATTGAGCAGCGATATTCGGCAAGGCAGTCTTCTGCGCCATATCGCAGCCGGCCGCCAGCGCAGCGCTACTTCTTCGGGGTCGGATTCGCCGGTGTCGCTTCGCTTGTCAGGGCCAAGACGTCCGGGGCTTGCGCCGCCGCATTGCCTGCAGAAGCAGCCGGCGGAAGCTTGGGGGAAAGCGCGAGCACCGGCGGGGCCGGGCGCAGCCAATCGCTTGCCCACGCCTGGCTCACGTTTCGGCTGAGTGGTTCGATGTAGGGGTAGTCCTGCAAAAGCCGCGCTTCCACTTCGTGCGCGGTAGCCGCCACCGCGTCGTGGAACGCAACGTAGGCGGGGTCGTGCAGGAGCGCCTGCGTTGTTGCATCGCTTAGCGCTTCGATTGCCGCCTGCTTGAGGGCTGCGGGCGCCGCCGTCGCGCCGGCCAGCAGCCAGTCGGCTTGCCGGGTTGTAAGTTCCGGGCTGAGCATGTCATTTGCACGCAGCAGCGAATCGAAAGCGGCGAGACTATTCGAGGGAATAGTCTTCTTTGGTACAGTGGCGGTCTTCTTTGAACCTTTCCGCTTGCGCGCCCCATCGGGCGCCGGGGTGCGGGGGTTTTCGGCCGCAATCGGCACGGGCTCCTGCGCCAATTTGGAAAACATCCCGCCTGCGTACCATGACGCAGCAGCAGCGGCCACCTGCGCGCGAACCGCCAGAAACCGGGTAAAGCCCGGGCTCGTCATACGCGCTGCGAGCTGCGCGGCGTCGGCACACCCAAGCGCAAACTGCTCTTCGAATACGTAGCGTGTCGAGGGCGAGAATGGCAGACGCGCAACGGTTGCGCTGGAAGCGGTCGCAGCGCCGACTGCCGCGTTCGCCAGTTGGTGTCTGGATTCGTGTGTCGCACCCGCCCACTGGGCGGCGCCTGCGGCCGACTCCAGGTACTGCGCAAGCTGGTCTACCTGCCGCTTGGAAAACGTGAAGCCGCGGAGCTCGGCAATTTCCCGCTCGACGAAGGGAGCCAACGTGCTTCGGGCGTCGCGGTCACAGGCTAGACGGTCCGGCGTGGTCGGCTGCGCGCCGGCATTGGCGCAAAAGCACAGGGCGGCTGCGAGCAGAACATGACAAATTTTTGATTGCATCAGGGCGCGCCGGAACCTGGAGGTATCAACAGTTGGTGCTTTGGTGAAATGTACTTCTATTGCCATAACGTCACATTTTGGCAAATCTTTAGCTGCCGGACTTTTCTTGCCACCGGGCGCCTGCACGACAACTTGCTCGATCGGTGCTTGCCCCCCGCTTTTGAGTCTGGGTCTCTCCTGTCCGCGGCCGCGTAGACAAAGCCCGTACAACGCCATGATCGTCCGCTGCCCCAAGCACCGCGAACACGCCTGCAACTGCGCCAGCCATTCTCACCGGACAAGTGAGAAATACATCCTGTTACTTCTGTTACACAAGAAAGCCTATGTTTTGAACATGCCGGCATTAGCATTGAATTGTGCGCACGACAACTTTCGCGCAATAGATTTCGCGTATCTCAATCAGATGGAGAACGGCATGAAAACTAAAACAGTTGTTTCCGCAATCCTGGCAATGTCCCTGGCTACGGCAGGCATTGCCTTCGGTCAAGATCGCGGTGATCGCAACGATCGAGGTCGCAAAGAACACGTACAACGCGCAGACCAACAGGATCGTCGCCACAACGACAGGCGGCGGGACGAACGCGGCGCAGGCCCGTACCACGCATTCCACAGAGGCGACCGCCTTCCGGCGCAATACCGCCACAGGAATTATGTGGTCAACGACTGGCGTGGCCACCACCTGAGCGCCCCGCCACGCGGCTACCATTGGGTTCAAACAGGCGGGGACTATGTCCTGGTTGCAGTTGCCACCGGCATCATCCTGCAACTGTTGCTGAACAACTGACGCCGGTCATCCGGCGTTCTTTCCCGGAACGTGCACTTGTTCCTTGTAGCTACCGCAGTCAGTTCGCTAGACTGCAAACGCATCCTGTATCTCCTTGACTCCTTCCTGACCCGCTTCGGCGGGTTTCTTTTTGGGGAAGCGCCTCCGAGCGAGTCCGCGTTTTAGCGGGCTGCCTGCCGGTGCCGCCCTGAACCCAATCCAATTCCTGCCAGCGGCGGCTAATCGAACGTGCCGGTAACCCGAGCTATCGGGGCGTTGCGTGTGTTGGCGCACCATCTCGGCAGCGGGATAGGGGAAATTCGATGTCTTTCAGCAATGCGCACGCGGTGTCGGGATAGCCTTGGCGGTGGATTTTTCTCGCACCCTGGAAGCGCTCGGGGGAAAGAAGAATATCGCTCGATATGCCGAGCAGGCCGACGGCATGCAACATGGCGGCCATGCGATTTCCATTGTTCAAAGCGCCATTCTTGAATCAATCACCCAGACCGTTGGAAGTCCACAATGTCAGGTTGGCAAGATCGCAAATACGGTAATATGCGCGCCTTGCCTAGGCGAGTGTCCCCCATTTTTCTTGCCAACGCTCCCTCTTGAGATGACAAAAATGAAACTCACCATGACGGTAGGTGCAGGGATCGCTTTTTTCTGCTTGCTGCTAGCAAGCACCCAGGCAGCAGCGCAGGGCTCAACCTTGAGGGTCAGTTGCGAGGGGGAGAGTCTCGGCGCCGAGGTCTCCATCAACGGGCAGTTCAAGGGGGAGTGCCCGCTGGACATCCAGGTGCAGGCCGGGCCCATCAAGCTGCGCGCGACCAAGAACGTTGACGCCCTTCGCATGCGGGTCTTCGAGCAGGAAATGCGCATGGGCGATGGCATCGTCAAGCGTACCGAGGTCAGGCTGCGGGCGCCGGAATTCACGCCCGAGGGCCGCAAGAAAGAAGACGAGCGCATTCAGCGCGAACAGGCAGCCGCACAGGCGCTGGATGAACAGCGGCGCAAGGCTGAGGCCGAGGGCAATGTATTGCTGGACAGGGAGGTGGATCAGTTGCTGCAGGCCAAGCGCGCGCAGCGTGCGGTCCAGACGCCTGAATGCCCGGACTGCCCGCCCCTGGTCCTGCCACCGGGCGAACGCCCTGTCCGGCTCGTCCTGCCCGCCGTCTCCGACCCGGAAATCGCAGCATGGATGCCGTCGATCGAGCGCGAACTGGCGGCCTATCTTGTCAACCCGCAGGAGAATTTCCGCCTGCCCTCGCAGGTGCAGCCTTGGCCCTGCGAAGCTGCACAGGCGAATGTGCGCCGCATCGCCGGTCTGGTGGACCTTGTCGACCAAACACCGCAACAGCGCGAGGAATACAGGAAAGCCATGAAACCCATGGGCGCAGGTGAGAGCAGCTACTACTACCGCGATGTCCGTATGTGGCCCGTACAAATGGCCTGCAAGAACGGCAAGCTCGACGGTCCCGTGGATGTCTGGGTGTTTTCAACGATGGTGTCGGATAACCCCAATCACCTTTCCATCAGTCCGGTCCTCATCCACCTTCGACTGGCCGTGGCCAATGGCGAGATCGTCGGGCCTGTGCATCGCGTCGAAAGGAGGAATGGCGGCGAGATTCGCTACAAGGACGCAGCGACCGACAAGATGATGAAGGAAAACGGCGTGGGTGACTTCGAGGTATTTTCCATTAGCTACCGCTTTGACGCGGCGGCCAGCAATGCACGAAGTGTGGTTGTCATGAATCCGACGTATGCCAACAGCAAGTATCAGCATGTCGACAAAGGCACGAACACGATCATCAACATGCCGCTCGGCGCCGGCCGCTCCGAACAGCTTTCCTATGAGGGGGCGCGACTGGCCATGCGTACGCCGCAGAAGGATGGCAAACCCCACGGCAGGATGGTGGTATATGCACAGACCTTTAAGACTGGTTTTCTGGTCCCTGACATCAAGACGTCAGATACGATCTACTGTTACCGCGAGGGCGTGCTGGTCAAGGAGGCCCCCTGTAATGTTCAGTGACCTCACGACAACCATCATAGAAAACAGTTACGCCCTTGTTTTCTTGCTCGGCTGTCGAAGAGGACAGGTCAGTAATGCCGCTTATTGTCCATCTCCGCGTTTAGCTACGCTTCACGCGCCGGTCACGCGACGAAACTGCCTTGGGGAGACGAGGCGGGTCGACACAATGCGAATTGCCTTCACCGCGAATTCGAAACGTGTCGTCGCAACACTTATCGCCTTCTTTGCCACGGGCGTGATCGGGGTTTCCCTTGCGGCGCCGATGCCAGCGCAGCCCCAGACGCCCAGTAACAGCATCACCGACATTGCCTATGCCGCGCAGCCGGACAACAGCGTCTATGTCGCAGGGCAGTTCCAGGGGAAGCCGGTCAACATGGTTCGCAGCGGCCCGGTCGGTGCGGGGAAATGGACGCTGTATGCCGGCAGCCTGCACGATCGGGTGCGTTTCACTTTCGACGACCGCAAAGGCTTGCAGGACATCCTGGCCATGGACAAGGGCCAGCGCATCACGCTCAATCCGGTAGGGCAGGAGCGCATCGAATACCGCCTTTACGCGCCGGATCGTCGCTTCATCCTCGGCTCGGTGCTGTATCGCAAGGACGGCCGGTGGCTGCAGGGCATCATGCGCAGCGAGGCGTTTGCGGGTTACGCGGCCTTGACCGATGTGTCCGACGTCACCAGCCAGGTTGGACGCCAGGCCGCGAATCCGGCGGCCGGCGTACTGGCCTGGTTGAAACACCGCTGGCATGGCATCGACCTGATCCCATCTGCGCACGCGCTGACGGCTGATGACCTGACCCGGGGCTTTTTCAGCCCTTCGGCGCAGGACACGCGCGGCTTCTTCGGGAAGCCGCTGGACGACATGTGGATAGGCGCGCTGGTCGGCGCCGGCGCTTTTACCGTCAAGCTGGCCGGCCAGACGATGATCACCGGAGAGGCGGCAGCGGCGGGCGCTGCATTGACCGCCGCTGCGCCGTTTCTGGTGGCGGTAGGGGCAGGTGTTGCCATCGGTGTGGCGGCAGAGAAAGCCTACAACTGGGCCGAGGCCAAAAATCTTGGCGGGAGCAGCTCCGTGCGTGACGCGTACAACCGTCTCGTGGCAGGCACCCGGTTCAGCAGAGACGCACCGCCGCGCGTGCCGCCTGCCTTGCCGATCAATGTTTCAGCGAATGTGCCGCTGGCGCCGCAGGCGAGCGCACCAACAGCGAAGGCTGCGCCGACGAATCCGTCGATGACCCTGCTCGACATGGTCGACAAGTTGGACAAACTCGACAAACAGGACCTGAGTGATGCGCTTGAGCAGGCCGATCTGTGCACCAGCCAACGCGATTTCGACTGCACCACTGCGCGCATTGCCAAGGCATCGAAGTTTGCAATCGACGGCGATGACCGACGGGCGCTTGATGCCTCTCGTCAGAAAATGACTCAAGAGAAATCGCGCATCGCCGAGGAAGAAAGGCAGCGCGCCGCCGAAGAACAGCGGCTCGCCGAGCTTGAGCGGCAACGTGAGCAGCAACGTGTGGCGCAGGCTCAACGAGAAAGCAGCTTCCAGTTGGGCAAGGCTGCTGCGATGTTGGGGGGATCCCTCATCGGGGGCATCGGCAAACTGTCGGCAGACGCACAGGTGAAGATCATTTCCGGCATTGTTCAGGACAGCAGCCCCGGCCAAACCGGTATCAGTGGTTTCCAATCGGCGACGACGTCCATCACCGCAGCACAGCAGCCCAGGACAGTTCAAGCCCGCCCAACCCGTGAGCAGCAGGCCGTGCCGCCCCCGGCTGACGCAGCCGGGTCGGCGCGCTGCCTGGCGCAGGGTGAATATGGCGACAAGTCGAGCGTGCCCGAGAAATGCTGGAAAGGCAAAAACAACACCTTCGGATGGGGAGACACGCAGGCGGCGGCCTGCGCCGCGGCGCAGAGGAGCGTGATCGACGAATTCGATGCCGGCAAAAATAATCCGACGGGTTGCTACTGCGCCGCCAACGCCAAGGTCAACTCGGCTGTTCAACCGTTTGTTTGCTGGGTCATGTTCGACTGAGGCAGGCTGAAGAATATGGAGTCTGACGGATCGTGCAAATTGACGATACGGAGGACACAGATGGCACGGATACCGAGGGTGATCTACACGCCGGAGTTTCGGGCCGAGGCAGTCAAGCTGGTGGAAACGGCGGGGACATCGGTGGGGCGAGCGGCAAAGCAGTAGTCAATACCGAAGAGCAGCCTGGACAACCGGGTCCGAGCATCGCGAGAAGGGAAGCTAGACGAGGTTCAGCGAACGTTCAGATCGGAAGCACCGGTTACTCGCCGCTGACCGCTTCGGCCGAGCAGTGGCCCCACAAAGGTACAGGTCTCAGAGCCCGCTTGTGGCCGAGAGTCTGAATTCGCAATAAAGCCCGTAGGCGCTCAGTCGCTTTGTGGAGAAGGTGTAAGGCCGACAATTGCGTTTGTCGGTATTCTGGTTAAGCGGAATGAAATGTGCCGCCGGTGTATGGCTTCCGCGTCTTGCCACTTTCACCCCAGGCTTAGACGGCCTTAATCAAATCCGCTCCCTGATTTCGAGCGTTGCTCACACGGGCACTTATCCGGTGAAAAGCGATCGCGTCGTCGGGGTTCGGCTGCAGCAGTTCCATTGCGCTTCCCGCGTCGGTCAGATTGCGGTCCAGCCACCGGTCAGCGCGTTCCGGGGATAACGCGAACGGCATGCGATCATGGATCTTCCCGAACGCCGCGTTGGCCGGTCCGACAATGATCGAGCAAGACTCGATTGCCTCGGTTCCACCCTCCCACCTGTCCCACAGCCCCGCAAACGCCAGCAGTTCGCCGTTGGCGCCATACAGGTACCAGGGCAACTTCCCCGAGGCCAGCGCCTGCCACTCGTACCACCCCAACGCGGGGATGATGCAGCGCCGCCGCTTAAGCGGCTCCCTGAAACTCGCGGCCGTGGCTGCCGTCTCCACCCGCGCGTTGAACGTGGCGTACTTGATGCGCGGCGCCTTCGACCAGAACGGCAAGAGCCACCACTGCAAACGCACGAGCTCCAGCTCGCCGTCCTTGGCCTGGCGGATCGCCGGGACATAATTTGCGGGGTTGCCCTGCTGCGGCGCGACGTTGTAGCGCGCGGCGAAGGGCTCCCCGAGCTTCGGCTGATTGCCGCGGCCGATGTGCCATTGGCGCTCGATCGAGGCTTGATCGGGGGAGACGTAGCGGCCACACATACGCTAGTTTAGCCGGGAAACGGGGTGGTCGATGGGGGTCGGAAAGGATTCTGCAGCCGGCTCTGGACTGGGCTCTCGACTTTGGTTTTGAATATGATTTGTTTCCGGCCCCCTCCAATTTACCGATTGCATCGACGGTCTACTTCTCGGCCAAAGGCGCCGTTGGCTCAAGGTGATCCTGGCGGCCGGTATGGATGTCTTACTGGTCACAGATCTGAAACCCAGATCGCGCGGCAGTTTTCGATATCGGCGACCTCACACTCAACCCAAAGCGGTCACTCGGGGCGTAGGCTAACAGTGCCGATTTGGGTCAAGCAGGCTTTTCGCCAGCCGATCCCGGTGCTTGCACTGGCTCGCAACGACCAGAACAGGGCATACGCACAGGCGTGACACGGTAATTGCACTACCTGCCGCCTACTTTCGGTCGATCTGGATATTTTCCTTGGTCCCGCTGTTGGCGACCGAGATCATGATCCCTAGGCCGATCAGGATCGCGACGCCAATCACTATCCAGGTTGTCTCGATGTGCTGCAGAACGCCCAGTTTCCAGAGCGCGGCGAGAACGCCGCCGATCAAGATGACGAACCCAGCAAAATACATCCCTGCCCATTTCATGACGCACCTCCTAATAAGGCTAAATTCCCGAATCTGCAGAATATGCGTCGACGCAGGTCCAGTCTGTGTGCTGGCGTACCAAGGGATGGGTCGCGGTCCAAGAATTGCAGAGGGACGTCGTGTGGCGCACGCGCTCGAGCGGAAAGCAATTGCGGACGGTGTCGAGGCCGAGGAGCAGGCGAAAATCCTGCGGCTGCTGAAGTGCGACAAGATGCGGGGCCACTTTTCGGCAAATCGCTCTCGGCAAATGACATCGAAGTCTTCCTGCAAGCCGCTACTTTGCATGCAAAGGCTGCTTGGGATCGATAGTGTGAGTAGAGATTTTCGTTAAGCAGCCTCTAAGGGACTTCCTGTCAACTCCATGAGGTTTTGATGCCGGCTTACAGACCGGCTTGGTATCGCTCAAGACGTATCGATGTGCATGTGGTTCTCATTGAGTATCTGGATCGCGAGCTGGCATTAATGTCGTACAGGA
>JACZJU010000281.1 GCA_014860395.1 Burkholderiales bacterium | reverse complement strand
CATGCGCGCGCACCACGCCCGCGAACGAGCATTCGTCGGTGAGGGCGAGGGCGCTGTAGCCGAGCTGCTGCGCCCGGACGACCAGTTCTTCCGGGTGCGATGCGCCGCGCAGGAAACTGAAATTCGACAGGCAATGCAGCTCCGCGTAGGCGGGCAGGGCGTCGTGTTGTGTCATTCCGAGGAGCGTGAGCGACGAGGAATCTGCTGTTAGTACCAAACAAAAGCAGATTCCTCGGCCTTAACGGCCTCGGAATGACAAATGCTGGCTGAGTCGTGTCGCATTGAGTGGGGTTGCAATTGACGCTCAGGAAAAAATGCCGTGCAGATACCAGGCGCCGGCGGGGCTGCGCTCGCGGTAGACCCACAGCAGCGCTGCGTCGGCAGTGCGGGCGACGAAATAATCGCGCGCCATGTCGGCGCCGTCCCACCAACCCGACTCTATCCGCTCTGGACCCGCCAGCAATTTGAGCGGTCCATGGTGACAGGGGACAGCCCCGCTTTCCTCCAGCGCCTGCGGCCGCTCCAGCAGCCAGAACGGGCGTGGCTCGAAATCGAGGGCGAGCTGCTTTGCACCGGGCTCGGCCTGAGCGCTGGCGCGATCCAGATGAACGCTGGCGCGTTCCGGGCGGTGGTCGGCGCATTGGACTATGCCGTGCACGGCCGCGGCGCCCAGGCGCGAGCGCAGGCGCTCGATCAGGCGCGGCCAATCGACCTCCTGCTGCAGCTCGTCGGAAAAAAGGCTTTTATTCGAGTGTTCGAGCGGCTCTATCGCCTGCACTTGCAGCGTGATGGCGCGCACCGGTTCGGACAGCGCCGTCTGTTGCAGCCGCTCGCGCAGCAGCAGCGCGAAATGCGCGGCCTCGCGGCAGGCTGCGACCATACCCAGCTCGACCCGCGTGGCGGGCGCGGCGCGATGGGCGAGGCTGAGCAGCAGCCGGCGCGTGCCGGCGGCGCGCGCCGCGAGAAAGCCTTCGAGTTGCGCCAGCAGCCGCTGCGCCGCAAACAGCAGGGCTTCGGCCTGCGTGGCTTCGGCCGGCAGTTCGATTGTGGCGCAGAATTTTTCCGGCAGCACGCAGAAGCTGCGCGGATCGGGTAACCGCCCCAGAGCCTGGTCGAGCGCGTCGAGAAGGCTCTGGCCGAAGCGGCGCGCAAGGCCGTCGCGCGGCAGCGCCAGCAGATCGCCGATGCTGCCCGCGCCTATGGAAAACAGTGTTTCCTCCTCTTTGCTCTGCAGGACCGACAAGGGCAGGGTCGACAGTTCGCTTTCGAGCATGGCGGCATCGGTGATCAGGCAGGATTTGCCTGAGCGTGCGAACCAGGAGGCGGCGCGCGGCGTGGGCGCGGCGGCGAGGTGCGCGCTGTAGCCCATGGTGGTGAGTCCTTGCCGCAACCTCGCCGCTATTTGTGCCAGGCCGCCGAACAGCTTCAGACTGCCTGAGACCTCTAGCAGCACCATATCGGGGAAATCGAGTGCGACATTGGGCGTGCATTGCATCGCCCAGGCGGCAATGCCGAGCAGGGCTTCGGTTTCGGCAGCGGCCTCGCGTTCGCGCAGGCGCAGGGTCGGCACGAGCGCCAGCGCCGCGGCCACCGGCATGCCCGCACGCAGGCCGCGCGCGGCCGCCTTGGCGTCGCAGACCAGGATGCGTTGCCGCTCGGCGACCGCGCGCGGTTCAGGCGAGGGCAAGCCGCGCTGAAATGCTTCCAGCGGCAACTGCGGCAGATGTAGTGCTATCCACAACATGGGCATCGAATGACCTAGGAAAATGGCTGCTTGCGGGTGCAAGCGAGGCCGGTAGCAGAATCGGTCGGGAGAGCGGCGCGCCCCGGCGTTTCAGAATCGACAATGCGAGTCCGCCGGCGGAAGTGGCGAGCGCGATGCGTAGTGCCGCGGGCGTGGGCTCATGCGCAGCCTGGCTCGGGCGGAACAGCACGGCGAGGCTGCGCCCGCCCTCGGCCGCGAGCTGCAGACGGCGCAACTGGGTGTAATTGATCTGGCGCGGCCAGACGAGCACGCCGCCGCAGGCGGCCGAGCCCAGCGCCTGCTCCGAGGCCCACAGTGTGTCGCTGTCCCTGGCGGTTTTGACGATGACGATGCGCGCGAGGGCGATGCCGGCGGCGGCGAGCGCCGGCGCATAGGGCAGGTGGGGCGGGGCGATCCAGGCGATGAATTTCCCCTGGGAGGCAAGCCGGGCCAGCGCCGGGCCGAGCAGACGCAGCTCGCCTATGCCCTCGTGCTGCGGGAGGATTTCGGTGAGCGCGCCGCAGGGCCAGCCGCCGCCCGGCAGCTCCGCGTCCAGCGCGGCGTAGCCGCTGGCAATCCCTGGGCATGCGCTGCGCGCGAGTTCGCCGCCGCGCCAGATGCCGGGATGCTGATCGAGTTCGGCGGCGAGGCCGGGCATGATATCTCCAGAAACTGTATGTTTATACAGTATCCGGAAATTCGGCCGGTTTGTCCAGCCGGGGTTTTTCACAGCGCTCTTGCGGGACGCTCCGCTCAGAGGGGCTTGTGGTCACGGGTGTATGATGAATTCGCGCGCCCGCCGGATTGATGGCGCCGCGTTTCATCAACCTCAAGGAGAACCGTCATGGCGAAAGACATGGAAGGCGTCTACAAGATTGTCGAGGTGGTTGGAGTAAGCAAGACCTCCTGGGAGGAGGCGGGCAAGAAAGCGGTCGAAGCAGCATCGAAGTCGCTGCGCGACTTGCGCGTCGCCGAGGTCATGAAGATGGACATGAAGGTCGACAACGGCAAGGTAACCGCCTACCGCACCCGCGTATCGATGTCGTTCAAGTACGAGGCTTGAATCCAGGAGGATGCATATCCGCGCCGTCCTCGTACGCAGTGGTACGGGGGCGGCGCCGCAGCAGGTCCAGCTCCCCGCTCCCTGCCGTCTGCATTCCGGTTGATCAATCGATCCGACAGGCCGGACTCGCAGCGAAAATTCTCTCTAGTTGAAAACTACCACCGGGCAGGGCAGTTCGGACAGTTGCGCCGGCGTAAGATCCTCGATGCGTCCCGGCCACAGCAGCACGCCGAAATGGCGGCTGCGCGCCGTGCGGACAATATTCCCTGGCTCCGTGTCGGGCAGGTAGAGGTAGTTTGCGTTCGTGCGGCCGGCCAGATACTGTTTCGCCTGCTGCCGCAAATCATTGAAGGTTTGCGTTCCGGTGACAGGGATGAGCACGGTCAGATCGCTGCCTGTGACTCCGGCGAGAGTGCTGCTTATGGACAGGGCGCGCAGCGCCGTGGCGGAGCCGTCGAAGACCACGCCCACGGGGCCCGCGGCGAGTGCAGGGAAGCGCTGCGCAGGATCGGCGCGGCGGTGCGTGCCCGGCCATGCATACTCGGATCGGCCCAGAACCAGCAGGTCGGAGGCGTCGGCGCGTGTCAGCAGGCTGCGCGGAACTTCGCCGCGCACGATTTCGAGTGTCCAGGCGAGGGACAGCCGTCCGGCGGTTTCCGCGAGTAGTCGCCGCAACTGCTCCGCTTGTGCACGCAGCGCGTATTCAATGGAGGCTGGTGCCAAGGAGCGGGCGCGTGCCGAAGCGAAACCGAATTCGCGCGCAAATGGCAAACCGGCAAAGCGCAGCAGCCGCTCGTCCTCGATGAAGATGCCCGCCAACTCGGCGTGCAGCCCGAGCGCGAGGCCCGCAGCGGCCTCGATCGCGGGCACGACCGCGGAGGCGGTATCCAGCGCCATGACGATGCGGCGGACGTTTTCGGCCTCAGTGGGCATCGTGCTTCGCGCGCGAGCGCGCGACCCGCTTGATCTGGCCCGGGCGCGGCTGCTCGCGGCGCAAGGCCGCCAGATCGCGCAGGCGTGCCGCCACACGACCATTCAAGGTGGATTGTGCTCCGACATTGGCGTCCTGCGGCAGGCCAGCGGGCAGGCCGGTGAGCAGTTCGATGGCTTCATCCACGCTACGCACCGCAAACACGCGGAATTTTCCATCCGCGGCGGCGGCCACTACTTCGTCGCGCAGCATCAACTGGTCGACGTTGGCGGCGGGAATCAGCACGCCTTGTTCGCCGGTCAGGCCGCGCGCCTGGCAGATGTCGAAAAAGCCTTCTATCTTTTCGTTCACCGCGCCGATGGGCTGCACTTCGCCCAGCTGGTTGATCGATCCGGTGACGGCAAAGCCCTGGCGGATCGGCGCGTCGGCCAGCGACGAAAGCAGCGCGCACAGTTCGGCGAGCGAGGCGCTGTCGCCGTCGACATGACCGTAGGTCTGCTCGAACACCAGGCTCGCCGCCAGGGAATGCGGCAGGTTGCCGGAAAAGCGCGCCGCCAGGAACGACGACAGTATCATCACGCCCTTGGAATGAATGGCGCCGCCGAGTTCGACTTCGCGCTGGATGTCGATCACCTGGCCTTCGCCCAGGCGTGTGGTGGCGGTGATGCGCACCGGCTCGGCGAAGGCGAAATCGCCCAGGTCGAATACCGACAGGCCGTTGACCTGTCCGACAGCGCCGCCGGCAGTATCGATCAATACCTTGCCGCGCAGGATCGCTTCCTGCACCTGGGCGCGCAGGCGGCCGGCGCGATGGCGCTGCGCATCGATCGCGCCCGCTATGGCCGCGGCCCCGATGGCCGTGCTGCCCGCATTGCGCGCGCGGTGGTCGGCTTCGTGCAGCAGTTCGACCAGGCGCTCGAGGTTGGCGGTGATCTTGTGCGTGTCGCCGGCGGCGCGTGAGCCGTAATCGAGCGCGCGCGCGACCGCGTCGCGCTCCAGCGGCAACAGCTTGTCGCTGCGCGCGCGCGTCGCGATGAAGCGGGCGAACAGCAGGCTGGTCTCCGGGGTGCGTTCCAAGTGCTCCTCGAAATCGGCGGCAACTCGAAACAGTTTGCCGAAATCAGGGTCATAGGCCTGCAGCAGATAGAACAGCAGCCGCTCGCCCACGAGCACTACTTTCACATTGAGCGGAATCGGCTCGGGTTCCAGCGACAGCGTGCTCACCAGGCCGTATACCTCGCCCAGGGATTCGATGCGGATCTGGTGGCGCAATAGCGCGCGCTTCAATCCCTCCCAGGCGAAGGGCTGGGTCAAAAGCCTGATCGCGTCCACCAGCAGGTAGCCGCCGTTGGCGCGATGCAGGGCGCCGGGCCTGATCAGGCCGAAGTCCGTGACCAGGGTTCCCAGGCGCGAAATATGGTCGATGCGGCCGACCAGGTTCTGCAGTGTCGGGTGATCGGCGTATACCACCGGCAAGCCGTCCGGCTTGCCATTATCGACCACCACGTTGACCTGGTAGCGCCGCAGCGAAGGCTCCTCCTGTTGCATCAGGCGCGCGATCGGCGAGGGTTCTTCGTCCGGTTTGCGGAAATCGTCGGCGTTTTCGATCACGTCGTGTTGCACCGCATCCAGATATTCCACCACACGCGGCCAACTGGCGTAGCGCTGCTTGAGCTCATCCACCAGGTGCCCGACGGCGTACAGCGTCATCTCGCGGTTCAGTTCGCGTATGCGCTCCAGCCGCTCCTTGCGCCAGCGCATAGTGTCGCGGATAAGCCGCTCAAGCTTGGTCTGTAATGCCTCGATTGCAGCCTTGACGCGCTCTTGGTCCGCTTCAGGCAGCTTGCCGAATTCATCTGCACCCATCACCTCGCCGTCTTTGACCGGCGCAAAAGAGAATCCAGCCGGCGTGCGCAGCAGGGCGACGCCCTGGCCTACGGCCTCGTCGCCCAGCGCCGCAAACGCTTTTTCGTGGCGTTCCTTGAATTCGGCGTCAATGCTGTCCGCCTTGGAGCGGTACTCGTCGCCCTCGAATACCGCCGGAATGTTGCTGCGCAACTCCTCCACCAGACGGACCATGTCCGTGCTCAGCCCGGCGCCGCGGCCGGATGGCAGCTCGATGGCGATGGGGTGCTGCGGCTGCACGAAGTTGTTGACGTAAACCCAGTCGGAAGGCCGCGGCGCGCCTTTGGCCCGGGCCTCAATGCGCTGGCGCACCAGGGTGTGGCGGCCGCAGCCGGCAGAGCCCATGACAAACAAGTTATAGCCTTCGCGCTCGATGCCGATGGCGAGTTCGATTGCGTCGGTGGCGCGTTCCTGGCCGGGGATGACACCTATATCTTCGAGTTCATCGGTGGTGGCGAAGGCAAATTGCCGCGCGTCGCAGCGATGCGCGAGTTCTTCCGGGGGCAGGGGTGTGAGTGCGTTCATTTGGGCTGACCACGTGTCGTCGCCGGGAGCAATGCCCCAGTGAAAGCAGATTAGCGCGAAGCCCTATGGCTAGATTTGACATCCATCATAGCTGCCGGCCGGATCACCGTGCGACGCCTGCCAGTCCGAGAAGCTGGGGGAGGCATTCAACTTGCAATCCCGCCAGAAGTGCATTTGGACTGCTCAATTAGACTGTCTAAATACATCTTGACAACGCCTGCACAATTGTCTAATTTATCGCTTAGACAGTATAAATATAAAAGGAAGACACACAGCCTGCCATGGCGTGCGCTTTATATAGGATGAAATCCAGTAGAGAAATATTAGAAAAAACAGGCATTTCACGCGCTACCCTAAATAATTACATTAAGATAGGGATACTGTCCAAGCCTATCCTCAAACAACCCCAGCCCGAAGAGGGCGATGCGAAGATGATGGGGTACTTTCCTGAGGAGGCAATTAGCCGGATAGAAGAAGTCCAACGATTGAAAAGGGAAGGTCTGACCATGGCCGAGGTCGTCGCGCGCATAGGATTTGCCCAATCCGGGCGGGAGCAGGTCGCCGCCTATCATTCCCCCTCCGTGACGCATAGCCCGGCAGTGGCGAGCCCGCAGTCGCAGGAGGTGCCGGCGGATAATCGCCGTGCTTTGCGGCTGACGCTGGAGGATGTTCACTATCCGGCCTACATGGTCAACTACAACTTCGAGCTGACCTGGTACAACGACGAAGCGCGCACGCGCGTTCTTTCCGGCCTGGAGGCCCTGCCGGCGCAAAGCGAAGCGCGCAACCTGTTCCTGCTGCTGTTTCAGGCGGCAGCCGGGGAATCGGGCCACTTCGGCTCCGAACTGTTGCGGGTCCACCTGGCGTTGGCCAAGAGCCGCCTGGCGAAAAGCAGCGTCCTCGGACTGCTGCGCGATCTGGACAGGGACGGGCTGACTCTGGCGGAGCAGCTATTCGACGAAACGGCGGCAGCATCCGAGGGCAAGCCCATAGTCGATTTTTCGGTTGACCTGATCGATGCTGACGGTCACCCGGAGAGCTGGCGCGTGTTCGCCTCGTTCTTCCGCGAAGGGATTTTCGTGGTCTATGTCCCGGCGCAGCAATATAACGCGACGCTGCTCGATTTTCTCAGCCAGAGGGACGCGGTGATTCGCGATCTGATGCGAAAACGCCTGCCGGTGCTCACGCCACTCGCGGTGATGGTGGCGGACCTGCAGAACTCGGTCAAAATCTGCTCCGAACTGCCGCCGGAGGAGTACTTCGAGCTGATCAACCAGATATGGACCACGATGGGTCCGATATTCAGGAAATACTACGGCACCTATGGCAAGCACGTCGGCGACGGCATGGTCTACTATTTTTTCCCGCAGCCCGATAGCGACTATATTTTCAATTCCCTGGCGTGCGCGCAGGAGCTGAAATCGGAGATCAGGAAGATCAGCAAGGAGTGGCAACTGCGCAAGAATTGGCTCAACGAGCTTTACCTGAATACTGGATTGCATGAAGGCCAGGAGTGGCTGGGCACGTTTCAGACTGCGACCAGTGTCGAATTCGCCGTGCTGGGCGATACCATCAACCATGCCTCGCGGCTCTCCGAATTCGCGCGCTTTGGCACCATCTGGGCGACCAAGAATCTTCTGAGCAAGCTCGCACACCAAAAGCGCGCGGCGGTTGATTTCGGCATTGCCCGAAAAGGCGAAGACGGCCAGGAGCATTTTGTCGCTTCATCCTACTCGCAGGTGAACGCGATGGTCGATTTGAGCTGCGAGCGCTACGAGAAGCTGCGCGATATCGCCATGCTGCCGATTACGGAGGTCCGCTCGGTAAGGCACGTCGCCTAGAATCCGTAGCAAGCGTCGTTTTGCCACGGCCCGATTTCGGGGCGCGCTAGGGGAGGCGCCCCGAAGGTTTCGATTCCCCTTGCGGGGAAAATTTCCGCAGGGATATTCCCCTCGTTACGCTACAGCCAACGCCGGCAAATCGCGGAAGTATCCCGTGATGGGGTATCCTTGGGGCAGATTCCTTTCCGCGCCTCCGCTCGCCGATGCCCCTTATCCAGCTTTCCCAGATTTCCCTGGCTTACGGCCATGTGCCCTTGCTCGACCATGTCGATCTGGTGATCGAGCCGGGCGAGCGCATCGGCCTGATCGGCCGCAATGGCACCGGAAAATCCAGCCTGCTGAAGCTCATCGAGGG
>JACZJU010000280.1 GCA_014860395.1 Burkholderiales bacterium | reverse complement strand
GCCAAGTTCACGCCGTTCATTTGCACTGTCGCCGTAGTGATGCTGTCACCGTTCGCATTCAAGACGTAGACCGACGCGCTGCTGGTGAAGCCGGGCGGCGCGGATCCAGGCGGGAAACTATCGAGCTCGGCGCCAATAAAGGGTGCGCCAGACGATACGCCTGCTCCACCCCCGCCTCCACCTCCTCCCCCACATGACGCAAGCACAAAAAGCGATACGAAAAGTCCGCCACACAACCAAAGGCCCGGCAACCAACGACGGTTGGATGATCCTGAGCTGAATTCCGGACCACGCACCGACTTACTTATGTTCATTCTGGGCGCTCCCTAGACGGCGTATAAATGTGATTTTAGATGGTCTAATTGCTAATAGCTGCGGGCAATCTACGACATTTCAGTGTGCGTGACAATATTCCCATCTCCCCGCGTTGCAGCTCGGAGAGGAACCGTGATGTAGATCACGCGAGTCGGGTACCGGATCGCAGGACCACGCGTTCGCATGGGCACTTCCGCGTCCGGGCGCCTTACAGATGGCAACATGGAGTATTTCTACTTCCACAACTGCCTGTACGACTACGTGTGGAAGGACAACCGCCGTCGCCACGCCGAGCGCACGCCGACCGTGGACATCATGCACAAGTACGGGCACGACTACAAACTCATCTTCGTCGGCGACGCCACCATGAGCCCGTACGAAATCCTGCAGCCCGGCGGCTCGATCGAATACTCCAACGACGAGGCCGGCGCCGTGTGGATGCGGCGCATGCTCGACACCTATCCGAAAGCGATCTGGCTCAACCCCGAGCCGGAGCAGCTCTGGCCCTACCGCCAGTCGATCTCCGTCATCCGCGAGATCATGGAATCGCGCATGTACCCGATCACCATCGAGGGTTTAGAGCGCGCGATGCGCTATTTGAGCAAGTAATCCGAGGGCTGTTTGATGCGGGAATTACCGCCGTCGTCCTGACGAATTAGCCGCCCTTGTTCCGTCTATTGGCCGCCGGCGGCCCCGGCCACGAAAGCGACGACCGCCTCGATTTGTTCCGCAGTCAGCTTGCCGGCAAACGGCGGCATGACGCCGACGCCGTTTTTTACTGCGTCCATCACACGCGCCCTGTCGGGCCTGAGTTCGTCGAGCGACGGGCCAACGGTGCCAACTGCGCCGGCCGCCTTGAGGGTATGGCAGATCGCGCAGGCCGGCTGCGCGATCTGGGTAAAGACTTTCCTGCCGAGTTCGTCGCCGCGCGCGGCAAGAGGCGGGGCGAGCAAAAGCGCAATCCCCGCGGCCAGTACGATTCTCACGATACGGCCACCTTGACGGCATGGTCGCGCCAGCCGTTGTGACCGTAGCCGCGATGGTTCTCGACCCGCAGTTCCGGCTGAACCTCGCCGTCGTCGGCAATGGCTCGGCTCGTGATGACGTACGAGCCGGGTGCCAAGCGCACCGGCAGCACGAAATCGCGCCAGGCATAGCGCCCGAGGTTCGGGCCTATGAACCGGGCCGCGTGCCAGTTCTTGCCGCCATCGATGGAAACCTCGACTGCATTCACTGGACTGCCGCCGGAAAATGCCACGCCGTGCACCTGCACCAGTCCGGCGCGCACGGGGGCGGAGTCCCCGGCTGGGTGGGTAATGAAGGACTTGAGGTTCATCTCCCACATTGAGGGCTGCGTCGGCGCGCCTTTCTCGCCAATCGGCCGTACCCGATAGCCGGCGCTCTGGATGTGCGCGTTGGTCTCCTCTACGGTAAAAGCGACGCGCTTGACGTATTTCACATTGTTCACGCCGTAGTAGCCGGGGATAATCATGCGCAGTGGTCCCCCGTGCGCGAGCGGAATCGGCCGGCCGTTGAGTTCCCATGCGAGGATCGCCTCTTCCATCGCCGTCCAGGGCACCGAACGCTCGACCATCACGCTCTTCGGGTCGAGGCCGGGGGGGATGGTCTCTCCACCGGTGCTGGTCATATAGCGCATGCCCCCGCGCACGCCGCCGAGTTCTTCCACCAATGCCTTCATCGGCACGCCGCTCCACAGAGTGTTGCCGGCGGCGCCGACCTTCCATTGGGAGCCGCTCGTCTTGTGTGCGAAGAATCCGCGGCCGTTACCCGAGCACTGCAGTACCGTCGACACGGTGGCGAGACCCATGCGCTTTAGATCGCCGACATTGAGCTTGCGCGGATTCGTCACCCCGTCGATCTCTATCTCCCACACGTCCGGATTCGCCGTGACCGAGGCGTCGGGAGTCTCCAGGTTGTTGCGCGCAAACAGTATATCGGTGTCGGTGATGCCGCTGGTGCCGAAAGCGTCGCGCCGCGTCTCGAGGGTCTTCGAGCTATGTACGATGAGGCGACTTGCGTCCTTGAACGCCGCAAACGGCGGCAGCGGCTTGGCTCCAGCCGCCTGAGCAAAACTGGCCGGGCTCCAGCCGGCAAGGCCGGCGGCGGCGCCGCCGGCACCGACAGCAAGCAGTCTGCGACGGTACACATCCACGTCGGGTTTCATCTGTTCCATTTCAATCCTCCTTGTTTCAACAACGATTCGAGTTTGGCTGCTTTAGCGGAGGAACTTCCCTCCAATTGGCAGAGTGGCGCATCGGCCAGTCGCCCGGCAAACTTCCCCATCAGTCCACCCTGCTTACGTCATTTATGATGCCAGTCTGCCATAGCTTGGAACGAGAATCAATTGTCTTCGTAACCCGGGAGGGACGAACCCGATTCAGGTCCCGGACCGCGCTTGTAGGCAGACTTACGCAGGCGCATTCCCGGCACCCTTTGCAGCGAATCGCGGCGCTGCGGCAGCGACCGGCGCAATTCCAGGCTTACGCTCAGGCCGGGCGCGACGCCGGAAATTTCGCGGCCGCCGCACGCGGCTGCGCGAGCAGATACAGCGATGGAATCAACAACAGGGTCACGAACATCGAGAAGGCGAGGCCGAACACCATGCATACCGCGAGCGGACGCAGCATCTCGGAGCCCTCCCCCAGGCCGAAGGCGAGCGGCGACATGCCGGCGACGGTGGTGAGCGTGGTCATCATGATCGGCCGCAGCCGCAGCCGCGCCGACTCGACGATCGCGTCGAGCACGCCCGCGCCGCGTTCGCGCAGCAGTTCGATGTACTCGATCAGCACGATGGCATTGTTCACCACCACGCCGATCAACATGATGATGCCCAGCCACACCGGCATCGACAGCGGCAGCCCGGTGGCGAGCAGCCCGATCACGACGCCGATCAGCGCGAACGGCACGCCGAGCATGATCACCGCGGGGTTGCGCAGCGACTCGTACTGCACCGCCATCACCACGAACACCAGGAACAGCGCCAGCGCGGCGAGCGTGCCCACCAGCACGTTGCCGCGCTGCAGGCTTTCGTAGGCGCCGCCGAAGTACAGAGAATATCCGCTCGGCAGCTCGAAACCGCGCAGCTCGTCGCGCAGGCTGCTTACCACGGCGCCCAGCGGCAGATCGCCGGTCAGCGCGCCGCTCACCTCGACGATGCGGCTCTGGTTCTCGCGCCGAATCTCTGTCGGCGCCGCGACCAGGTCGACACGCGCGACATCGCCGAGGTATACCGCCGGCCGCGCCGCCTGCGCGCCGAACAAAAGGATCGCCTCCATCGCCGCCGGACTGTCGATCGCGCCCCGCGGCAGGCGCACGCGCACGTCGTAGACGCGGTCGCCCTCGATGAAATCGCTCACTACGATGCCGTCGAGCGCAAACCTGAGCGCACGACCGATCTGCGTCACATCCACCCCGAGTTCGGCGGCGCGGGTGCGATCGACGCGGACCGCGAACTCCTGGCGCCGCTCTTCGGCCGAGCTCTGCACGTTGCGCAGGCCCGGCTGCCCGCGCAGTCGCTTCACCAGCGCGTCGCCGATGGTGGCAAGGGTTTCCAGATCCGGGCCCTGCACCCGCACGCTCACATCCTCGTCGGCGCGCGATAGGCGCACGCCGCGTATGCCCGCGGCGCGCGCCAGCACCTTGACGCCGGCGAGCTGCTCGGCCGCGACCGCGCGCGAAAAACCGCTGACCCACTGCTCGACGCTGCGCCCGCGCTCGACGACCGGGACCAGCTGAATGTCGAGCGTGCTGCGGTTCGGGCGCTCGCGCTGCGTGCGGCCGAAGATCGAACCGCCGATGATCGACGAAATGCCTTTGACATCGCCCTGCTCGTGCGCAATGCGCTCCAGCCGCAGCACCGTGCGGTCCATCTGTTCGAGCGAGCCGCCGGTGTCGGTGTACACGTACACTCTGACTCTTCCGTCGTCCATCGCCGGCAGGAATGCCTGCTTGCCGGTTAGCTGAAAAAAAAGCGTGCCCGAGCCGGCGAGCAGCGCGCCGGCCACCGCCACCGCCAGCCACGGCGCCTTCAGGATCGCCGCGACCATCGGCACATAGATGCGCTGCGCGCCGGCGACGAAAGCGCGCACGATGCGCGTCACGCGGGTCGGCGGCGCCGGCCGGCCGCGCGCGGCGAGCGCCGGCACCAGCGTCAAGGCCACGACCAGCGAAGCGACGATCGAGGCCGAAATGGTGAATATCAGCTCGCGAAACAGCAGCCCGACCAGGCCGCTGATGAACAGGAACGGCAGCACCGCGGCGAGATTGGTGCTGGTCGCGGCGACGATCGGGCTGTTGACCTCGGCGGCGGCGTTCTCGGCGGCCTGCACCGTCTCCTCGCCCTCGCGCTGGTGGCGCTCGATGTTCTCCAGCATCACGATGGTGTTGTCGACCAGCATGCCGATGCCGAGCGCGAGGCCGCCCAGCGTCATCAGGTTCAGCGACAGCCCGCCCAGCGCCATGATGCTGAAGGCGATCATGATCGAGATCGGGATCGCGCTGCCGATGATCAGCGTGCCGCGCACGCTGCCGAGGAAGCAATACACCACCACCATAGCAAGCGCCGCCCCGGCGAGCGCCGCGAGCGTGGCGTTGTCGATCGACTGGCGCACGTACACCGCCTGGTTCGAAACCGTGTCGACCTGCATGTCCTCGGGCACCAGGCCGCGCCGGTGCAGTTCGGCGAGGCGGGCGTTGACCGCCTCGGCGACATCCACGGTGTTCGCGGTCGGCTGCTTTTGCACCGACACGCGCACGCCCGGCGTGCCGTTGTAGCGCGCGCGGATGCGCTCGTCCTCGTGGGTATCGATCACCTGGGCGATTTCGGACAGCGGCACCGACGCGCCATTCGGAAGCCGGATCGGCAGCGCGCCGAGCGCGGCGACACTCGCGAGCCGCCCCGCGGTGCGGCTGGTGTACTCCTGCCCCGCCATGCGCAGCCGCCCGGCCGGCGCGTCGACATTGCCGCGCTCGATCGCCTGGACGATCGACTCGATCGAGAGGCCCAAACCTGCGAGCCGGCGCTGGTCCGGCAGCACCTGCACTTCGCGCACGAGTCCCCCGCCCACTTCGACTGCGGCGACCCCGGGCAGGTTGAGAAAGAATTTGGCGAACACGTCGTCGGTCCAAGTACGCAGCTCAGTCATGCCGCGCAAGGGCGATGACACCACGAACTCCATCACCGGGATCTGTGACGGATCGCGCTTGAAAATGATCGGCGGATCGATGGTGGTCGGGAGAAAGCGCTTGGCGCGGTCCAGACGCGTGCTCGCATCGCGTAGCGCGACGTCGATGTCCTTGCCGTAGTCGAAGTACAGTTCCACCTCGGAAGTGCCTTCGAGCGTGGTCGACTCGACCCCGCTCGCGTCTTCCGTGATCGCCAGCTGCTCCTCGATCTGGCGCGTCGCCTGCTCCTCCATGATGTTCGCCGGCACGCCCGGATCGAGGATGCGCACCCCGATCTGCGGGTAGATCAGCCGCGGCAGGAGGTCGATCGAAAGCCGGTTGAGCGCAAAACCGCCGAGCACGATCGCAGTCAGCGTCAGCATCACCGTGCCGACCGGGTGATGAATGCACCAGGCCGCAATGCCGCCGCGGCGCACCTTAGCTTCCCTTCGCCGCGGGCGGCCCGACCGGCTTCACGCGCTGGCCGGGGGCCAATCCGAGAAAGCCTTTGATCACGACCTTGGCGCCGCGCTCCAGGCCGTCGCGTATCTCGACGCGGTCGGCGAGGCGCAGGCCGCTCGCGACCCCGGTCCGGCGCACCGTGCCGTCGTCCTGGTGTACGTAGACGAACTCGCCCTGCGCATCGCGCTGCAGCGCGACCAGCGGCACCACCAGCCTCTCGTGGCTGCCGGTGGTGAGCTCCACGCGGCAGAACTGTCCGGGACGCGCGCCCGGTGGCGCCGGCTTGAGCACCACCTCGACGCGACCGGTGCGCGTCGCCGGATCGATCGTCGGGTGGATGCGCACGATCTTGCCCGGGTGCAGCGCCTCGCCCAAAGCATCGATGCGCACCTCGGCCGATTCCCCGACAGACAGATACGGCATCACCAACTCGGAGACGTTGACGTCGGTCACCAGCTGCGAGGGGTCGATTATGGTGAGCAGATGCGTGTGCTGCGGGGTGACATTGCCCGGCTCGGCCAGGCGGCGCGAGACCACGCCATCGAACGGCGCCGCGATGGTCATGTGCTGCACGCGCGCCTGCAGCAACCGCACCTCGGCGCGCGCGATCTCCAGGCTGGTCGCCGCCCGCGCGACAGCGTCTTCGCTGACGAATCCCTTCGCCATCAGCTGCCGGTTGCGGCGGTGGTCGAGTTCAGCCTGGCCGAGCGTGGCGCTCGCCTTATCGAGCTGGGCGCGCAGTATGCGGTCGTCGTAGCGCACCAACACCTGGCCTTTCTTGACGCGATCGCCTTCGCGCACGTGCAGCTCGGTGAGCCGGCCTTCCTCCTGGTTGACGATCATCACCTCGCGCAGCGCGCGCAGGCTGCCGGCGCGATCGGCAGTGTAGGACAGGCGCCCGGGCTCGGCCACCGCCAGCTCGACCAGGTGCGGGGGCGGCGCTGACGCCGCGGGCTTGCCGTTGGATTCCGCGCCGCAGCCCACCAAAGCGGCAAGGAGCAACGCGGCAAGCGGCGCCAGCATCGTGGAAACCAGATGTCTCGGCATGGTCGAAGGATACAGCGTGCGCTGTCAACGTGCACGCCAGCGGAACGCAGCGCCTAGTCTTCCTCCCGCCGCCCGCGGCGCAACAGCAAGCCCGCGGCGAGGACGGCGGCGGTCACGCCGAGTATCCACAGCGACGTCGGCCGCTCCAAAAATATCCCGAATGATCCGCGCGAGATGGTAAGCGTCTGGCGCAGCGACTGCTCGGCCAGCGGCCCGAGGACGAGCGCGAGCACCAGCGCCGCGGGCGAGTAGCCGTAGAGCTTCATGAAAAATCCGACGAGGCCGGCAGCGAACATCAACCAGGTCTCGATGATGCTGCCGTTCACGCTGTAGGTACCTATGGTGCAGATGAGGATCACCGCCGGCCCGAGGATCCGATAGGGCACTTTGATCATCTGCACGAACAGCGGGATGGCGAAAATGTTGAGTCCGAGCAGCGCCACGTTGCCAAGATACATGCTGGCGATCAGGCCCCAGGCGAATTCCGGCTTTTGCGCCATGAGCAGCGGCCCCGGCGTCAGCCCCCACATGAGGAAGGCGGCGAGCAGCACCGCGGTCGAGGCCGAACCGGGGATGCCCAGCGAAAGCAGCGGCACCATCGCGCCCGAGGAAGCGGCGTTGTTGGCCGCTTCCGGGCCGACCAAGCCCTCCATCGCGCCCTTGCCGAATCGCTCCGGTGTCTTGGAAATGGACTTCTCGACCGAATACGACATCAGCGAAGCGATGGTCGCGCCCGCGCCCGGGATGACGCCGATGCAAAATCCGAGTACCGCGCCGCGTAGCATGCTGAATTTGGTCTCGACGAAATCGCGCAATTCCGGCCAGAAGCGCTTCTCCTTCTGGTACTGGACGATGCCGCCGCTGCCGGAGAGGTGCAGCCCGTTGTAGAACGCGTAGTAGAGCTCGCCCAGGCCGAACAGGCCGATCGCAATCGGAATGAAATCGATCCCGCCGATCATTTCGGCCGACTGAAAGGTGAAGCGCGACTGACCGGTTTCCAGATCGACGCCGACGGTGCCCAGTGCAAAGCCGATCAGCGCCGAGATCGCGCCGTAGCGCCAATTACCGCCTATCATCACGATCAGCGTCATCAGTCCCATCATGACCAGCAGAAAGAACTCCGGCGGACCGAAGCTGCGCGTCACCTGCGCGAACAGCGGCGCGAGCACTGTGATCAGGATGACGCCGACCGTGCCGCCGAAAAATGAGGCGACCGCCTGCATCACCAGCGCCGGTCCGGCGCGGCCCTGCTGGGCGAGCGGATAGCCGTCGAAGGTGCTGGCGACGGTGGCGGAGTCGCCGGGCGTGTTGAGCAGGATCGAGGTGATCGTTCCGCCGTACATCGAGCCGTAATAGATCGCCGAGAGCATGATTACCGCGCCGGTCGGATCCATGCCAAAGGTGATCGGAAGCAGGATCGCGATTCCGGCGGCGGGGCCGAAGCCCGGAATGATGCCCACGAACATGCCGAGCATGACGCCGATGAAAAGGTAGGCGAGATTGATCGGCGATATGGCGACCGACAGCCCGAGTATCAGGTTGGAGAAGATGTCCATCAGAACGGGAGCGGGAACATGCCGCGCGGCATCGCAGCGTTGAGCCAAAGCTGGAACACCAGGTAGATGCCCAAGGGGAGCAGGACGGCGATGAGCGCGTTCTGCAGCGCGCGCCCGGGATTGAGTATCCAAAGCGCGGCGGCCATGAACACAATCATGGACGCGAGCCCGCCCAGCGGCTCAAACAGCGCGATGAAGACGCCCGAGAGCAGCGCGAGCACGGCGGCGCTGCGCCAGGCCGGCGCCACGGCCTCGGCCGCCGGGAGGTGCTTCAGGTCGATGTACAGGCTGAGCGCACACAGCGCGACCAGGGACACGCCGATGATGCGCGGAAAGAACCCCGGCCCGAGGCGCCCCGCCGAGGACAGGTAGTTCAGCTCGGCAAACGCTATGTACGTGTAGTAAGCCGCGAAAAACAAGATCGCGAGGATGAACCCCGCGCGCATGGCCCCGCCGGCGGATACGCCGCCGGGGCAGTTCGTCGTCTGCATGGCGGATCGATCGCTACTTGATCGCGCCGGACTTCTTCAGAATGTCGGCAAACGCGCCCTGCGTCTTTTGCAGGAATGCGCGGAAATCTTCGCCGTAGAGGACGTTTTCGGTGAGCAGCTGCTTGTCGATGTAGGCTTTCCATTCCGGCGTCTGCACGACCTTCTTGATCGTCGCTATCCACCAGTCCTGCGCTTCCTTGGGCACGTCCGGCGGCAGCACCAGCCCGCGCGGCATGGAAATACCGAGGTCGTAGCCCGCTTCCGCGAATGTCGGGATGTTGCCGAGCGCCGCGGGAGTCTTCTTGCCGCTGTAGCCCAGCGCCCGCAGATCGCCCGACTGCAGCAGGCCCAGCACCTCGCCCGGGTTCGACATCGACGCGTCCAGCGCGCTGGACAGCAGCGCGGTCGTCAGTTCCCCCTGCTTGTTGAACGACACGTAATCGAACTTGAATCCGGCCCGCTCCGAGAGCATCTTCGGCACGATAAAGTCGACATTGACCGTGCCTATGCCGCCTATCGAAGGTGGCTTAATTTTCGCCTGGTCGATGAACTCGCGCAAAGTCTTGATCTTCGACTTGCCGTTTACCAGGATCACCAGGTCGTCCGAGGCAAGCAGCGCGATCGGCGTGAAGCTGGTCGGCTGCCACGGCGTATTCGCCTGCAGCGGCGTGGTGATGAAGCTGCCGCTGGTGCTCGAGATGTGGTACGGGTTGCCCTTCTGGGCGAAGAGATAACCCCAGCCCTTGGCGCCGCTGCCCCCGGGCCGGTTTTCGGCGACGATGTTTTCGGGATAGAGCTTGTACTTCTCCAGGATGGAGATGAGGGTGCGGGACATGATGTCGTTACCGCCGCCCGGCCCGAAGGCTATCGTCCAGTCCAGGCGCTTGCTCGGATACTTGTCCTCGGCCGACGCCGGCGCGCTCGCCAGGACTGCGACCGTCAGCAGCGCCGAGAGCACGGCGCCGCCGCGCAGAAAGAAATTCCTCTTGAAATTGTTGCTGGTCATGGTAATCCCCCTTTTGTTATTCGTTTGACGCTCCGCGGCTTTCGGCGAGCGACGGAGAAATCGATCCGTCCCTCCTGCATATCGCAAACCGCGCTCATCATAAGACCTGGGATCAACCGCGGCAAGCGCGTCAGCGGTTTTCATGCTGCGGCGGCGGCGCCACCTTGATTGCTTCCTCGATGGTAGTGAGGCCGGCCGCCACTTTCATCGCCGCGCTGATTCGCAGCGGCTTCATGCCTTCCTTGTAGGCGAGCTCGCGCATGCGCCCGAGATCGGCCTTGGCGTCGACCAGGCGCTTCATCGCCGGGGACATCAGTAGAATTTCGTAAATGCCGATGCGACCGATGTAGCCGGTATTGCGGCATTCCAGGCAGCCGACCGGGCGGAAAATATGCGCCGGGCGCTTGGCCTTCCACGGCGCGACAAACTCCTCCCAGGTGAGGTCCTCGGCGCGCGCATCGTCGTACGGCACTTTCTGCTTGCAATGCGGGCACAGCGTGCGCACCAGGCGCTGCGCCATCACGCCGAGTATGGTGGAATTGAGCAGATAAGGCGGCACGCCCAGGTCGAGCAGCCGCGTGATCGCAGCCACCGAATCGTTGGTATGCAGGGTAGAGAGCACCAGATGCCCGGTAAGCGCCGCCTGGATCGCCATGTCCGCGGTTTCGAGGTCGCGGATCTCGCCCACCATGATGATGTCCGGGTCCTGGCGCATCAGCGCGCGCACGCCGTCGGCAAAGCCGAGGTCGATGCCGTGGGTCACTTGCATCTGGTTGAACGCGGGCTCCACCATCTCGATCGGGTCTTCGATGGTGCACACGTTGACATCCGCCGTCGCGAGTGTCTTGAGCGTGGAGTACAGCGTAGTGGTCTTGCCCGAGCCGGTGGGCCCGGTGACCAGGATGATGCCGTGCGGGGACGCGCTCATCTGGCTCCAGCGCACCTTGTCCTCGTCGGAGAAGCCGAGCTCGGTGAAATCCTTGACCAGCACCTCCGGGTCGAACACCCGCATCACCAGCTTTTCGCCGAACGCCGTGGGCAGGGTCGACAGGCGCAGTTCGATCTCCTGGCCGTCGGCGGTGCGCGTTTTTATGCGCCCGTCCTGCGGCCGGCGCTTTTCCACCACGTCCATGCGGCCGAGTATCTTGATGCGGCTGGTCATGGCGGCCATCACCGCCGCCGGAATCTGGTACACCTGATGCAGCACGCCGTCAATGCGAAAGCGCACGTAGCCGACGTCGCGCCGCGGCTCCATGTGGATGTCGCTCGCGCGCTGGTCGAACGCGTACTGCCACAGCCAGTCGACCACGTGCACGATATGCTGGTCGTTGGCGTCGTACTGGCGGTTGGTGTTGCCCATCTCCACCAGCTGCTCGAAGTTGCCGATGGCGCTGGCCTGGCTGCCTTTTTCGGCCGCGCCCTTGACCGATTTCGCGAGGTTGTAGAATTCGACCTGGTAACGCGCGATGTCCAGCGGATTCGCGATCACCCGGCGGATATCCAGCCGCAGGATGGGCTTGAGTTCGCGCTCCCATTCTTTGATGTAGGGCTCGCAGGTGGCGATCACCGCTTCCTTGGTGTTGACGTCCACCGGCAGGATCTTGAAGCGCTGCGCGTAGGCGTTGGACATGATCTCCGTGACCGCGGAGAAGTTGATCTTCAGCGGGTCGATGTGGAAATAGCTCAGGCCGACCTTGGCCGCCAGCCATTCGGTAAGCAGTTCCAGGTGCAGCAGCTTGTTCGGCGGCAGGAGCGACTTCCATTTCTGGTCGGCGATCACCGTCAGCGGGTGGTGATCGGCGCGCTGCATACGCCGGTCTGCAATCAGCTTGTCGGCCTCGGCGTGCCCGACGATGCCGTCCGCGACCAGGTCACCCAGCACCTCGGCGAGAGTCATTTTGCGGTCAGGTGCGGCTTGGGTCGCGGATTGCATGGAACGCACTATAGCGACAATGCGCCCGGCGTTCAAATTACACCCGTAGTTCGCGCGGGTATTCGCGGCGCAGGTTATGTTAGGATTAAGCGTCTTTCGCCGCGGCGCCGCTGTTGTCCACGCGGCAGGTTCCGGCAGACATTTCAAGTAAATTTTGCGCAAACTGGGGCAAGCCCCCGCGCGCAGCCATCACTGACAGGAGCATGCAATGATCAAAGCTGGAGACCGCCTTCCGGACGGAAAACTGAGCGAAGCCACCGAATTCGACGAAGCCGCCGGCTGTCCGTTGAATCCCAAGGACATCAGCGTCGCCGAATCGACCAAGGGCAAGAAAATCGCCATATTCGCGTTGCCCGGCGCCTACACGCCCACCTGCTCGGCGAAACACGTGCCGAGCTATCTCGCCAACTACGACAAGTTGAAAGCCAAGGGCGTGGACGAGATCTGGTGCGTGGCCACCAATGATGCTTTTGTGATGGGCGCCTGGGGTCGCACGCAAAAAGCGGGCAGCAAAGTCCGCATGCTGGCCGACGGCAGCGCCATTTGGACCAAGGCGCTGGGCCTCGAGCTCGATCTCACCGCGCGCAACATGGGCGTGCGCTCGAACCGCTATTCGATGCTGGTGGACGACGGCGTGGTGAAGCAGCTCAACGTCGAGGGTCCGGGCAAGTTTGAGGTCTCCGATGCGGAGACCATGCTGAAGCAGATGTAGATCCGTCACTCGAACTGCCGCGTTCGACGGACGCGGCCAGGACAGGCAGTGGCATTTGTACTTGCGCGGACAGCGGCCCGCCCGCGCGGATCACCGCTGGTGGGCGGAGGTGAAGCGTGTCCGCGCACCAGCGGTGATCTTGTGTGAAGACTCCAAGCCGCGAGGGTTTCAATCATAACCGTCTTTCTGGTGCGGTCTCGCTTCACCTCCGCACCAGAAAGACGGTTGGCGCGCAGAGCGCGCAATCGCCGTTCGTCCGCAAGGTTCGACTCGAGAGAGCTCTTCAAACTGCAGTGACAAGGGATTGCGCGGACGGCGTCCCGTCCGCGCGGATCACCGCTTGCGCGCGGATGAAAAGCACATCCGCGCCCAATCGGCGATCTTGTGGAAAAGCAAGCCCGAGCGCTTATTGCTTTTATTCATAACCGTGTTTTCCACGCGGTCTCGCTTCACCTCCGCGTGGAAAACACGGTTGGCGCGCAGAGCGCGCAATGGCCGTTCGTCCGCAAGGTTCGACTCGAGAGAGCTCTTCAAACTGCAGTGACAAGGGCCTGCGCGGACGGCGGCCCGTCCGCGCGGATCGCCGCTGGTGCGCGGAGGTGAAGCGTGTCCGCGCACCAGCGGCGATCTTGGATAAAAGCAATCCCGCCTTGCCGCGGTGATTAGCTCCCCGGTGTCCAGATCTTGGAAGCAGCGCCAGCCATCGCCAGCATCAACTCGTTCAAGCGCTTGACGAAGCCCGCCGGATCTTCAAGCTGCCCGCCTTCGGCAAGCAGGGCCTGGTCGAACAGCACCTGGCTCCAGTCGGCAAAATGGGTTTCTTCGTATTTGAGCCGCTGCACCAGCGGATGGGCCGGATTGATCTCCATGATCGGCTTGGACTCGGGCACTTTCTGCCCCGCCGCCTTGAGGATGCGCGCAAGATTGCCGCCCATGTCGTACTGATCGGACACCAGACACGCGGGCGAGGCCGTCAGCCGCAGGGTCACGCGCACTTCCTTCACCTGCTCCGCGAGCGCGGCCTTGATCTTGTCGGTCAGATCCTTGTATTCGCCGGCCTGCTTTTCCTGCTCCTTCTTCTCCGCTTCGTCCTCGAGCTTGCCCAGGTCCAGATCGCCCCTGGCCACCGAAACCAGCGGTTTGCCCTCGAATTCGGTCAGATTCGACACCAGCCATTCGTCCACCCGCTCCGCCAGCAGCAGCACCTCTATGCCCTTCTTGCGGAACACTTCCAGATGCGGGCTGTTCTTGGCCGCGAGGAAGGAGTCGGCGGTAACGAAATAAATCTTCTCCTGTCCCGGCTTCATGCGCGCCAGATAGTCGGCGAGGGAAACGCTCTGCTCTTCGCTGTCGTTGTGGGTGCTGGCAAAGCGCAGCAGCGCAGCGATTTTCTCCCGGTTCGCATGGTCCTCGCCCACGCCTTCCTTCAGCACCAGGCCGAATTCCTTCCAGAATCCGGCGTACTTGTCCTTCTGGTTCTGCGCCAGGTCTTCCAAGAGCGAGAGCACGCGCTTGGTGCAGCCGGAGCGGATCGCCTCGATGTCCTTCGACTGCTGCAGTATCTCGCGCGACACGTTGAGCGGCAGATCGCTCGAATCGACCACACCGCGGACGAAGCGCAGGTAAGCGGGCAGCAGTTGCTCGGCATCGTCCATGATGAACACCCGGCGCACATACAGCTTGATGCCGTGGCGATGCTGCCGGTCCCATAGGTCGAAGGGCGCATGCGCAGGCAGGTACAAGAGCTGCGTGTACTCGTGTCGGCCCTCCACGCGGTTGTGCGTCCAGGCGAGCGGCATTTCGAAATCGTGCGCGACGTGCTTGTAGAACTCCTGATACTGCTCTTCGCTGATATCGGCCTTGGAGCGCGCCCATAAGGCGCTCGCCTGGTTGACGGTCTCGTCCTCGCCTGTCAGCTTATGTTCCTTCTTTTCCTCGTCCCAGACGCTCTTTTCCATGCGGATCGGGATGGCGATGTGGTCGGAATACTTGCGGATCAGGGCGCGCAGGCGGAAATCGTCGAGCATCTCGTCCTCGCCCTCGCGCAGGTGCAGGGTCACCTCGGTGCCGCGCCCGGGCTTGTCCACCGCCTCGATGCTGTATTCGCCGCCGCCGTCGGATTCCCAGCGCACCGCCTCGCCCGCCGCTAGCCCGGCGCGCCGCGTCACCAGGGTCACGCGGTCGGCGATGATGAAGGACGAGTAGAAGCCAACGCCGAACTGGCCGATCAGGTGGGCGTCCTTGGCCTGGTCGCCGGTGAGCGCCTGAAAGAACTCGCGCGTGCCCGACTTGGCAATGGTGCCGATGTTGGCGACGACTTCGTCGCGCGACATGCCTACGCCGTTATCCGACACCGTCAGGGTGCGCGCCGCCTTGTCGAAACTGACCCGGATCCTGAGGTCGGCATCCGTCCCATAAAGCGACGCATCCGACAACGCCTCGAAGCGCAGCTTGTCGGCGGCATCCGACGCATTCGAAATCAACTCGCGCAGAAAAATCTCCTTGTTGCTGTACAAGGAGTGGATCATCAGATGCAGCAGCTGCTTGACTTCGGCCTGAAAGCCCAGGGTTTCCTTGGTGGCGGTGGCGGACATGGTTTCTCCAGAGACAGTGATCACTGTGCGGTTAGATGCGGCCGGCAGGCGGAATTTTCAAGAGGCCGGCCTGCAATCGTAACCGGAGCGGTCTAGAATGGCGCTCCTCCGCCAAGAAGACCCCAAAAGTCATTTTGTTACGGTCTGACTTAGGGGAGCACGAGGGGAGACGCCCCTAAGGAAGTCCCCTCGGGGGATATCCCCTCGTTTTGTTACGAAAAGGTAGCTACAGCGCTTGCATCTCCATCCCCAATTTCTTGCCGCGGTCAGGTCCTGCCTGCCGGTCCTGCCTGGCGTACTGACTTTCGGTGCGATCAGCGGCGTGGCAATGGTGGCGGCGGGCATGCCCTATTACCTCGCGATGCTGATGTCGGTGCTGGTCTACGCCGGCAACGCGCAGCTCGCGGCCCTGCAGCTCCTCACCTCAGGCAGTCCCGTCGCGATCGCGATCCTGGCGGCGCTGGTAATCAATCTGCGCTTTTGCATCTACAGCCTGTCGATGGCGCCCCACCTGGCCGCCGCGAGCCCGCGCCGGCGTGCGCTGCTCTCCTATCTGCTCACGGACAACGGCTACGCCATCGCGCTGCGCGGCTATGAGCGCGCGCTGGCAGCCGAGGACAAGGTCTGGTATTACCTCGGCTGCTCCGCCGCCATCTGGGTCACCTGGCAGATCGGCAGCCTGACCGGCGTGCTCCTCGGCACGGGCATTCCCAGCGCCTGGCATCTGGAATTCTCCATCGTGCTCACCTTTCTCGGCATCGTCGTACCGACCATCCGCGACCGCGCTGTCGCCGCGGCCGCCTGCGCCTCGGGCATCACAGCCGTGCTCACCTGGCATTTGCCGCTGCGTCTGGGGCTGCTGATCGCGGCCGCGGCCGGGATCGCCGCCGGCATGCTGACGGAAACCATGCTGGGGGGATCTCGGCGATGACCGCATTCTGGCTGCTGATCCTGGGACTCGCTCTGGCCAGTTTCCTGCCGCGGGCTTCGTTCATCCTGCTGTTCGCGCGCTGGCCGGTGCCCGCGCCGCTGCAGCGCGCGCTGCGCTACGTCCCGGCGGCGGTGTTCTCGGCCATCCTCGTGCCCGCTCTCGTGCTGACCGACGGTTCGCTGCACATCGGCCTGGACAATCCGCGCCTTCTCGCCGGCATCCTCGCCGGCGCGATCGCCTGGCGCACGCGCAACACCCTGATTACCATCGTGACGGGCATGCTGGCGCTGCACTTGTTCGGCTATCTGGTGAAGTAAGGCGCTCTGCTTGCCTGTCCTGTCGGGCGTCGCGTGATGCGCTCGCGCACAACGCCCCACGCCTGGCGCAGAAAAGAAAAAGGACCCTCGCGGGTCCTTTTCCGTTCTTCACGAGCGCAGACTTACTTGCGCCCGCCCTTGCGACCCGGGTCGCCCGGCTTGTCGCCTTCATGCTCGTCGTTCGAACCTTTGAACGGCCAGTGGACATCCGATTTGCCCGGATCGCAGTCCTCTGGGCCGTTGCCCACGCCCTGGTTGCATTTCTTGTGGTCCTTGTCATGCCCATCGTGCCCGTCATGATCGCGATCCTTGTCCTTGCAGGTCGACGGAGGGCCTGACGGGGGAACCGGCAATGCGGAGCAGCCGATGACGTTGACGCCTGTCATGGTCACGGCGGTATTGGCCAAAGCTTGACCGGCCAAAGTTCCACCGGTCATGGTAATCGATCCGCCGGCAGGAGCGGTGGAACCCGCAAGTATGTTCCCGCTAAACGCCGAAGTCGTCATGGTCACGTCGGCGCCGGGCACCCAGAACACGTTGCATGCCTGCCCGCCGTTGGCCATGACTACCGAGAATCCGGTGCCGGTGATGGCTGCCCCGATCTTGAAAACCCAGACAGCGTTTGCATGCCCACCCGCATCAAGGGTCAATACGCCCGCACCTGTCAATGCCGTATCGCTGCAATAGACACCGGGGGCCAGAGTCACTGGACCCGCGATCGTAGCAGTCAAATTAAAGTCACAAGCGAGGGACTGGACCGAAGTCCAAGCACTGTTGAGGTCAGTTATAACCTGAGGGTTGAGCGGCGTGGTCTGCGTACCCGAAATCGTGCTCCCGGCATTAACGAGCGCACCGGTGTAGACCAGGTTTCCGTTGATGGCGGAATCAGTTAAAGTGACCGCGCCGCCGGAGCCCACGTCTCCGTTGATGGTGGAAGCGGAGGTGGTCACAGTCGTGCCACCCAGAACCGCGAAGCTGGATGCCGTACCCAGTGATACCTGAGCCCATGCCGGAGAGGCGCTGACAAGCAATGCCGCCGTCGCCAGCAAACTCTTGGAGAGGTACTTCTGAAGGTCATTCATGTTTTGTTTCCTTTCATAGATATTTCAGGAGGACAAGGCACAATCTCCGGCGGGCGTGTATACCGGTGCACGGCACTGGGGCCCGGCATGGAGATTCATCCTTCAGCACGACAGCTCATCCTATGCAGGTCTTCTCCAAGCCGAAGCCGGAGCAACCCGCGGTGAGTTATCTGTCGACCGTGCATTTATAGCTTTTGCACAACAGATGCGCTGTGCGTTGGCACACATAAGGGAGCAAATTTCGCGGTGCCGCGCGGGAACGCGCGGCTGTTTGTATTAGAATCTGAACCAATCCAGATATTTACGGTCTCTTCGGAAGCCCTAACAACCAACGAGGTCGCCCGATGCTGCGCCGTACTCTCGCCCTAACCCTCGCACTGCTGCTGCCCGCCCTCCTGCCCGCCACGGTTCACGCAGCCACGGCGAGCACCGATGCTGCCGCGTCGGTCAGGAAAATAACCTCGGTCGAAGGCATCACCGAATACCGCCTGCCCAACGGTCTGAAGGTGCTGCTGTTCCCGGACGCCTCGCAGGACACCGTCACCGTCAGCGTCACTTACCTCGTCGGCTCGCGCCACGAGGGCTACGGCGAATACGGCATGGCGCACCTG
>JACZJU010000279.1 GCA_014860395.1 Burkholderiales bacterium | reverse complement strand
CCAGATGATCAGCCAGCGCCCGGGCGGCTGGCCGCTCACCATGTTTCTCACGCCCGCGCAGGAACCGTTTTTCGGCGGCACCTATTTCCCCAAGACGCCGCGCTACGGTCTGCCCGGATTCGCGGATCTGCTCGAGCGGGTTGCCATGCTCTACCACGCCGAGCGGGCGCAGATCGCGCGCCAGGGCGAGGCCATGGTCTCAGCCTTCCAGGACATGCAGCCGGCGCGCCCGGCGCACCACTCGGAGTTCTCCGCGCGCCCGATCGATCTGGCGCTGGAAAACTTTGCGACCAATTTCGACGCGCGTTACGGCGGTTTCGGTGCGGCGCCGAAGTTCCCGCATCCGACCGATATCGAGCTGTGCCTGCGGCGCCACGCTTCAAGCGGCACGCGAGTTGACACTGGCGGCGCTCACGGTGGCGCCCCCGTGACAGCCGCGGTGCCCCAAGGCGATCCGCTGCACATGGCGATCTACACCCTCGGCCGTATGGCGGTCGGCGGCATTTACGATCAGCTAGGCGGCGGTTTCTGCCGCTATAGCGTGGACGCGTACTGGCTGATTCCGCACTTCGAGAAGATGCTCTACGACAACGGGCCGCTGCTTTCGCGCTACAGCGATGCCTGGGCGTTGACGCGCGATCCGCTGTTCGCCGAGGTGGTCGAGGAGACCGCTGCCTGGGTCATGCGCGAGATGCAGGCTCCCGCGGGCGGTTATTATTCCAGCCTGGACGCCGACTCGGAGCACGAGGAAGGCAAGTTCTATGTGTGGACGCCGCAGCAAGTGCGCGCCCTGCTCAGCGAAGAAGAATATGCCGTATGCGCGCCTTTCTACGGGCTGGACCAAGCCGAAAATTTCGAAGGCAGGCATTGGCATCTGTATGTGGCGCGCGGGCTGGACGAAATCGCAAAGACCGTGGGGCAGCCGGCACAGGAATGCGGCGCCCTGCTGGCGCGCGGGCGCGCAAAGCTGTTCGCGGCGCGCGAGCAGCGCATCCGCCCGGGGCGCGACGAAAAGATCCTGACCAGCTGGAATGCGCTGATGATTCAGGGCATGGCGCGCGCCGCGCGCGTATTCGGGCGCCCGGAGTGGTTGGCCTCGGCGCGCGCTGCGCTCGATTTCATTCGCAGCACGCTGTGGCGGGAGCAGCAGGGTGCGGAACGTGCGCGCCTGCTCGCGACCTGCAAGGACGGCCGCGCGCATCTGAACGCGTATCTGGACGATTACGCTTTTCTGCTCGCCGCGCTGATCGAACTCATGCAATGCGATTTTCACAGCCGCGACCTCGAATTCGCCGAGGATCTGGCCGAGTTGATGTTGGAGCAGTTTTACGAGCCGGAGCCGGGCGGGTTCTATTTCACCAGTCACGACCATGAGAAGCTGATTAACAGGCCCAAGCCTGGGCACGACAGCGCCATGCCCTCGGGCAACGGGGTGGCGGCGACGTCACTGCAGCGGCTGGGGCACATCACGGGTGAAACGCGCTATCTGGACGCCGCCGAGCGCACGCTGCAACTGTTCTATCCGGCTCTCTTGCAGCACCCCAATGGCTGCGCCAGCCTGTTGACGGCCCTAGAGGAGGCGCTTGAGCCGCCGCGGGTGGTCGTGTTGCGTGGGCCCGTGGCCCAAATGCGCGAATGGCGGCAAGTGCTGGACCAGACCTATCTTCCGGACTCCCTGATCCTGGCGCTAGCCCCCGAAGCTTCGGGGCTGCCGCCGTTACTGGCAAAGCCCATGTCGACCGAAACTGTCAACGCCTGGGTGTGTCAGGGCGTTACTTGCTTGCCGCCGGTGGATACGGTGGAAAAGCTGCTGGGTGTACTCAAAGCGCCTAAACTCCGGTAGCATGCTGCAGCTAGGCATACCGATACTTTCCTAGGAACCCGTTGCAAAATTAATTTTGCAACGGGCCAGTTTAGGGGAGTATGAGGGGAAATATCCCCCCATTATTAAACAGACTCCAAGGAGAACCAGTGAAAAAGCTAGTCACCTGTATGTTTATTTCCGCCGGACTGCTCGCCAGCGCTGGCAATGCGTTCGCGCAGGAAGCTTTGGCAAAGAAATACAACTGCCTGACCTGCCACGCCGTGGACAAGAAGCTGATCGGCCCGGCCTACAAGGACGTCGCCGCCAAGTACAAAGGTGACGCCGGTGCCGAGGCCAAGCTGATCGCCAAGGTCAAGAACGGCGGCGCCGGCGTCTGGGGCCAGATTCCGATGCCGCCCAATTCATCCGTGCCCGATGCAGATGTCAAGGCATTGGTGAAATGGGTGCTGTC
>JACZJU010000278.1 GCA_014860395.1 Burkholderiales bacterium | reverse complement strand
ATCCGAAAACAAGTGCTCTCGGGGGCCGCTCGCGCAACGGACGCAGGCGCGCGCCGCGAGGCATTGCAGCGCGCGCTTTCCGCATTGCGGCCGGGCGATGTCCTTGTCGTCGCCGGCAAGGGCCACGAGGACTATCAGATCGTGCTTGAACGAGACTCCGGAGGTCTGCCCTTGCATGATTCCCGGGGGCGCCCCGTGACGAAGAAGATTCCGTTCTCGGACGCCAAAGTCATCCGCGAGATCATCGCGTCGATGTAGCGCAGGTCCGCCAGGACGCGCGAGCACGCCTCGGGCTTATCGATGCGCGGACCGTAAATGTTAGAATGCCGGGCGACGTTGCACCGCTGCGATTCGATGAACGCAATGGGAGCCTGGAGCGAGTGATGCTTTTTGGCGTAGCGCAGCGAGCGAATCCACCTGTTTAGAGGTTTTAATAATCGATCATGACCTATATTAACGAGCATTATCTCAAGTTGACCGCCGGTTACCTGTTTCCTGAAATTGGCAGGCGGGTCACGGCATTCTGCGACGCAAACCCTACTGCGAAAGTCATACGCCTGGGCATAGGCGACGTCACCGAGCCGCTTGCCCCTGCGGTGCTTCAGGCGATGCATGCGGCCGTCGATGAGCTGGCCGAGCGCTCGTCGTTCCGCGGCTATGGGCCCGAGCAGGGCTACGATTTCCTGCGCGAAGCCATAGCCAAACACGATTATCAGGCGCGCGGTGCCAAGGTCGACGCGGACGAGATTTTCGTCTCGGACGGTTCAAAATGCGATTCGGGGAATATCCTGGATGTCTTCGGAGAGGGTAACGTCATCGCAGTGGTCGATCCCGTCTACCCGGTGTATGTGGATACCAACGTCATGGCCGGACACACGGGCCCGGCGGACGCCAATGGACGCTACGCCGGCCTGGTTTACTTGCCGGTTACCGCCGAAAACGATTTCGTTCCCGAACTTCCCAAAGAGCGGGTCGACCTGATCTACTTGTGCTATCCGAATAACCCGACCGGCGTGGTTGCCACCAAGGAGATGCTGAAGCGTTGGGTCGACTACGCGCAGCAGAACGGTTCGATCATTCTGTATGACGCCGCCTATGAAGCGTACATCACCGACCCGGCCATTCCGCACTCGATCTATGAAATTGACGGAGCCAGGGACGTCGCGATCGAGTTCCGCAGTTTCAGCAAGACGGCCGGCTTCACCGGCGTGCGCTGTGCCTTCACGGTGATTCCGAAGAATCTCAAGGGAAAGACGCGGGATGGTCGCGAAGTCGCGATTCATCCGCTCTGGAATCGGCGGCACTGCACCAAATTCAATGGTGTCTCGTATCCGGTGCAAAGAGGCGCCGCTGCAATCTATTCGCCGGAAGGCAAGCAGCAGGTGCGGGAAACCATAGCGTTCTACCTCGCCAACGCCAAGCTGGTGCGTGAAACGCTGACGAAACTGGGGCTACAGGTCTACGGCGGGGTGAACGCGCCTTACGTGTGGCTGAAGACACCCGGCAAGTTGAGCAGCTGGGATTTTTTCGACAGGCTGCTGCAGCAAGCCCATTTGGTCGGAACGCCTGGCAGCGGATTCGGCGCCAGTGGTGAGGGCTATTTCCGTCTGAGCGCCTTCAACAGCCGAGCCAATGTCGAAGAAGCCGTAAAGCGCTTCGCCAAAATCCTGTAGGGCGTCCGGTGTGAATGGTGATGCCGAAACGCACACCATAGCGGCGAAGCGTAGCTAGCGTTTCGCTTCCAGCTTTTCCCAGCGCAGCAAGGCCGACGCCAGTTCCTTCTCGATCGCGGCGTAGCGCTGGTTCAGCTGCTTCACCTGCTCCGGCTGATCCCGGTACAACGTTGCATTCGCGAGCGCGGCGGTGATC
>JACZJU010000277.1 GCA_014860395.1 Burkholderiales bacterium | reverse complement strand
TCGGCGAGGATCTTCGCCGTGTGTTCGCCCAGCCGCGGCGGCGGCGCGTTCACGCGCGGCGCCTCGCCGTCGAGCTTGTAGCCCGCGCTCGCCACGCTGACCTCGCGCCCGACACCGGGCACGTCGGCAAAGCGCTCGATGAAGCCGCGATCGCGCACCTGGGGCGAGTCTAGCGCCTGCGGCACGCCCCACACCTCGCCCGCGGGGACGCCGCGGCGCACCAGGACTTCGACCCAGTGCGCCGCAGGCGCCGCAACCAGCTTTTCCTCGATCAGCGCCTTCAGTTCGAAGCGGTGCGCGAGGCGCGCCTCGCGCTCGCGAAAGCGCGCGTCGGCGACGAGGTCCTCGCGGCCGATTTCGCGCATCAGCGCCTCGAACTGCTCCTGTTTGTTGGCGGCAATGTTCACCAGGCCGTCGGCGGCGCGAAACGCCCCCGATGGCGCCGCCGTCATGTTCTCGTTGCCGATGCGCTGTGCGCGCACGTCCGCGACCAGCCAGTTGGACACGGCCCAGCCCATGGTTGCGAGCGTGGCTTCGAGCATCGACACGTCGATGAACACCCCGCGCGCGCCCTTGGGCGCCGCCAGCGCCGCCGCGATCGCGAACGCGCCGGTGAGCCCGCCGACGGTGTCGGCGACGGGATAGCCCGCGCGCAGCGGCCCCGACTCCGCGGTGCCGGTGACGGACATCACGCCCGACATCCCCTGGATGATCTGGTCGTAGGCGGGCGCATGCGCGTAGGGCCCATCCTGGCCGAAGCCGGAGATGGCGCAATAGACGAGGTCGGGGTTGAGCGCCTTCAGCCGCTCGTAGCCCAGGCCGAGACGCTGCATCACGCCCGGGCGGAAGTTCTCCAGCAGCACGTCGGCGCGCTCGACCATTTTCAGGAACGCGGCTTTCGCCGCAGGCTCCTTGAGGTCGAGCGCGATCGATTCCTTGCCGGCGTTCTGCGCGAGGAAGGACACGCCCATGCCGCGCGCATTGAGTTCTGCGTCCGCGCCGAGCTGGCGCGCGAGATCGCCCCCGTCCGGCGTCTCGATCTTGATCACGCGCGCGCCCATGTGCGCGAGCTGATGGCCGCAGAACGGGCCGGCGAGCACATTGGTGAGGTCAAGAACGGTGTATGCGGCCAGCGGTCGGCGCATGCTCGAGCTTAACTCGCGGGAAGCAGGAGATCCGGCAGCCAAAGGGAAATCTGCGGGATCAGGATCACCAGGATGAGCAGCAGCAAAAGAATGGTCACGAACGGCAGCACTTCACGGAATATCTTTGCCAGCGGGATTTTCGTTGCGCCCGCGAGCACGAACAGATTGATGCCCACCGGCGGGGTAATCAGCGCAATCTCGATATTGAATATCAGCACGATGCCATAGTGCACCGGGTCTATGCCCAGGTTCATCGCGATGGGCGCAAGTATCGGGGTGGTCATGACGTTGAGCGCCACCGCCTCCATGAACATACCGAGAATGAACATGATCCCGCTGACAGCGAACAGGAACTGCCAGGCGCTGAGGTGATAGCGATCGATGAAACCGAAAATGAGCTGCGGCGCGTTCAGGAAAGTGAGCACCTTGGACAGCAGTACGGCCCCGGCGATGATGGTGAAAATGTTGATGGTGGTTCGCGCGGTCTGCGTCACCACCGGCCACAGATCGCGATAACCTATCGAGCCGTAGAGCCACAGGGCGACGGCTGCGGAATACAGCGCGCAGGCGGTGGAGATCTCGGTGGCGGTGAGCTGACCGGAATAGAATCCGTAGAGCACGAACACCGGCAGCATCAGCACCCAGAACGCGCGCTTGGCCATGGTGAGCTTGGCCTTCATGCCGGTGAAGGCCGGGTCGTCCTCGCGCGTCCAACCCAGTTTATCGGCGCGCCAAACCACGTACAGCAAGAAGGCGGCGAGGTTGAGTATGCCGGGTACGATGCCGGCAAAGAACATCCGCCCAACGGATACGTTCACCATCGAGGCGTAGATCAGCATCGCGATCGAGGGCGGAATCAGGATCGCGGTGGCGCCGGAGGCGGCGATCAGGGCGGCGGCGAAGCCCGGACGGTAGCCCTGCTTGGTCATGCCGGTGACGCCGATCTTGCCTATGGCCGCGGCATCCGCCGCGCTCGAGCCTTGCACGCCGGCGAACAGACCCGTGGCAATCACGCAGGCCGCGCCCGTGCCGCCGCGCAGGCGCCCGACCAGGGCGCGGGCGAGATCGAAAATGCGGTCGATGAGCCCGCCCGCGGACAGCAGCTCCGCCGCGAGCAGGAAGAAAGGAATCGCGAGCAGCGTGAAATGCTGCACGCTGTCTTCGAGCACGTCGGGAATGAAGGTGATCGGCGCCAGGCCGAGCGTGTACAGCGTGGCGACGGCGGCGACGAGCAGCGCGAAGCCGATCGGCATGCCGATCACGATCAGGACGAGGAGGATGCCGAAGGGGATGGCGATCACGGGGTATGCGTCTTTGTCGGTCGCCAGATGACGTAAATCTCAACCAGCAGGTGCATGATGGCGATCGTCAGTCCCAGCGGCAGCACCGACAGGATGAACGCAGTCGGAATGTCGAACAGTTCCTCGTCGGTGGCGCCGATGGCGATCTGTTGGCTCACTATGGAAATCGCGCCGACGACGATGAGTCCGAGGACCGCGGCGCTGATAACGGCCGAGACGGTCAACGCGATGCGCTGCCCGCGCGGCGGCAGGAGCATGAAAAACATGTCGGCCGCCACATGGCCGTGCTCGGTCACGAGCGCGCCCATGCCGAGGAAGGTCATCCATACCAGCATGATTTCCGGGAGCTTCAGCGCCCAGTCCCCGGTCGAATAGCCCATATTCCTGGCGATGATCGCGTACAGCGTGATCAGCAGCGATACCAGGAGTATCGTGCCGACCACGGCGACCTCGGCGCGCGCGATCCAGCGCACGGCGGCCGGAGCGCGGCCGCCGTCGTGGCCAGATTCCATCGAACTCAGGAGGGTCTGCCCGTGGCTACTTCGACGACAGGATCGCGTCCACGGCTTCCTTGCCGAACTGCTCGCGCACTTTTTCGTAGGTGGGTTCCAACGCCGCGCGGAAGGCTTTGTGCGCGGCTGCGCTCTTCGCCGGGTCGCTGATCTTGCCGCCGGCCTTCTTCGTCGTAGCGATATGCTCGTCCGCAACCGCCCAGACATCCTTGTCGTATTTCCTGGCGAGCTTGTCGGCGATGGAATCCATGATCTTGCGGTCGGCAGCCGGCTGGGCGTCGAACCAGGCCTTGTTCGCGACCCAGAAGTAAGCGCCGTAGGACGGGATGATCATCAGGTTCGGCGCCACTTCATACATCTTCTCGTTTATGTAAGCGTCGAACGTGGTGTACACGCCCGTGATCGTGCCCTGCTGCAAGGCTGAGTAGACCTCGTTCAGCGGGAGTTTCACGGTGGAGGCGCCCATGCCCTTCAGCCCGTCGACCACCACCGGATGGCCCGAGGTGCGGATGATCTGGCCCTTGAAATCCGCCGGCTTCTCGATCAGCACCGACTTGGTGGCGATGACGAACGGACCCTCGTCGAAAAAGGCGAGCACGTGGAAGCCGGCTTTTTCGAGGTCCTTGCGCACCAGGTCCGAGCGCGGCCCATGCAGGAATTCCTGGAACGCTTCCGCGTCGGCGAAGCCGAAGGGCAATTCCATCAGGTCGCCGTTCTTGGTGTAGGCCGTGAACGCGCTGTTGGGCTCATTGGTCATTTGCACATTGCCCAGCTGCACGGCCTTGGCCGCTTTGCCGCCGTCATAGAGCTGGCCGCCCGGGTAGACCGTAAGCTTGTAGCGGTTGTTGGTCGCCTTGGCGAGTTCCTTGCCGAATTCGGCGCTCAGTTCGCCGCGCAGCGAGGCCATGGCCATTTTGATCGGCATCTTGATTTCAATCTGCGCCGAGGCCGCGGGCGCGAATGCCGCGAGCGAGGCTGCGGCTGTTGCGACCGCGAGGGACGAAACGAGCTTTTTCAGCATGGGTCTTTCTCCTTTTTCGGGTGAACTGCTTGTAGCTTGTATATTGTCTGGCAGAGGACTGTTCCGCCCGGCAATCTAAGCTTTCGCTCCTGCATTGTCAATTTCGGATACACAGCCGGAAAGAATGCCCGCGGCTCAAATGACCCGCAGGAATGCGGCCTGTTATTTACGTGTATTAATTGGCCGGTATGCGGCGCTGACGCTGCAGGAACCGAAACTTTGCGCGACGCGGGATGCCGCGCGCATTGACGGCAGATCGCCGGACACCGGATGGAAGTGGCGCGCCCGACAGGAGTCGAACCTGTGACCTTTGGTTTCGGAAACCAACACTCTATCCAGCTGAGCTACGGGCGCGTGGCCGAAAGTATACCGTCTTTTGCCCGGTCCCTGTATGCCGGCGCGCTTTCAAGCGAGGCGTGTTTGCGACTATAATGCCCGCGTTTGCAATGACTTAAAGCCATTTCAGAAGCGCCGAACTGGCACCCGCTTTAAGGGAACATGAGAAGGCATCTTCTCATGTCGCGACACACACTCAGCAGCGAAGGAAGACAATGAGCCAGAATGCGCATGACGCGGGGCACGAAAGCCTGATCAAGACGCCCAAGCAATTGATAATCACGGTGGTGCTCGCATTCGTGGTGCCGATCCTGCTCATCGTCATGATTTCGCAATTCGTCGCCAACATCCGCAGCGTCGATATGAGCAGTTCCGCGATGACCCCGAACGCCGTGGCCAAGCGCCTGAAGCCGGTGGCCGACGTGGCGTTCGCCGAATCCGGCGCCAGCGCCCCGGCCGGACCCAGAAGCGGCGAGGACGTCTACAACTCGGTATGCAGCGCCTGCCATGCGAGCGGCGCGGCCGGCGCGCCCAAGCTCGGCGACGAGGGAGCGTGGGCGGCGCGCCTCAAGCAAGGCGAACAAGCGCTGCTGGCGTCGGCGCTCAAGGGCAAGGGCGCGATGCCCCCGCGCGGCGGCGGCGCGAACTTGAGCGACCTGGAGGTGGAGCGGGCGATGGTCTACATGGCGAACAAGGCGGGGGCCAAGTTCAATGAGCCCGCGGCACCCGCGCCCGAGAAAGCGGCAGTAGCCGCTGCGGCGCCGGAGACGGCAGCAGCCGCAGCGCCCGCGTCCGCGTCCGACAAGATCGACGGCAAGAAGATCTACGACACCACCTGCATGGCCTGCCATGCGACCGGCGTGGCCGGCGCGCCCAAGGCGGGCGACAAAGCAGCCTGGGCACCGCGCCTGAAGACCGGCATGAATGCGCTCTACGCCAATGCGCTAAAGGGCAAAGGCGCAATGCCTCCCAAGGGCGGCAACGCGGCGCTCGCCGACGCTGAGGTCAAAGCGGCGGTCGATTACCTCGCGGGTCTGGCCAAATAGCAGCCGGCGGCACGCGGCGCAAGACAAGGCGAGCGCATCCGCCTTTCTTAGTCTTCCGCCTTTTGTCGCCCCTGGCGTCACGGCGCTCCGCGGACTCGCCGCGCCACGCGCGAGCGCGCCAGCCCCGAGTCACTGCTAGAATCACCCTCTCGGCTTAACCGGTTGCGCGCACTGCGCTCGGCATCATGAAAATCGCGATCATCCTCGATCCGCTGGACGACATCAAGACCTACAAGGACACCACCTACGCGATGATGGCGGAGGCGGCCGCGCGCGGCCACGAGCTGCACATGCTTATGCAGGACGGCGTGATGTGGAAGCACGGCCGCGTGATCGGCGAATCCTGCCGCCTGGAGCTGACCGGCGACAAGGAGCGCTGGTACCGCATCGACCTGCCGCGCGAAGACGCGCTCGCCGACTTCGACGCGGTGCTGATGCGCAAGGACCCGCCGTTCGACATGGAGTACGTGACCGCCACCTGGCTGCTCGAGCTGGCCGGGCGCGAGGGCGCCAGGGTGTTCAACGATCCGCGCGCGCTGCGCGATCACAGCGAGAAGCTGGCGATTGCGGAGTTTCCCCAGTTCGCCACCCCTACGCTGGTGACGCGCATGGAAAAGCAGATCCACGAATTCATCGACGCCCAGGCCGACGTGGTGGTGAAGCCGCTGGACGGCATGGGCGGCGCGCAGGTGTTTCGCGTCACCGACGCCGACCCCAACCGCAATGTCATCGTGGAGATGCTCACCCACCACGGCACGCGCTCGATCATGGCGCAGCGCTACATTCCGGAAATACGCGAGGGCGACAAGCGCATCCTGCTGATCGCGGGCGAGCCGGTGCCCTACAGCCTCGCGCGCATCCCCAAGGCGGGCGAGACGCGCGGCAACCTGGCGGTTGGCGGCACCGGCGTGGCGCAGCCGCTGTCGGCGCGCGACCTGGAGATCGCCGTCGCGCTCGGCCCGGAACTGGCGCGGCGCGGCCTGCTGCTGGTGGGCCTGGACGTGATCGGCGATTTCCTCACCGAGATCAACGTCACCAGCCCGACCTGCTTTCAGGAAATCCGCGAGCAGACCGGCTGCAATGTCGCCGCGCTGTTCATCGACGCGCTGGAGAAGGCGTGCGCCGCCTGAAGCGACAATCCGCGTCAATCACCTAATTTCAGAGAATTTGCCATGGTAGGAATATTGATTGTTGCCCACGGGGCATTCGGCGAAGCGCTGATCCATTGCGCCAGCCACGTGCTGGGCAAGCGCCCGCCGCAAGTGCTGCAGCTCGGCGTCACCATCCACGACGATCCGGAGCTCATCCTGCCGCAGGCCGAGGAGCTGGTGAGGCAGCTCGACCAGGGCGACGGCGTGCTGGTGTTCAGCGACGTCCTCGGCGCGACGCCCTCCAATATCGCCACGCGCCTGCTCGCGCCGGGCAGGGTCGAAGGCATTTCCGGGGTCAACCTGCCGATGCTGATCCGCGCCCTGACCTACCGCGAAGAGCCGCTCGCCACCGTCGCGGAGAAAGCCATCAGCGGCGGGGTGGCCGGCGTGATCCACCTGAATACCGATGCCTGCAATGCTGCAAACAGACGCTGAAATCATCAACAAGCTCGGGCTGCACGCGCGCGCTGCGGCAAAACTGACGCAGCTCGCGAGCGGATTTCAGAGCGAGATCTGGCTCACGCGCAACGGCCGCCGCGTCAACGCGAAGAGCATCATGGGCGTGATGATGCTCGCCGCCGGCAAAGGGGCGACGATAGGCATAGAAACCGACGGCAGCGACGCCGACGCGGCGTTGCAGGCCCTGTTGAAGCTGATCGACGAAAAGTTCGGAGAAAACGAGTGAGCTTCACCCTCCACGGCGCAGGCGCAGGCGGCGGCATCGCGATCGGCCAGGCGCACCTGATTTCCAGCGCCCGGCTGGAGGTGGCGCATTACACCATCGCGGCGAAGCAGGTGGAACAGGAGGTGATGCGCTTCTCGGCTGCGGTCGAACTGGTGCGCACCGAGCTGCAGGGGCTGCGCCAGAGCGTGCCCGCCGGCGCGCCGGCCGAGCTCGACGCCTTCCTCAACCTGCACCTGATGATACTCGACGACGCGACCCTGTCGCGCGCGCCGCGCGAGCTGATCCGCAGCTTGAAGTGCAACGCCGAATGGGCCCTGGTGCTGCAGATGGATCAGCTGGTGGCGCAATTCGAGAAGATCGAAGACCCCTATCTGCGCGAAAGAAAGGCCGACGTGGTGCAGGTGGTGGAGCGCGTGCTCAAAGCGATGCAGGGGCGGCCCGGCCGCGCCCTCGCCGCGCCAGCGCGCGCGGAAAGCCTGATCGTGGTGGCGCACGACCTGTCGCCGGCGGACATGATGCTGTTCAAGCAACACCAGTACGCCGGCTTCGTCACCGACCTGGGCGGCGTGACCTCGCACACCGCGATTCTTGCGCGCAGCCTCAATATCCCGGCCATCGTCGGCGCGCACACGGCGCGGCAGATGGTGCACGAAGGCGAGCTGGTGATCGTCGACGGCGTGCACGGCGTGCTCATCGTCGCCCCGGACGAGCTGGTGCTTGCGCAGTACCAGCAGCGCCAGCGCGAGCTGGAGCGGGGGCGGCAGAAGCTCAAACGCATCCGCAGCACACCGGCCACGACGCGAGACGGCACTACCGTGGACCTGCACGCCAACATCGAGCTGCCGCAGGACATCGAGCAGGTGCGCGAATCCGGCGCCACCGGCGTAGGCCTGTTCCGCAGCGAGTTCCTGTTCCTCAATCGCGACGATCTGCCGAGCGAGGACGAGCAGTTCGAGGCCTACCGGCAGGTGGCGCAGGCGATGCGCGGCATGCCGGTGACCATACGCACGCTGGACCTGGGCGCGGACAAGACCGTGAACGGCAGCGCGCGCGGCGGCCCCAATCCGGCGATGGGCTTGCGCGCGATCCGGCTTTGCCTGGCGGAGCCGCAGATGTTTCTGACGCAATTGCGCGCCATTCTGCGTGCATCCAACTACGGCAATATCCGCCTGCTGATTCCGATGCTCGCGCATGCGCACGAGATCGAGCAGGCGCTCACCATGATCGCGCAATCCAAGGCGCTGCTGGACGAGCAGAACCTGCCCTACGACCGCGGCATCCAGGTCGGCGGCATGATCGAGGTGCCGGCGGCGGCGCTCTCGCTCGGGGTGTTCGTGCGCAAGCTCGACTTTCTTTCGATCGGCACCAACGACCTGATCCAGTACACGCTCGCGATCGACCGCACCGACGATACCGTCTCGCACCTGTACAACCCGCTGCACCCGGCGGTGCTGCATCTGATCGCCCACACCATCAAGACCGGCAGTCGCATGAACGTGCCGGTGGCGGTGTGCGGCGAAATGGCCGGCGACGTGACGCTGACGCGGCTCTTGCTCGGATTCGGGCTGCGCCAGTTTTCCATGCATCCGGCGAACCTGCTCGCGATCAAGCAGCAGATACTGAAAAGCGACCTGGGCCCGCTGCCCAAGCTCTCAAATAGAATCCTGCGCACCGACGACCCGGAAAACGCGAAGCGGCTGCTGGAAAAGCTCAACGCTTAAGCAGGGCAAGCCGGAACCGAACGGGGTGTCTCCGGCGAGGGAAAAGCTGTTATCGCACGAACAAGGGGACTTCCTTCTGGGCGTACATCCCCCCGCAGATGCGCACGACGGCGAGACCGCCTGCCGCAGCGGATTGACAGCAACCGTGCTTCACGGGTATCTTTCATCCCAGCGCCGATTTGATGGTCAGCTTGCGGGCGCCGCCGGTCTTGCACTTGACTGGGCGAAAAACAAATACGGCTAAAGCGCGGGAAACCCGTTTAGCGAGCAAGCTGAACGGGTTTTTTGCATTTAAGGACCGCCACCGTGGGACCGCCCGCGCATGAAGCTAGCGCGGGCTGTTTAGAGGCTCGTGCCTCACGACGCGCCGCGCACCTTGGACGCCACCTTCGAGGTGTGCCCGCATGATGTTGAGCGTTTTGATTTGTTGGTGAAGGAAGATGAGCGAATCAGTAGGCCCAGTCCGGCCGCAGACCATGCACTTCGATACGCCGCTCGCATGCAGGAGCGGCGCGCAGCTTGACGCCTATGATCTGATGTACGAAACCTATGGCACGCTGAATGCAGCGAAGTCCAACGCGGTGCTGGTCTGCCATGCGCTCAATGCCTCCCACCACGTCGCCGGCTTCTACGCCGAAGACCCGAAGAACGTCGGCTGGTGGGACAACATGATCGGCCCGGGCAAGCCGCTGGACACCGACAAATTCTTTGTCATCGGGGTAAACAACCTCGGCGGCTGCTTCGGCTCCACCGGCCCGGCTTCGATCAATCCCAAGACCGGCAAGGCCTACGGCTCCGGCTTTCCGATGGTCACCGTCGAAGACTGGGTCGAGACGCATGCGCGGCTGGCCGACCGCCTCGGCATCACGCGGTTTGCCGCAGTCATGGGCGGCAGCCTCGGCGCGATGCAGGCGCTGCATTGGGCGATCGCCTATCCCGAGCGCATCGCGAACTCCCTGGTCATCGCCGCCGCGCCCAAGCTCTCGGCGCAGAACATCGCCTTCAACGGGGTGGCGCGTCAGGCGATCACCACCGATCCGGATTTCCACGGCGGCGATTTCTACGCCTACAACGTGCTGCCGCGCCGCGGCTTGCGGCTTGCGCGCATGATCGGCCACATCACCTACCTGTCGGACGATGCGATGATGGAGAAATTCGGCCGCAGCCTGCGCTCGGGCGCGATCAACTTCCATTTCGACGTCGACTTCGAGGTCGAGTCGTATTTGCGCCACCAGGGCGACAAGTTCGCCGAGTATTTCGACGCCAATACCTATCTCTTGATCACGCGCGCGCTCGACTATTTCGACCCGGCCGGCGCCTGTGACGGTGATCTCGCCCGCGCGCTTGCGCCGGCAAAGGCGCGCTTCCTCGTGGTTTCGTTCACCTCGGACTGGCGCTTCGCGCCGGAGCGCTCGCGCGAAATCGTCAAGGCGCTGCTCGACAACCGCGCCGACGTCTGCTACGCGGAAATCGATGCCCCGCACGGGCACGATGCCTTCCTGCTCGACGATGCGCGCTATCATGCGCTGGTGCGGGCGTATTTCGACAACGTCGCCGGCGAGTGCGCGGCGCTCGAAGCCGGCCACGAAGCAGGCAAAGCTGCATGAACGCCTCGCTCCCCGTCCCGGCGATCGCCGGCCGCGCCGACCTCGACGCCATCGCCGCCTGGGTATCGCCGGGCGCGAGCGTGCTCGACCTGGGTTGCGGCGAAGGGCTGCTGCTCAAATACCTGCAGCAGAGCCGCGACGTGCGCGGCTACGGCATCGACATCAGCGACGCCAACGTGCTCGCCTGCGTGAAGAACTCGGTCAACGTGATCCAGAGCGACCTTGAGACAGGCCTGGCGGGTTTCGATGCCGGATCGTTCGACTTCGTGATCCTGTCGCAGACGCTGCAGGCGATGCGCCATACCGAGGAAATCATCACCGAGATTCTGCGCGTCGGCCGCCAAGGCATCGTCTCCTTCCCCAATTTCGGCTACTGGCCGCAGCGCCTGCAGATCATGCGCGGGCGCATGCCGCTGTCCGATGCGCTGCCCTACCTCTGGTACGACACGCCCAACGTGCGCCTGTGCACGCTGTCGGACTTCGAGGAATTCTGCGCGACCCACGGCGTGCGCATTCTCGAGCGTATCGTCATGCAAGGCGAGCGCCGTATCAGCTTCGCGCCGAATCTGCGCGGCAGCGTGGCGGTGTACCGGTTCGAAAAAGCTTAATACGGGCTTCGCGACGCAATAACCGCATACCGGCGAAATGCTGGAGCGGTTTGGGCAGCCAAACAGGCTGGGGGGTTCATTCATGATCGCCGATGGCGCGCGGAGACGCTTTTCATCCGCGCGCCATCGACGATCCGCGCGGGCGGGACGCCGTCCGCGCAAGTTCTTTCGCCGCAGCTCCTCCGAGCACCTCCGCTTGTGCGGCCAATGTCGGCATGCAGGGATTGCGCGCTGCGCGCGCCAACCGTATTTCCTGGACGGATGAAAACCACATCCGTCCAGGAAACACGGTTCTGAATAAAGGCAGGAGCGGGTTGGAGTCTCGCTCGCCGACCGCTCAGCCCGTCTGAGGCTGCGCCTTTTCCACCGCATTGATCTGCGCGCGCATGCGCCACACCAGCCACAGGCCGGGCAGCGCGGCGACGAAGGTGAGCACGAAGAAATTCGCCCAACCTGCGGCCTCGACCAGGGCGCCGGTGACCGGACCGAACAGGATGCGCCCCAGGGACGCGATCGCCGACAGAAGCGCGTACTGGGTGGCGGAAAAGCTGTGATTGCACAGCGCCATGGCGAACGCGACGAAAGCCGCGGTGCCCATGCCGCTGGCGAGATTCTCGAAGCCGACCGCGAACACCAGCAGCGGGTAGCTCTTGCCCGCCCAGGCGAGCACGGCGAACGACAGATTGGAGATTGCCTGCAGCACGCCGAACAGCAGCAGCGCGCGCGTCAGGCTCATGCGCACCAGCAGCAGGCCGCCTACGAGCCCGCCCACCAGCAGCGACGCGAGCCCCAGCACTTTGTTGATGGTGCCGACGTCGGTGAGCGTGAAGCCGACGCCGCGCAGCAGAAATGCCGTGGTCAGCGTGCCGGCGAGCGCGTCGCCGAACTTGTACAAGGCGATCAGGGCGAGCAGTTGCAGCGCCCCAGGCCGCGACATCAAGTCTTTGAGGGGCTCGACCACGGCGTCGCGCAGGCTGCGCGGCGGCGTTCCGCGCAGCGCGGGTTCGGGCCCGCCGACGCTGGTCGCGAGGCCCACGCCCATCAGAGCGGCCATGGCGAAAAACGTCACGCGCCAGCCGAACTGGTCGGCAAGGATCAGCGCGAGCCCGCCCGAGGCCAGCATCGCGAAACGGTAGCCGAGCACGCTCACCGCCGCGCCCATGCCGCGCTCTGGCGCAGGCAGCAGGTCGGTGCGGTAGGCGTCGATGACGATGTCCTGCGACGCCGACGCAAATGCCACCCATAGGGCGAGGCAGCCGAGCAGCCACAGGCTCGAGTTCGGCGGCGAAATCGCCATGCCGACGATACCTGCAACCAGCGCGAATTGCGTCAGCAGCATCCAGCCGCGGCGGCGGCCGAGGAATGGCGGCACGTAGCGATCCATGAACGGGGACCACAGGAACTTGAGCAGGTAGGGAATGCCGGCCCAGGAAAACCAGGCGATGGTCATGATGTCGACGCCGGATACCGTAAGCCAGGCTTGCAGCGTGCCCCCGGTCAGCGCGAGCGGCAAACCGGAGGAAAATCCGAGCAGCAGGACGGCGGCAATGCGCGGGCTGCGCAGGATCTCCAGGTAAGGCGACGGCATGGGGCCGATTCTACCTGTGTTGGGCGGTTGCTGGACAAAGGGGGCACGCCCCCTTTGAATCCCCCAATTCGGAGCCGGATGAAAAACCCTTCCCGAACCCGAAGCAACCGCGCAGCTTGAGAGACCGTGCGCGGGAAGCGCTTTTCAACCGGCTGCAAATGATGTGCAAGGTTGATTTAGCAAGAGAAAGCCGGTAGCCTTGATACTCCTCCCCCGGCGATTTCGCCGGAGCGGCATTTTCCTTACAACGAGGCAATCAATCATGAGCAACGACACCGATATTTCCCGGGAAAAACTCGCGTCCGACCTGCGTATCGTGGTCAGCGACGCGGAGGAATTGCTGCGCGCAACCGCCGGCCAGATGGGCGAAAAGGCGGTCGTCGCACGCGAGCGCATCCAGGAAAGCCTGCGCGCGGCCAAAGACAAGCTCGCCCGCGCCGAAGAAGTCATGCTCGACAAGACCAAGGCCGCCGCGCGCGCCACCGACGATTACGTGCACGACCATCCCTGGGGAGCGGTCGGCATCGCGGGCGCCATTGGCCTGGTCATCGGCATGCTGATCAGCCGCCGCTAATCATGGCGGAAAGGGAAGGCGCCACTGCGCGCGGCGGCCTTCTGCATTCGATCAGGCATCTGGCAGGCACCGTGCTCGGTGCAGCGCAGACGCGCCTGGAAATCTTCTCCACCGAGATTGAAGAAGAACGGCTGCGCCTGGAGCAACTGCTGCTGATCACCCTGGCCGCGGCGATCTGCCTGGGAATGGCTCTGCTGCTGTGCGTTACTTTCGTGGTGATTTATTTTTGGGATACCCACCGGCTGCTCACGGTCGGCCTGCTCGCCGCAGCGTTCATGGCTGCGGCCGCGGCGCTGGTCTGGATTCTGCGCACCAAAGTGAAGACGCGCCCCAAGCCGTTCGCGGTCACGCGCAGCGAACTGTCCAAGGATGGCGCCATGCTGCGGGAACCGCGCGCGTGAACCAGCGCCTCGCTGCAGTCGAAGCCAGGCGCGCGCGCCTGCTCGAGCGCGCCGCGCGCGAGCGCGAAGACGTGGCGCAAACAATGCAGTCATGGGCGCAGCCGCTGGACTTCGTCGATCGCTGCGTCGACGCCGTGCGCTTTGTGGTCGCGCGCCCCCCGCTCGTTGCCGGCGCCGCGTTCATATTGGCGCTGCTGCGCCCGCGCCGCGCATTCAAATGGGCACGACGCGCTTTCGGTCTTTGGCAGGGATATCGCTGGCTGAACAGAAAGATCGCGGTCTAGTGCATGCGTAAGCCGGTGATTGTCCGGACCGTGATGGAAATGATGGACCGGGAGCGAAAATACGTTCTCGGCGAAGTCGTCCAGGTATCGGGCCTGATGCCTCTATTGATGAAGCCGCGCAACAAGCAGAAATGGACGCCGGAGGAAAAGCAACAGATCGTCGCCCATCTGCGCCGGCTGTCGATGGTCAGCCCCTATCTCGCGGTGATGGCGATGCCCGGCTCCTTCGTCGTGCTGCCCGCGCTCGCCTGGTGGCTGGACCGGCGCAGGACCAACAGCCTGCGCAGGAACGCGTCTCCTCCGGACAGCAACGCGGCCTAGTGCCTTCAGGCCCGCTGCAAAATGGATTCTGCAACGGCTGGCTCAAGGGCAGTACGAGTGCAGGCGTACCCTCATACTGAAACGGACGCTTAACTGGGTGTCGAAAAAGGGGGCCGGGATGGGAAAGGAAGGGGCCCATCCCTTCCTTAGGCCCCCTTTTAGATCCCCCAAGTCAGTGCTATTGAAAAACGCTTCCCTCTGAGAGCGCGCCTTCATGCGATCCAGTTTCGTGTCAGGAAAGCGTTTTTCAACAGCCTGTTAAACAATCTTTGACAATTTGGCGCTCTCCCCTCACGCGCACCCAAAAAAACCGCGCGGGTGATGCTCTATTTCTGCGCGCGGCGGCCGTTAACCTCCAAGCTGGCTTCGGACCCTGGTTCGTGATAGTTTCCGAAGCTGCGGGCGTAACGACCCGGTTGCCACTGAAGACATACGCTCATGTGCGCGCCTCCTGCCTCCAGTATTGCCGGCGCGAACGCGCACATGGTTCCGGTCCGGAATACAACAGAAGAACAAGCAAGCCAGACATGTTGCCAGAGGGAAGTACCGCCCAGGTCGAGCATTACGCCTCGCCCGATAGTCTGCGCATCGGTCTGTACATCCACCTGGATCTGCCGTGGTTTCACCATCCGTTCACGCTGAACAGCTTCAGGATTTCTTCGGAAGAGCAGATTCGCGCGTTGCGCGCTCTGGAGCTGCCACGCTTTCGCTACGATCCGCAGCGTAGCGAAGGCGGCTCCACCGACGCTCCGGCGTCGCCCCCGGCAGAACCTGCGGCGCCGACGGGCGAAAACGCGCCGGCGAGCAACCCAGAACCGGCACTGACCGCCGTAGATCCGCGCGTCCAGCAAGTGCGTGAATATCGCAAGGCCGCGATTCGGGCGGAAAAGTCCTTCGTGAAAGCGGTCAGGGTCATACGCAGACTCGACAAGGACCTCCTGATTCACCCAAGCGAGACGCTGGAAGAAATGGGCGGCCTGATCGATCAGATGGCGACGGTTTTTCTCGAACGCCCAGAAGTGACCCTGCAGGTCATGGGCGAAAACTGCGGAGGAGACGAGGCCTACCATCACAGCCTCAATGTGTACGTCCTGTGCATGATGCTGGTCAAGGGACTCCAACTCGCCGGCGCGCAGGTCAGGATGCTGGGTATGGGGGCCTTATTGCACGACATCGGCCTGAGCGAGATTCCCAGCGCCGTCCTCAAAAAAAGCCCGGACGAGCAGACCCGGCCGGAGCGCGAAATGCGTGCCCGGCACGTTGAGTTCGGCGCGAAGTTCGGCGAGCGCTTGGGGCTGGCGCCCGAGATTCTATCCATCATCGAACAGCACCATGAACTGGCCGATGGCAGCGGCTACCCGCTTGGACTCAAGCTCGAGGAGATCGCGCCGCTCGCCCGGGTGGTGTCGCTGGTCAATTGCTACGACAACCTCTGCAATCCGGTCAATTTTGCCCAGGCCATGACGCCGCACGAAACGCTTTCATTCATATTCGCGCGACGCCGGGACCAGTTCGACGCCCTGGTCCTGCGCATCATGATCCGTTCACTGGGCGTCTATCCGCCCGGCACAATCGTCAAGCTCTCCAATGAGGCGATTGCCATGGTGATCTCGGTCAATCCGCGCAAGTCGCGGCGGCCCTGGGTGTTGCTCTACGATGCCGCCGTCCCCAAGGAAGACGCCGCCATGCTCAACCTGGAAACGGAAGTCGACCTGTCGATAAGCAGGGCCATACGGCCGGCCGTGCTGCCTATTTCTGTCTATACCTATCTGAGTCCACGCAGGCGAATCACCTATTTTTTCGATGACGGATTGACGCAGGCCGGAGCACGCGAGTGAGCGACGGATTCGAAGCGATTTTGCTCGACCACAGCAACGGAATCCTGCTGCTCGTCGACCCTACGTCGCTCGCCATTCGCGCAGTGAGCAAACCCACCCTGCGCCTGCTCGGCTACCGCCGCGAAGAGTTGCTGGGCCGACCGATTACCGACATCGAATGCTCGCTCGCGGACACGCTGTTCTGGGAGGAGGCGCGCCAAGGCGGCCCGGTCGAGGCGTCCAACGCGGACGCCAGCTATCGATGTGCGGGCGGCGATGTCCTGCCGGCAAGCAAATGGGTGTCGCGCGTCACAGGCGAGGGCAAGCTTTGGCTGGTCATTCGCGCCGAGCCGCTGGGCGTCTGGCGGCGCGTCGAGGACGATTTCGCCTCGGCCTCGTCTCTTTTGCGGGCAACCCTGGAGGCAACGGCCGACGGCGTTCTCCTCGTCGACCGCGCCGGTCGCATTGTCAGCATGAACCGGCAATTTTCGCGCATGTGGGGCCTGCCGGACGCGCTCCTTGTCGAGCATGAAGACAGCTCGATTTTCGCTTTCATGGCTGGACTGCTTTCCGATCCGCAAGCCTATCTGGCGCGCCTGGCGGAAATTGCGCCGGATGTCGAGGGCGAAACCTTCGATCTGCTGCATCTGGTCAACGACCGCTATCTTGAGCGCACGTCGTTGCCGGCGCGACATGGCGCGCAGATTCTCGGCCGGGTTTTCTCCTTCACCGACGTTACCGCGCGCATCCGGGCAGAGGACGCGCTGAAAACCAGAGAGGAGTTGTTCAGAAAAGCCTTCGACGTCACCCCGGACGCGATCAATATCAACCGGCTTGAGGATGGGTTGTATGTGTCGGTCAACCGCGCTTTTGTCAGGCTCATGGGCTACACGAGAGAGGAAATCATCGGGCGCACCTCTGTCGAGCTGGACATCTGGGACAATGCCGAAGACAGGACGAGGCTGGTCCAGGCGTTGACGAACAATGGAACCGTCGAGAATTTCGAGGCCAGATTTCGAACCAAGAGCGGCGAGATAAGATCGGGTTTGATGGCTTCCGCGCTGATCGAGATCGACGGCGCGCCCCACATTATCAGCGTCACCCATGACGTTACCGAACACCGGCGCTCGGAACTTGCGCGCGCTCAGCTCGAACTGCAGCTGCGCGAATCGCAGAAAATGGAGGCGCTGGGTACGCTTGCCGGGGGGGTCGCGCACGACTTCAACAACATCGTCGCTGCAATCATGGGCAACGCCGAGCTGGCTCGCCAGGACATCGAACCCGCGCACGCGGCGCAGGAGAGCTTGGGAGAAATCCTCAAAGCGAGCCGCCGGGCGAAGGACCTGGTGCAGCAGATCCTCGCGTTCGGCAGGCGCCAGGTGCTCGAACGCCGCGTGATATCGCTCGCGCCGGTGGTGGAGGAGTCGGTGCGCTTGCTGCGCAGCACGCTGCCGGCGCGGGTGAGCTTGAACGTGGAATGTCTGCCGGACGCGCCGATGGTGCTCGCCGACGCGACGCAGGTCGAGCAGGTGCTGCTCAATCTGTGCGCCAACGCGTGGCAAGTCGTGCAGGAACGCGGCTACGCAGGCGTGATCGAAGTTCGCCTGGAAGCGCACGTTGTGGCTGCGCGGCGGCATAAGGGGCTGGAACGCAGATCGACGGTCGGGCGCGTCGCGCTTCGCCCGGGTCGCTACGCCCGCCTGACGGTACGCGACAACGGTTCGGGCATGGACGAGACAACGCGCGAGCGCATCTTCGAGCCGTTCTTTACCACCAAACCGCCGGGTGAGGGCACGGGGCTCGGCCTGGCGGTGGTTCACGGCATCGTGCAGGGACACGAGGCAAGCATCGAGGTGCAAAGCGCGCCCGGCAAAGGCGCCAGCTTCTCGGTTTACTTCCCCGCGGTGGCGGCGCAGGCGCCGCTCGCCTCCGCGAGTATTCCGGCCACAGCCCCCGAGCAGGGCGGGGGCAAACACATCCTTTGCGTGGATGACGACGAATCGATCGTGTTTCTGATGAAACGCCTGCTGGAGCGCCAGGGATACCGCGTGAGCGGCTACACCGATCCGCACGAAGCGGTCGCGGCGGTGCGGGCTGCGCCGGACCAGTTCGATCTGGCCGTGACTGATTACAACATGCCGGGCATGTCCGGTCTGGAGGTGGCGCGCGCGCTGCGCGAAATCCGCGCCGATCTGCCGGTGGCCCTGGCGTCGGGCTACATCACCGAAGAGCTGCGCGCCGAGGCGCCCGCGGCCGGCGTCGTCGAACTGATCTACAAACCCAATACCGCCGATGAGCTGTGCAGGGCGGTCGCGCGCCTGGCGCATGCGCGGCGCAGGAACGCGAATTCTGCACGATCCACCCCGCCTGCTTAGAGCCTATTTCAAAATGAGGGGATACATCCCCTCATACTCCCCTAAAGCGGAGGCCATTTCGTTAATTCTGAAATGGCCTCTTAGATTAAATCTTCCACTCGTAGTCGATGGTCAGCGGCGCATGGTCGGATGAGCGCTGGTCCTTGAATATCGCGGCAGTCTTCGCGCTCGCCGCGATCCCGGGCGTGGCGATTTGATAGACGACATCGACAAAATCACACTTTCGCGTTCTACCCTTGTCTCGCCTGGGTGATTTTCACCGTATACTGAGCGGCACGATTCATCGCCCCGGAACCTCGACGTGCATATTTCATTCACTTGTTCAGAGCGCCTCTATAAACACCATGCAAGCTAATCAGAAACCCACCGCCTCCAGTACCGCAGAGTTGCAGCGTGAAGTTGCTGAATTGATGATCGAGTGTCTGAATCTTGAGGTCACAGCAGATCAGATTGCCCCTGACGCCCCGCTGTATGGCGAGGGCTTGGGCCTGGACTCGATTGACGTGCTGGAAGTCGCCCTGGAGGTATCCAAGCGTTACGGCCTGCAACTGCGCAGCGACAGCGAGGACAATAAGATCATTTTCGGCTCACTGCGCAGCCTCGCAGACTATATCGCGGCACAGAGAAACGGCTGATGACACGCCGCATCGTGCCCTGGCTGGGCATTGCTGCGCTGCTGATCGGCTATCCGCTACTCGCCCATTACACCAATGATTCCGCGCACGATCGCAACTTGGGTGCGTTGGTGGCGATTGCGCCCCTGGTATTGATTGCGCTGGTCCTGGCCTGGCGATCACCGCGGCGCCTCATTATGCTGGGTGCGCTGGTGCTGTTGTGTATTGCGCTGTGGGCCGGATGGCCGGCGCTCGAGAGACATTTCGGGCTGGTGTACTGGCTGCAACATGTAGGTATGCTGCTGATCCTGTTCATCACTTTTGGCCGTACTTTGATTGCAGGGCGGCAACCGCTGTGCACCCGCTTCGCACAGGCGCTGCATGCAGCGGTGACGCCGCAGCATGAAATTTATACTCGCCAGGTCACAATCGCCTGGACCTTGTTTTTTGCCGCGATGGCCCTGGCTTCCACCTTGCTCTTTTTTCTGGCGGCGTTGACCACATGGTCGTTTTTTGCAAATTTTCTGACGCTGCCTTTGGTCGCGTTGATGTTCATTGGCGAATACTGGGTACGCTGGCGGATACTTCCCGAGATGCGGCATATGCACATCCTCGACGCGGTGCGGGCATTCTGGAACACCCCGGCGCGTCCGCGCTAGTTGTAATAAGCTCTGAATCATGTCTTTAGTGCCGCTGGTAGCACACGTTTCCCCAGACAGCATCATCGCCTGGCGCGCCGATGGCGCGGTCACGCTGCGCCAGTTCCTGGCCGAGGTCAGGCAGCTTGCCGCCCTGTTGCCCGCAGGGGGTCACCTGCTCAATATGTGCGGTGATCGCTACCGCTTCAGCGTGGGTCTGGCAGCCGCCATTGTGGCCGGCAAAGTCAGCCTGCTGCCATCTGCGCCCACACCGGAGGTAGTGCGCCAGATCAAGGCCTTTGCACCGGATGTGTTTTGTCTGACTGACAGCGACCTGCGCCCGGTCGATCTGCCGCAACTGCGATACCCGGCCATGGCCACCACCCGAGCGGGCGCATTTGAAGTTCCGCAAATCGACAGCCAGCAGCGCATCGCCGTGGTGTTTACTTCGGGTTCGACCGGCATCCCGCAACCACATCCGAAGACCTGGGGCGCACTGGTCGCTTGTGTGCAGGCCGAAGCATTGCACCTGGGGCTGCTGCAGGATACGCCCAGCACGATCATTGGCACGGTCCCGCCGCAACACATGTACGGGTTTGAATCCACAGTGCTGATGGCATGGCACAGCGGCAACGCGCTCAGCCACGCGCAGCCGTTTTACCCGGCCGACATCTGCGCGGCACTGGCGGCCGTGCCCACGCCACGCGTGCTGGTGTCTTCGCCCGTGCATCTGCGCGCCCTGCTGGACGCCGGCATGGCGCTGCCGGAGATCGCACTGGTGGTATGCGCCACCGCGCCCTTGTCTGCCCAACTGGCGCAGGACGTTGAGGCGCGTTGCCATGCTCCGCTAATGGAAATCTATGGCAGCACCGAAACCGGCCAGATTGCTTCCCGACGCTCGACGCAAACCGCAGAATGGCTGCTGTTTCCCGGGGTAAGATTGATGGTGGAGGGTGATTGCGTGCGCGCTTGCGGCGGTCACATCGAGTCGGCTATCACCATGAACGATGTCCTTGAACCCGTTACAGACGAGCGTTTCCTGCTGCACGGGCGCATCGCCGATCTGGTCAATATCGCGGGCAAACGGCATTCGCTGGCGAGTCTCGATCACCTGCTCAAAAGCATTCCCGGCGTGGTGGATGGCGCTTTTTACATGCCGGACGAAGCCGACGATGCTCACATCGTGAGGCTTGCCGCGTGTGTGGTGGCTCCGGATATGGACGCACCGCATCTGTTGGCGGCACTGCGCCAACATATCGACCCGGTCTTCCTGCCGCGCCCGCTGCTGTTTGTCGATGCTTTGCCGCGCAACCGCACGGGAAAACTGCCGCGCGCGGCGCTCCAAGCCCTGTTTCAGGCGCGCAGCGCGCGCAAATCCGCATGAATAGCGCCACGCACTGGACCGTTCCGCTGGATCATCCCGTTTTTGCCGGTCATTTTCCCGGCACCCCCATTCTCCCTGGCGTGATGCTGCTGGACACCGTGCTGCACGCAATCACCGCTTCCGCTGGAATCGCGCTGGATACCTGCGAACTCGGCTCAGTCAAGTTTCTGAGCCCGGCAAATCCGGGCGACGAACTGGTGATCCAGCACGTCATCTCGGTGAGCGGCGCGATACGTTTTGACGTCGTGGCTGGCACGCGCAAGATTGCCAGCGGCAGTATCTTGCCGGAATCGCCGGTCTGACATCGCGCCCGACAACCAGACTGACCGCCTGGGCGCACACCCCGGAGCGCAGCAACATGCTCATGCTGCGCGTCATGACATGGATTTCATTGCGTCTGGGGCGGCGCGCAGGGCGCGCCGTGCTGCACCTGATCGCCGCTTATTTTCTGCTGTTTGCACCGGCCAGTCGTCGTGCTTCGGGCAATTATCTCAGGCGTGCCTTAGGCCGTCCTCCCCGCTGGCGCGATCTGTACCGCCATTTTTTCACCTTTGCCGCCACCATCCATGACCGCGTCTATCTGGTCAACCACCGCTTCGAACTGTTCGATCTCGAAGTGCACGGCGAGGACACGCTGCTGCGCCTGCTTGCCGGTGGCAAAGGCTTGTTCCTGATGGGCGCGCACCTGGGCAGCTTCGAGGTCATCCGCGCGCTGGGCCGGAGAAACGCGGATTTTCGCGTCGCCATGGTCATGCACCAGGAGAACGCACAAAAAATTAACGCCATGCTGGCTGCCATCAATCCGCAGGCAGTGCAGGATATCATTGCGCTGGGACAGGTCGATTCCATGCTCAAAGTCCGCGAGCACCTGGACCAAGGCTGTGCCGTCGGCATATTGACCGATCGCACCCTGGGCAACGACACCCAGTACCCGGTGCGAATCCTCGGCGCGGATGCGAACTTGCCCAGCGGGCCGTTCCGCATGGCCGCATTGCTGCGACGCCCGGTAGTATTCATGACCGGGCTGTATCTGGGCGGCAACCGCTACGCCATCCATTTCGATTCTCTGGCGGATTTTTCCACGGTTGCGCGCGACCAAAGTGACGCCGCTGTGCAAAAGGCGATTATCCGTTACGCCGCGCTGCTGGATCAGTACTGCCGCGAGGCGCCATACAACTGGTTTAATTTTTTCGATTTCTGGCAGCCTGCGCCCGCTACGACGCCTCCAAAATCATGATGATCCTGCGCTCCTCCCCGGTCTTTTCGCGGCGCGTCATATGGCACCTGCTCGTTGTGTCGGCGCTGATGCCGGCGCCCGTGATCAGTCACGCCGCCGATTGGGATATTGATCAGCTCATGCGCAGCCTGGCGCAAATCCGCTCCGACCATGCCAGCTTTGTCGAGAAGAAATTCATCGCCATACTCGAGCAACCGGTGGAATCCTCCGGGGAGTTGTTCTACACCGCCCCCGACTATCTGGAAAAGCGCACTATCAGACCAAAACCCGAATCCATGATCCTGGATCACGGCACGCTGATGATCGAGCGGGGCGGCAAGAAGCACACCCTGCAATTGCAGGATTACCCGGAGCTGGCGGCTTTCATCGACAGCATCCGCGGCACGCTGGCGGGTGAGCGCAAGGCGCTGGAGCGCAATTACCGGCTGAGCCTCGAGGGCACAGCCGAGCGCTGGACGCTGCAACTGCTGCCGCTGGATGAGAAAATTCAGGCCGTGGTAAAGCGCATCCGAATTGCGGGGGTGCGCGACGCAGTGCGCAGCATCGAAATCACCCAGACCGATGGTGACAGTTCGCTGATGCTCATCGAAAGGTTGACCACACCGTGAAGCCGGCTCCGGGGCGGCGCGGCCGGACAACGATAGCCCGCGTTGTGATCGTCTTATGGCTGGCATTCATTCTCGCCTGCGGCATCGTCATCAGCCGCAGCCACATCACCACCGATTTATCGGCGTTTCTACCACGCAGCCCCACGCCGGCGCAGCAGTTGCTCCTGGAGCAGATACGTGACGGCCTGGCCTCGCGCCTGATTCTGGTGGGCATCGAAGGCGCCGATGCGTCCACCCGTGCCAAGCTTTCCAAACAAATCGCCGCACGCCTGCGCGCCGATCCCGCCTTTGTCACCGTCAACAATGGCGAGCCCGTCAGCGCCGAGCGCGACCGCGCGTTTCTGTTCAACCATCGCTACCTGCTAAGCCCTGCAGTGACGCCTGCACGTTTCAGCGTGGACGGCCTGCATGCCGCATTGAGCGACAGCATCGACCTGCTCGCCTCGCCGGCCGGCCTGCTGGTCAAGTCCCTGCTGCCGCGCGATCCGACCGGCGAAATGGTGCAATTGCTGGAGCAACTCAACAGCGGCGCCCGCCCGAGAATGATCGATGGCGCATGGGCATCACGCGACGGCGCGCGCGCCTTGATGCTGATGCAGACGCGCGCTTCGGGTTCCGATATCGATGCCCAGCAACGCGCCATGGCCGCCATCCGGCAGGCGTTTGACGCGGCACCCGGCGCAAGCCCTGCCGCCAAACTGGTGATGACCGGCCCCGGTGTGTTTTCGGTGACCTCGCGCGACACCATCAAAACCCAGGTCAGCCGCCTGGCCATCATCGGCGTCGTGCTCATCGCTGCGCTGTTACTGCTGGTCTATCGTTCTTTCACTGCACTGGCATTGGGTTTCCTGCCCGTGATCAGCGGCGCGCTGGCAGGCATCGCGGCAGTCAGCCTCAGCTTCGGGGTGGTACATGGCATCACCCTGGGATTTGGCACCGCACTGATCGGCGAGGCGGTGGATTATTCAATCTACCTGTTTGTGCAGTCGGAACAGGGCGATTCAGACCAGCAGAACTGGATCGAGCACTTCTGGCCGACCATCCGCCTGGGTGTGCTGACCTCGATATGCGGCTTTGCTTCGCTGCTGCTGTCCGGCTTTCCGGGTCTGGCGCAACTGGGCCTGTATTCGATTGCCGGTGTCTTGATCGCCGCGACGGTGACCCGCTTCGTCCTGCCCCATTTGCTGCCGGCAAATTTTCGCATTCATGATGTATCGGCCATCGGCCTCGTCCTGTCCCGGCTGGTACAGCGCGCCGGCGCACTGCGATGGGCGGCCGCGATCCTGCTGCTGGCGGCCTGTGCCATCCTCGTCTCGCACCGCGCGAGTTTATGGGATGACAAGATCGCCTCCTTAAGTCCGGTATCGCAAGCCGACGTCGCACTCGATACAGGTCTGCGCGCCGACCTGGGTGCGCCTGACGTGCGCTACCTGGTGGTGGTATCCGGCGCCAGCCGCGAATCCGTATTGAACTCTTCCGAACAAGTTTCCGCGGTACTGCAAGCGCAAGTCGATCAAGGCGAACTCGCCGGATTCGAGAGTCCCAGCCGTTATCTTCCCAGCACCGCGACGCAGCGCGCCCGCCAATCCAGCCTGCCCGCCCCGGGCGAACTGGAAGCGCGGCTGGCGCAGGCTGTTCAAGGCTTGCCGCTGCGCGCGCCACTGTTTGCGCCGTTTCTTGCCGATGTCGCAGCCGCGCGCAGCCAGCCATTGCTGCAAGCGGCCGATCTCGAACAGACCTCGATGGCCATGGCGGTAGCTGCGCTGCTCATCCAGAGAGGTGACCACTGGAGCGCTTTATTGCCGCTTACCGCACCCAAGGGGGGCAGCATCAATGCAAGTCGAATTCGCGCTGCCCTAAGCACCACGGGCGCCACGGGATTGCCCGACGTTCTGTTCGTCGATATGAAGGCCGAGTCCGATCAACTGTATTCCGGCTACCTGCAGGAAGCGATTCTGTTGTCACTTGGCGGGCTGATGGCGATTATCGGATTGCTGTTATTGGTTTTGCGCTCGCCCATGCGCGTAGCGCGCATCATCGCGCCCCTTGCGGCCGCGGTCGTCACCGTCACGGCGGGATTGGCCGTGTTTGGCCAGCAATTGATTATTCTGCATCTGGTGGGCTTGCTGTTGGTGGTCGCGGTGGGTTCCAATTACGCCCTGTTCTTTGATCGGGCTGACCACTCTCCAATGACCGGGCCCAGACGGATAGCCCACGCAATTTCGCCACGCACCCTTGCCTCGATGCTGTTTGCCAACCTCACTACAGTCGCAGGTTTCGGCCTGCTTTCGTTTTCCAGCGTGTCGATACTGCAGGCAATGGGCGTAACCGTGGCACCGGGCGTCATCCTTGCACTGATTTATTCAGCGATTTTCGCCAGGCAAGCGGATGCCTGATTCACGCTGGCAACCCGCCCCGTTGATCCGCGCATCCATCGCGCTGCATCTGCTCGCCTTGATCGCCGTCATCGTTGAACCCGCGCAGTGGCGCTGGGCGCTGGGCGTCGTGCTTGCCGATCACGTCCTGCTCGTGCTGGTCGGGCTGTGGCCGCGCAGCCACTGGCTCGGTCCGAACTGGACGCGACTGCCCGCTGCGGCCCGCGCCAGAAGTGAAATAGCCCTGACCATCGACGATGGCCCCGATCCCGCGGTCACCCCGCAGGTACTGGATATGCTGGATCGTTACGCTGCCCGGGCCAGTTTTTTCTGCATCGGCGAAAGGGCCGCGCGGCACCCGGACTTGTGCCGGGAAATCGTGCGCCGTGGCCATGCCGTGGAAAACCACAGCCAGCATCACCGCCATTATTTTGCGCTGATGGGGCGATCCGACATCATGCGTGAATTGCAGGCCGCCCAGGAGACGCTCGCTGCGATTACCGGCCAGCGTCCTTTGTTCTTTCGCGCCCCTGCCGGCTTGCGCAATCCGCTTCTGGATCCGGTGCTCGCGCGACTCGGGCTGCGGCTTGCCAGCTGGTCCGCGCGCGGTTTCGACACCCGCAGCGGCGACGTTGAGCGCGTTAAAATGAGGCTGTTGCGCGGCCTGCGCCCGGGCTCCATTTTGCTGCTGCACGATGGCAACGCTGCGCGCACGCCCGGCGGCGTTCCCGTTATTGTAGAAGTGCTCCCCGGCGTTCTGGCCGCAGCTAGAGCGGCCAATCTGCGGTTTGTCACCCTGCGTCACGCCCTTTCATGACCAGCAGCCTGTCCATGTGGAACCGGCCTTGAGCGAAAATCCTCAGCAGACGCCCTGGTACCGTCAGGCTGCCGCGGCAATATCCAGGCACCTGGTTCTCAAGAGTATCGGAACGCCGCTTTTCATCGGCCTGTTTTTCGGTGCTTACCTCTATTTGCTCAAACAGCCGGTCTACCCGACAACGGTGATGCCCGTCACCGAGCTCGATCGGCTGATCGGCTTTCAGCCTCTGGCCTTGCCTTTGTACCTGTCACTGTGGGTCTATGTTTCCCTTTCCCCGGCATTGCTGGTGACGCGGCGCGAGTTGTATGGCTATGGGTTGGCCATGGCCGGTACCTGCCTTGCGGCCCTGCTCGTGTTCTACTTCTGGCCTACGGCAGTTCCCGCAGCCGACATCGACTGGGCCCGGTATCCCGACGTGGCCTTCCTTAAAAGCATGGATGCCTCGGGCAATGCCTGTCCTTCTCTTCACGTCGCCACAGCCGTTTTTTCGGGCATCTGGTTGCATTACTTGCTGCGCCGCTTTGGCGCGCCGCTATGGCTGCTCAGCGTCAATTGGATGTGGTGTACCGGCATCGTCTATTCCGCCCTGGCCACACGCCAGCATGTGGCGGTCGATGTGTTGGCCGGCCTGGTGCTGGGAGTGCTGGCTGGCGGGCTGTCGCTACGGTATCGCGTGAGCGCGGGCGCCGGCTCAATCTGAGAGACCTTACCACCGGTGCTGTAGCCCGGGATGAATACGGGGTGCGACGCTGCGGGAGCGCGCATGTACTGCTGATGTTCCTATCGCGCCACTTCGACCTTGGTTTTCGACACACCGAGAATCCACGCGATGGAAAATCCGGCTGCCATGCCCTGCTTGTCCTTGACCAAGGGGCTGTCCGCGAATGCCGCGCCGTGCAGATAGTCCCATTTGACGAAGGCGCCGACCCAGAATTCGCGGTAGCGTTTGCTCAGCGCGGCAATCATCTGGACGCCGCCATAGCCTCCGCGGGCACTGTAGGCCGGCCGCGCCGCCGTGGCGAAGGCCGGCTCCACGGCGTAGAAATGGCGGTTATAGCGCTGGTCGGAATAGACCGGGCCTGCGAGCAGGCCGAGCTTCCAGCCCGCGCTTCCCAGCGGGTCCCGGATGTCGATATTGACGTGCGGCTGAAACACCCAGCCTACGT
>JACZJU010000044.1 GCA_014860395.1 Burkholderiales bacterium | reverse complement strand
ACGGTTGGCGCGCGGAGCGCGCAATGTTTGCGTGCCGACCTATTCAGCCGTGCCGCAGCTTCAGCACTAACACCGTGCCGGTGAGCATCAGCGTGACCGTGTTCGCTACTATGATGGGCCAGGCGCCGAGGACCAGACCGTAGGCGAGCCAGAACGCGACTCCGGTAGTGAACACCAGGTACATGCCCAGCGAGATGTCGCGCGTGGAGCGCGTTTTCCACACCACCCAGACCTGAGGCGCGAAAGCCACGGTCGTGAGAATGCCCGCCACCGAGCCGAGAAAGTCTGCCAAGTTCATTTCGATTCTCTCATAGGTTTACCAGCCCTTAGGCGCAGGCTCAGCGCCGGCGGTCTTCCTTGGCCACGGACCGGCGGACGTAACGTATGCCGAACGCAGCGAGCAGGGCGACCAGCGGGATCGCCACGCCCATGGAGATCTCCACATCGACGGCATACCCGGCGCTCTTGAACGCCTTGGCCGCATAGCCGACCAGGCCGACGAGATAATAGGTGATGGCCGCGATTGACAAACCCTCTACCGTTTCCTGCAGGCGCAATTGCAGGCGCGCTCGCCGGTTCATGGATGCAAGTAGTTCCTGGTTCTGCATTTCGCGCACGATGTCCACCCGCGTACGCAGCAGATCGCTGGCGCGGGCCACGCGCTCGGACAACTCCGCCTGCCGCCGCGCCACCGATTCGCAGGTGCTCATCGCAGGAGCCAGGCGACGCTCCATGAACTCGTCGATGGTCTGGATGCCCGGAATGCGCTGCTCGCGCAGTTCCGCGATGCGATGCCGCACCAGTCCGTAATAGGCACGCGCGGCGCCAAAGCGGTAGCTGCTGGCGGCGAGCTCTTTCTCCACCGCCGCAGCGAGCTGGGTGAGCCGATCGAGCAGCCCGGGTTCCTCGGCGGAACCCTGCGTCACCATCTGCCCGGTGATACCGGCCAGATCGCGCTCGGCCGCGGCAAGCTTCACGCCGACTTCGCGCGCCAGAGGGAAGGCGAGCAGCGCGAACATGCGATAGGTTTCAATTTCAAGCAGGCGCTGCAGTACGCGTCCGGCGCGCCGCCTGCCCATGCCATTATCCAGCAGCAGGAATCGGCTATAGCCATCTTGATGAATGCGGAAATCCGTAAACGCCGCCGCCCCGCCATCGGCAACCTGCGCACCCACCAGGGTGTTTCCCCCGAAATGCGGCGAGATCGCTTCGATATTCGGCAGACCTTCCGCGCCTGGCAGCAGCGCCACATGCGCCGCCACGATCAGGCTGCCGGGCAAGCCTGCCACCCATTCCGGCGGCAGCGCATTCACCGCCGGCTGAGCAAACGGCTCGCCGCCGGCGCCGGCTTCAAACACGGTGTAGCTGCTGAACTCGCCGTGGCGCTCCCAGCGCAGGCGGAAGCCGCCACAATCGGCAACGAAGTAGCTTGCTTCGGTCGGCGGCGGTTCGCAGCCGAAGCGCCCGCACAATTCGGCCACATGCGCGTATTCGCGCTCACGCTCCGCCGGCTCCATGCGCATCGCCAGATAGGACGCGCGCTGCGGCGCCTGCAGCGTCTGGTACGGACGCGCATGGACTTCGTCGTTCAGCGCAACGCGCCGCGGATCGACAGGCGGCAGCATCATAGCTTCCCCGCCATGAGATGCTTCTTGCTTTCTTCTTCCCTGAGCCGCAGCACCCGTCGCTGCACTTTGCCGGTGGTGGTCATCGGCAACGCATCGATGAACTCGATTTCCTTCGGATATTCGTAGGGCGCGAGCTTGCCGCGCACATGCGTCTGCAATTCCGCCTCCAGCGCGGCCGAGGGCTGGTGCCCGGGCGTGAGCACGATGAAAGCCTTGACGATGTTGGTGCGCTCCGGATCGGGGCTGCCCACCACCGCGGCATTGGCCACCGCCGCATGTTTCAGCAGGCAGTTCTCGATTTCGGAAGGCCCGATACGGTAACCCGCGCTCTTGAACACATCGTCGGCGCGGCCCTGGTACCAAAAGTACCCATCGTCATCTGCCTTCGCGAGGTCTCCGGTGCGGCACCAATGGCCGGTATATTTGTTCTGTGTCGCCCCCGGGTTCTTCCAGTACCCGAGGAAGAACACCGGGTCGGGCGTGCCGTGGATGTCGGTGCGGTGCACCGCGATTTCGCCCACTTCGTCCGCCTGCACTTCATCGCCGGCGTCGTCGATGACCCCGACCTTGTGCCCCGGGTAAGCACGTCCAATCGAGCCCGGCTTGGCCGGCCACAGGGTATGGGAATTGCCGACGATATAATTTATTTCGGTCTGGCCGAACATTTCGTTGATGGTCACGCCGAGCATTTCCCGGCTCCAGGCAAACACGGTCTCGCCCACGGACTCGCCGGCGCTCATGATCGAACGCAGCGTCACCTCGTAGCGTTTGCGCGGCTCGGGCACCGCTTTCATCATCATTTTCAGCGCGGTCGGAAACAGGAATGTGTTCCTCACCGCATATTTCTCCATCAGATGGAAGGCCTTTTCCGGATCGAAGCGGCCGCGGTAGCCGAGGATGGGATAGCCGTGGTACAGGGTCGGCAGCAGCGCGTCCATCAGGCCGCCGGTCCAGGCCCAGTCTGCCGGCGACCAGAATAGATCGCCCGCCTGCGGAAAAATATCGTGCGAATGCGAGAACCCCGGCAGGTTGCCCAGCAACACTCTCTGCGGCTTCAATGCGCCCTTGGGCGGACCAGTGGTGCCGCTGGTGTAGACTAGGAGCGCGGCTTCCTCCGCCTGCGTATCGACGCGATCGAATTTGCGCGACGCCTGCGAGAGCAGCTTCTCCCATGAAATCGTGGCGGACTCGCGCGCCCCGTCCACGCCGATCACGTGCTTCAGCGCAGGCAGCCGGTCGCGAATCGGCCACAGGTTGGCGAGCGAAGCCGTATCGACCAGGGCGACGATAGCTTCGCTGTTCTGCAGCCGGTACTCCAGCGCGTCCGGTCCGAACAGCACGGACAGCGGCATCGCCACGGCCCCCATCTGGTAGCAGGCGATGTGAGCGACGACGGTTTCAGGGCGTTGCGGCAGGATGATGCCGATGCGATCTCCGCGCTTCACCCCCAGTTCGGTCAGCGCGTTGGACAGCCGGTTTGCCTGCTGCTGCAGGTCCCAGTAGGTGTAGGCCGCCGTGGTGCCGTCCTCGTCCTCCCAGTAAAGTCCGAAGCGGTGGCGGTCCTGCGCGTGGCGGCCGCAGCACGCCCAGCCCATGTTGAAGCTCTGCGGCACCTCCCATCTGAAGCCACGGTAGATTTCCTGGTAGCGATCCTGCATGAATCTCCTCCTCGACGCCATTTCGCGTGAATTACCCCGCTAGCGTATCGAATTCGGCCGGTCGGCGCTTGGAACCCGGCGCCGATCTGCCGCCGCCGGGTCATCGCGCCCATAGGTTCATGCAACGCCCAGGCCCGCCGGCAAGAAAAAAAGGCCGTTTCGGATTCGCCGAAACGGCCTTTTCAACAGGGGTGGGGAGGAGGCCTGGCCCCTGGTTCGGATTACGCCTGATCGTTCAGGTCACGTTCTTCTCAACTGCGGCGGCCGTCGTTGGCTTGCCGCTTCCCGCGGGGTCGCTGTCATAGCCGTACGGGCGGTAGTAGCGCCCGCCATAGCCACGGTACTCGCCGTAATACTTGTTGGCCTTGTCGACGTCGAGCTGGTTGAGCACCGCGCCCAGGCCGACAAGCGCCGGTTCGTTGACACGCTTCATCTGCATCAGGCCGTGGCGCGCCAGCGGATAGGGCGTGCTGTCAGCTTTCACCACGTACAGGACGGAGGTCGCGAACTGCGACAGCACCAAGGCGTCGCTGACCATCTGCAGCGGCGGGCTGTCGATGATAATCACGTCGAACGCCTGCTTCAGCGTCTGCATCACCTCGGTGAAACGCTGCGACGAGAGCAGTTCCAGGGGGTTGAGCGGCACCCGGCCAGACTGCAGCACCCACAGATTGGAATTGTCCGCCGGATATACGCACTCATCGAGCGGCGCGTTGCCCGCCACGAGTTCGGACAACCCCGCCCGGTGCGAATTGGCGTCGAGCACGCGCGCGATCTTCGGCCGTCGCATGTCCGCTTCCACCAGCAGCGTCTTCTTGACCTGCGAGAACGCAAACGCCAGATTGCACGCGACCGTGGTCTTGCCTTCCTCGGGCACAGAGGAGGTTACAAGCACGACTTTTTGCGGCGAATCTATGCCTGAAAGCATCAGATCGCTGCGGATGCTGCGTATTCCCTCGGCAAACGCGCTGCGGTTTTCGTCCACGAAAATGCGCTCGATCGGCACGCCCGGACGCGGCCGCATGCGCGGCAGCACCCCGATCGCCTTGACCTCGAGCTTGGCCTCCACCTCGTGGCTCGTCTTCACCCTGGTGTCGAGCTGCTCCAGCAGGAGCGCAATCGCCACCGCAACCGCCAATGCCACCAGCATTGCGATCCCGACGATTCGACTCTTGTTCGTTCCGGAAGGAGACTTGGGCAGCTTCGCGACATCGATCACGCGCGCAATCGCAGAGGGCACATCGCCCGTGTTGGTTTCCTTGGCGCGCTGCGTAAACAGGTCGTAGAGCTGGCGGTTGGATGCCACCTCGCGCTCCAGCCTGGCAAGCGTGAACTCCTTGCGGTTGTATTCCTGGCTCTCCATCTTCGCACGCGCGAGCGCACGCTCCAGCGACGCCTCGTTCGCCTTCGTGACCTCGTAGTCCTTCAGAACGCCATCGACCACCGTTCTGACCTGCTGACGGATATTATCGCGCACCGCCTTGAGATCCGATTGCGCCGAAACCATGCGCGGGTGCTCGGGTCCGTAGCGCTTGGAGGCTTCGCTTACCCTGCGCTCCGCCTCGGCCTCGGCCTCCTTGAAGCGCGCCACGACCGGATTGCTCTGCACCACGGGCAGGGAATCCAGCGCAGCGTCCGTCCGACCCAGCCGCGCAGTGTTCACCTGGTTATAGCGCGCCTCTGCATCCAGGCGTTTCCTGCGCGCATCCTGCAACGCGGTGTCGATCTCCTCCAGCTGCCGCATCGTTCCGGAAACCGCGACGCCCTTTTCAACGACGATCCTTTCCCGCTCGCGGAATTCCTGCAGCGCGCGCTCCGATTCGTTGAGCTTCTGCTTCAGCTCCACCGCCTGGTCTCTAAGAAAGGACATCGAGCGCCGCGTCGTATCGCCGCGCTCCTCCAGATCCGATACGATGTAAATCATCGCCAACGTGTTCGGCACGCGCTCGGCAAGCACGGGGTCGTGCGACTCGAAGCTCAGCTTCACCAGTTGCGTATTACGCACCGGCTGGACCTGTATCCCCCCCATTACCTGCGAGGCAACACCTTCCACGAGATCCTCCTCGTTTGGCGCCTTGGCTGGTGCGCCAGGTGCGACGGCCGGCAGGAACAGCGCCGGCACCCATTCGGCATACCAGGGCTTCGCCCGCTGGCCCGGAGCGTATTCCGGGTGCTTGGTCAGCTGCATCACGCGCACCAGCCGTTCGGCCAGCGCGCGCGACTTGATGATTTCGTATTGCGTCAGAAAATAGTCGCGGGTCGAGCCGACGAAGGATTCGTACAATTCCGCGTTCGACACCACTCTGGGCTTGCCCATTTCGACCATAACGGTCGCTGTGGAGCGGTAGACAGGCCGCAGGCTGGATGCATACATCGCCGCCAGCATGCCCACGGCGATCACCACCATGAGAATGCCCCACTTGTAACGGTTGAGCGTGCGCAGATAACGCACGACGTCGGGCAGCGTCGACTCTCCCTCGATCGGCGTAAACGCGGGCAGCTGCAATTCGCGGTTGGAGGCCCTATTCATGAATTATTGCGAGGTCCGTAGATGGTTGCAGTAGTGTGGCGGATAAGGTGGCTGCGGAGCAGGAACAATTCCTCACATTCCGCATAAGTCTAATTTTCATCACTTGATAATCGACCGCCAACTTTGGTGACGCGCGTACAGATGTACGGGTGGCCAAGTTACAGTATTCCCCCATATTTACAATACCCTGCGGCGCCTATTTGACAATGTTTTACAACCGGCGTATCGAATGTTGCCTCCCATTCGCGTTTGCATGGTGCGGTGGTACGAAAACAGTCACAGCTAACGTATATCGACTCCTGCCCATGAATCTTGACCTCGGTCAAATATGCGCTCAATGCCGAACCCCTTCTGTTCGGCAGCGCGCATAGGCTGCGCGCGGCACTGCACGAGTCAAGCACGGGACCGACCGCCGTCGCGTTACCGAAACGTGCAGATCTGGCGCAAAATGCCGGAGCGTTGATATTGCGCGGGATCCATCATGAAACCACTCGCCCTCGTTTTCGATGCCTACGGCACGCTCTACGACGTGCATTCCGTCATCGCCCTGTGCGACCGGTTTTGGCCGGGCAAGGGCGGCGCCGTAAGCCAGCTATGGCGCACGAAGCAACTCGAATACACCTGGCTGCGCAGCCTGATGCGGCGATACGAGCCGTTCAGCCGTATCACCGAGGCGGGCTTGCGCCATGCGTGTTCCACGCTCGGTCTGGCGCTCGACGACGCGCAGGTGGCCGCGCTGATGCAGCAATATCTGAATCTCAGCCTGTATCCGGAAGCCGCGTCCGCGCTGACGGCGCTGCGCGGCTGCAAGTTCGCCATCCTGTCCAACGGTTCGCCCGACATGCTCGACCCGCTGGTCGCAAACAGCGGCCTGGACCAGATGCTGGACGCGGTGCTGAGTGTGGACGAGGTAACCATCTTCAAGCCCGATCCGCGCGTCTACCAGATCGCGGTGGATCGACTGGGCGTGCCAAAAGAGGCGATCGGCTTCGTATCGTCCAACTGCTGGGACGCTTGCGGCGCCAAATCATTCGGCTTTCGCACCTACTGGATCAATCGCGCCGGCGCCCCG